>NZ_JBTOLC010000003.1:0-264233 GCF_054551825.1 Streptomyces sp. L500
AACCTTGCCCGCGCAGCCCTCACGCCCGAAAAGTACAGCCATTCCCCTTTCCGGGCGGAGCTGTGCCAAGATCATTTACGGCGTTCCCCCCACCAAACGGCGCCAACCGTTCTCACATCAGGGACTTTCACCATGTTCCGATTCCACGGGGGATCGCGCCCCCTGAGCCGCGCGGCCATCGGCACCGCGCTCGTCCTCGCCACGACGGCCGTCACCGTGGCCGTCCCGGCGACCGCCGCGCAGGCGGCGCCCGTCGCGGCCGTCGCAGCCGCCGCCTCCGGTCCGGCCGTGCCCAAGGACTTCGAGGCCCGCTACGCGAACGGCGTCGTCCTGACGTGGACCGCCAACAAGGACGAGGCCACCACCGGCTACCGGATCTACCGCTGGCGCACGGCGGACGGCCCGGACACCGCCCAGGTGATCGCCACCGCCGGAAAGGTGCCCTTCGCCGGGCGCCACGTGGACGAGACCGAGCTGGACAAGGGCGGTGTCCACTACAGCTACGCCATCACGGCCGTCGGCAAGGACGGCGCGGAATCCGGCTTCTCCACGCCCCGGGACATCGTCCGCCCCTGGCACGCGGCCCCGGTCGACGTCGCCGCCACCCTGGCGGACGGCACGCTGAACATCCACTGGAAGCAGCCGGAGGCGGGCGACCGCCCCGACCACTGGATGATCTACCGCTCGAAGACCGCCCCGGTACGCCCCGAGACCGGCGCCGAGCTCTTTTACGAGGCCGGCGGAAGCGACGTCACCCTCCAGGTCCCGGAGAAGGAGGGCAACGACTACTACTACGCGGTCGTCGCCATATCGCCGGCCCGGTCGGCGTACTCGAAGTCGGTCAAGCCCACCCTCGCCGAGCGCAAGCCCGGACAGCCCGCCGCCCCCGTCATGTGGAACGTCGGCAGCGCCGGCAACCAGGGCGAGATCGCCCTGGTGAGCTGGGACGACGGCAAGGCCAAGCCCGGCGACCCCCGGATCGTGGGCTACAACGTCTACCGCTGGACGTCCGAGGAGCGGCCCGACGCCACGGACCGCAGCGGCGCGACCAAGCTGAACCAGGCACCCGTCGGGGACCGTACGTTCCAGGACCCGGGCGTCAAGGACGGCACCAAGTACTGGTACGCCGTGACGGCGGTGACGGCGGACGGCACCGAGTCGGCACCGGCAGCGCCGGTCCTGTACTGGACCGCCTGACGTCCGCCCCGGTCGGCCGGGCAGCCCACGCGGCCCGGCCGCCCGGGTCTAACCTGGCCGACATGGCGATCGACCTCCGCGACCCCGACCCCGCCTACCTCGCCTTTTGGCGCGAGCGGCACGTCTGCACACTGACCACCCTCCGGCCCGACGGCTCCCCGCACGTCGTGCCCGTCGGCGTCACGTACGACCCGGACGCGCGGATCGCCCGCGTCATCTGCGACAAGAGCGGCCGCAAGGTCGCCAACGTCCAGGCGGCCGGCCCCGAGGGCGCCCGCGTCGCCGTGGCCCAGCACCAGGGCAAGCGCTGGGCCACGCTGGAGGGGCGCGCGGTCGTGCGCACCGAGGCGGACGCCGTCGCGGACGCGGTGCGGCGGTACGCCGAGCGGTACGAGCGCGTGCCGCGCGACAATCCCGACCGGGTCGTCATCGAGATCACGGTCACGCGGGCGATGGGCCGGGGGTAGGGGTTCCTGCGGCAGGATGGGCGGGTGACCGAGGTGACCATCAGCGAGGAAGACCGCCGACTTCTCGGGCTCTGGGCCGCCGACCGCGCCGAGCGGGCGCTGCCGCTGTTCGAGGCGCGGGCTCCCTCCGACCCCCGCCCACGCGAGGCCATCGACGGCATCCGCGCCTACGCCCGCGGTGACCTGCGGAAGGGACCCCTGCGCTCCCTCGCCCTCGCGGCCCTCGCCGCGGCGCGGGAGGTCGGCGATCCCGCCGCCACCGCCGCCGCCCGCGCGGCGGGCTACTCCGCAGCGGCCCCCTACATCCACGCGCTGGCCACCCCGCACCAGGCGAAACACGCCCTCGCGCCCGCGATGTACGCGGCGCACGCGCGTGAACTCGCCGCAGGCGGCGACACCGGCGTCGGCGACGAGGAGATCCGCCGCGCCATCGAGCACGCCCCACCTGCGGTGCGCGGGATCGTGCGGCAGATGCCGCCCTTCAGCCCCGGCCGCAGCCGCCTCGACGCGTTCCGCCACGCGCTCGATACGGCTCTTCGCCAAGCGCCCTAGGCGCGGAGCGCCGCCGCTTTTACGGTGCGTATGAGTGCCGCGAACGAGGCCGGTTCGGTCGCTATGACCGTGCCGGGCTCGTCGCTTTCGCGGAGGGCGATTGCGGCTTCGGCCGCAGTGACTTCGACGCACTCGTTGCCCGGGCCGTTTCCGGAGAACGAAGACTTCTGCCACGTGGTTCGACGCATAGGTCACATCTCCCGTGCGATGCGCTGGATGAAATCCCTCGTCGCCGCAGGGCTGAGCGCCGAACGCTCCATCGTGCGCAGTCGGTCACGGTAGTGGTCGAGTTCCGCCTCAACGTCGATGAACACACTGCCGTGCACCTGATCAATCTGCACGGTGTCCAGCTGGGGCACCAGGCCCTCGGCGTAGAGCATCGAGCAGCCCATCCCCGCGAAGCGATCCGCCGCGAATGGGATAACCCGAATGGTGACCCCAGGACGCTCCGAGCACTCGAGGATGAAGTCGAGCTGCTCTCGGGCCACCTTGTCCCCGTCGACCTTCATGCGCAGCGCAGCCTCGTGCACCACCGCCTCGAACGGAAGCGGGTCCGCCCGCTCCAGGACCTGGCGCCTGCGCATCCGGAATTCGATGACGGCCTCAAGGCGGTCGGGAGCATAGCCCGGGCTCAGGTACGTGAATAGGGCGCGCATGTAGGGCTCTGTCTGCAGGAGCCCGGGAACGTGGACTACCTGTATCGCCTTCAGCGCCACAGCATGATGCTCAAGCTCGGCCACGTCCAGGGTCAGCGAATCGATGACACCTCGGTACTTCTCCCACCAGCCTCGTCCCTGCCTGCCGGTCATGGCAACAAGGGCGTCCACCAACGCCTCGTCTGTACAGCCGTAATGGCCAGCCAGCGCACGTAGGCGCTCCTCACCGATCCCGATTCGACCGACTTCGATGTGGCTCATCTGCATCGGGCTGATACCAAAACGACGCGCGGCCTCGCGGGCCGTCATGCCCGTGCGCTCACGCATCTTGCGCAGCTCAGTGCCCAAGCGCACTTGGCGCGCAGTGGGGTTACTCCTGGGCGGCATGCGCCAACTCTCCCTGATCTAGAGCACCTGGTGCGTCACCTTGCCACGCCTAACCCCTGCGGGGCGAACTTCAGCGAACCGCTTGCTTAGTTGCTACATAGGTCCCTACTTTGAGTGCCCCGCCGCTCACACAGCGACGGAATCCGGCCGCCCCGGAAGCGCACCGCCATGCCCAGAACGCATGCGCGACAAGGACACCGGCGGCTCGGCCGCCAACACCCCACCGCAGGAGGCGACATGCTGCCGCACGCCGAAACGTTCGAGTACCGACTCCTCATCCCCCACGACGCCCGCGCCGTACAGGTCGCCCGCGCGTCCATCCGCGCCGCGCTCACCGCGCACGGCATCCGCGAACTCACCGGCCGGGCCGAGCTGTTGGCGGGGGAGATGCTGACGAACTCGATCGTCCACACCGCCGGCACCGCCGAGCTGACCCTCGCCTGGTCGCAGTGGGAGAGCCTCCGGCTGGCCGTGCGGGACAGCGGCGCCCGGACACCGGCGATCCGCACGACGACGCGGCCGTTCGACAGCGACGGGCGCGGCCTCCGCATCCTCCAGACGCTCGCGGACCGGTGGGGTTACACCCCGCTGCACCGCGACCTCTACGGCGAGGAGTCCAAGACCGTCTGGTGCGAGATCAGCCGACGCGTGCCCGCCGCGTGGGCCTGAAACGACACGGGCCCGCCACCCCACACACGTGGGGGGCGGGCCCGCGAGCCGAAAAGATCAGCCGTGCTTCTTCTGCTCCCGCTTCGGACGCCAGACCACAAGCGCACTGGTCTGCTGAACGTCCTGGTACGGGACCAGGTCCCGGCGGTACGACGCGTGGACCTGCGCCTCCCGCTGCTGCATCGCCGCAGCCGCGCCGTCCACGACGGACTGGAGCTCGGCGACGCGGGCGCTCAGCGCAGCGACCTGGTTCTCCAGCTCGATGATGCGCTTGATGCCCGCGAGGTTGATGCCCTCGTCCTGGCTGAGCTGCTGCACCTGGCGCAGGAGTTCGATGTCGCGCGCCGAGTAGCGGCGGCCGCGTCCGGCCGTGCGGTCGGGGGAGACCAGGCCGAGGCGGTCGTACTGCCGCAGGGTCTGCGGGTGGAGACCCGACAGCTGGGCAGCCACGGAGATGACATAGACCGGCGACTCATCAGTGAGCTCGTACGGATGGCGTCGGCGGCCGATTCCTTCCATGGGTCACGCTCCCTTCGCGGCCTGGAAGAGCTCCTCGCGCGGGTCATCGTCCGCTGTGGCCTCGCGGTAGGTCTCCAGGGCTTCCCGGGCCTTGTCGCTGAGTTGGGTGGGGACGGCGACGTCGACGGTGACCAGGAGGTCGCCGCGGGTGCCGTCCTTGCGGACCGCGCCCTTGCCACGGGCGCGCATCGTCCGGCCGTTGGGCGTGCCGGCGGGCAGCTTGAGGGTGACGGGCGGGCCGCCGAGGGTGGGGACCCGGACCTCGCCGCCGAGGGCCGCCTCCGTGAAGGTGACGGGCACGGTGATGGTGAGGTTGTCGTCCTTGCGCCCGAAGACCGGGTGGGTGCCGACGTGGACGACGACGTAGAGGTCGCCGTTGGGGCCGCCGCGCTCGCCCGGGGCGCCCTTGCCGCGCAGGCGGATCCGCTGGCCGTCGGAGACCCCGGCGGGGATGCGGACCTGCATGGTGCGGGAGGACTTGGCCCGGCCGCTGCCGTGGCAGACGTCGCAGGGGTTCTCGGGGATGAGCCCGCGGCCCTTGCAGTCCGGGCAGGGGTCGGTCAGCGAGAAGCCGCCGCCCGAGCCGCGCGACACCTGGCCGGTGCCGACACACGTCGGGCAGACCCTGGGCGTACCGTTTTTGTCGCCCGTGCCGGAGCACGCCTTGCACGCCGCCGAGGAGGACATCCGCAGCGGGACGGTGGCGCCTTCGACCGCCTCGGTGAAGTTCAGCGAGACCTCGGACTCAATGTCCTGGCCGCGCCGGGGCTGGGTGCGGGCGCTGCCGCCACCGCCCCGGTTGAAGAGGCCGCCGAAGACGTCGCCGAGCCCGCCGCCGCCGAAGCCGCCGGCTCCGGCGCCGCCCTGGGCGCCCCCGAAGAGGTCGCCCAGGTCGAAGTTGAACGAGCCGCCGCCACCCGGCCCGGCACGGAAGCCTCCGTTGCCGAACAGGGCGCGGGCCTCGTCGTACTCCTTGCGACGCTTGGGGTCGGCAAGGACGTCATTCGCCTCGGAGATCTCCTTGAAGCGCTCCTCGGCCGAGGCGTCGCCCTTGTTGGCGTCCGGATGGAACTCGCGGGCGAGCTTCCGGTACGCCTTCTTGATCTCCGCCTCGGTGGCGTCCTTGGAGACGCCGAGGACCTTGTAGAGGTCCTTTTCCAGCAAGTCCCTGCTGAGGCTCATCCCCGGCGTCCCTCCTTCCCGTCACTCATCGCGTCAGCCCTCTTCCGGGCCACCGCTCTCCTCGTCGGACGACTCTTCGGCCTTGGGGCCGGCGCCCGGCTGCGGCTCGGCCACCGCGACGCGCGCGGGGCGGATGGTCCGCTCGCCGATCCGATACCCCGGCTGCAGGATCTGCACGCACGTGGTCTCGGTGACGTCGGGCGCGTAGCTGTGCATCAGCGCCTCGTGCACCAGCGGGTCGAAGGGCTCGCCCTCCTTGCCGAACTGCTGGAGGCCCATCTTGGCGACGACCGTCTCCAGCGACTCGGCGACGGACTTGAAGCCGCCGACCAGCTCGCCGTGGTCGCGGGCGCGACCGATGTCGTCGAGGGTGGGGAGGAGCTCGGACAGGAGGTTCGCCACGGCGACCTCCTTGACCGCGACCCGGTCCCGCTCCACCCGGCGACGGTAGTTCTGGTACTCGGCCTGGAGCCGCTGGAGGTCCGCGGTGCGCTCACCGAGCGCGGCCTGCGCCTGGTCCAGCTGTGCCTGGAGGCCAACCTCGACGAGCTCCTCGCCGGCGGCCGGGCCGGCCGGGGCCGCCTTGTCGGCGGACCCGGCGGCCTTCGCCGCGTCGTCGGGGGTCGTGGCGTCGGAGGTGCCTTCAGGCTTCTCGTTCTCGTCGAAGCCCGGGGTCTCCTCCGTCACGCCGACGCACCGCCCTTCGGCTTCTCGTCGTCGACGATCTCGGCGTCGACGACGTCGTCCTCGGCCTTGGCCTGCTGCTGACCGCCGGCGGCACCCGCGGCACCGGCCGCGCCCTGGGCGTCGGCGTACATGGCCTGGCCCAGCTTCTGGCTGACCGCGGCGACCTTCTCGGCAGCGGTGCGGATCTCGGCCGTGTCCTCGCCCTTGAGCTTCTCCTTCAGCTCGGCGACGGCGGTCTCGACCTCGGTCTTCACCTCGGCGGGAACCTTGTCCTCGTTGTCCTTGAGGAACTTCTCCGTCTGGTAGACGAGCTGCTCGCCCTGGTTGCGGGACTCGGCGGCCTCGCGGCGCTTGTGGTCCTCCTCCGCGTACTTCTCGGCCTCTTCGCGCATGCGGTTGACCTCGTCCTTCGGCAGCGAGGAGCCGCCGGTGACGGTCATCTTCTGCTCCTTGCCCGTGCCCAGATCCTTGGCGGTCACGTGCATGATGCCGTTGGCGTCGATGTCGAAGGCGACCTCGATCTGCGGGACGCCGCGCGGGGCCGGCGGCAGGCCCGTCAGCTCGAACATGCCGAGCTTCTTGTTGTACGCCGCGATCTCGCGCTCGCCCTGGTAGACCTGGATCTGCACGGACGGCTGGTTGTCCTCGGCCGTCGTGAAGATCTCGGAGCGCTTGGTCGGGATCGTGGTGTTGCGCTCGATCAGCTTGGTCATGATGCCGCCCTTGGTCTCGATGCCGAGGGACAGCGGGGTCACGTCGAGGAGCAGGACGTCCTTGACCTCACCCTTGAGGACACCGGCCTGGAGGGCGGCGCCGATGGCGACGACCTCGTCCGGGTTGACGCCCTTGTTGGCCTCCTGGCCGCCGGTCAGCTCCTTGACGAGCTCGGCGACGGCGGGCATACGGGTGGAACCGCCGACCAGGACCACGTGGTCGATCTCGGACAGGGCGATGCCCGCGTCCTTGATGACGTTGTGGAACGGGGTCTTGCAGCGCTCCAGCAGGTCCGCGGTCAGCTGCTGGAACTGGGCGCGGGTGAGCTTCTCGTCCAGGTGGAGCGGGCCCTCGGCGGACGCCGTGATGTAGGGCAGGTTGATCGAGGTCTCGGTGGACGAGGACAGCTCGATCTTCGCCTTCTCAGCGGCCTCGCGGAGGCGCTGGAGGGCCATCTTGTCCTTGGACAGGTCGACGCCGTGGCCGTTGGCGAACTGCTTGACCAGGTAGTCGACGACGCGCTGGTCCCAGTCGTCACCACCGAGGTGGTTGTCACCGTTGGTGGCCTTGACCTCGACGACGCCGTCGCCGATCTCCAGCAGCGAGACGTCGAAGGTGCCGCCACCGAGGTCGAAGACCAGGATGGTCTGGTCGTCCTTGTCGAGGCCGTAGGCCAGGGCGGCCGCGGTGGGCTCGTTGACGATGCGCAGGACGTTCAGGCCCGCGATCTCGCCGGCCTCCTTGGTGGCCTGACGCTCGGAGTCGTTGAAGTACGCCGGAACGGTGATGACCGCGTCGGTGACCTTCTCGCCCAGGTAGGCCTCGGCGTCGCGCTTCAGCTTCTGCAGGATGAAGGCGCTCATCTGCTGCGGGTTGAAGGTCTTGCCGTCGATCTCGATCTTCCAGTCAGTGCCCATGTGGCGCTTGACGGAGCGGATCGTCCGGTCGACGTTGGTGACGGCCTGGCGCTTGGCGACCTCGCCGACCAGCACCTCACCGTTCTTCGCGAAGGCGACGACGGACGGCGTGGTCCTGGCGCCCTCGGCGTTGGTGATGACGGTGGGCTCACCGCCCTCGAGAACACTGACGACGGAGTTCGTCGTACCCAGGTCGATGCCGACCGCACGTGCCATGTCGATTCCTCCAGCTGACTTGAGTGGAACAGACTCAAGGGTGCAACAGGGAGACGAACCTGTCAACAGACCTGAGTCAACCCCGCTCAGCTTTTATGTCGGACTTACAGTCACCCAGGGCCGCGAGGGCGCTGCGAAGGGTCGCCTGCGCGACGCAGATCACCGGCGATGCGGGTATATCGCGCGCGCGAGAGTGAGTAGTCTCGAACGGACTGGATAAGTTACCGATTGGTAATCCCGCTCCAATCCTCCATCCCCGCTCTATCCCGCAGGTCCGAGGAGCCCTCCCATGCAACTCGCCGCGATCATCGTGTCGCTGGTCCTCATCGCGGTCGGCGTAGCGCTGTTCGGCCGTGCCCTCTTCCAGATCTACCGCTTCGTACGGCTCGGCCAGCCCGTACCGGCGGGCACCCGCACCGACGAACCGGTACAGCGCACGGTCACGGTGGCCAAGGAGTTCCTCGGCCACACCCGGATGAACAAGTGGGGCGTCGTCGGCGTCGCGCACTGGTTCGTGGCGGTGGGCTTCTTCTCGCTGCTGCTGACCATCGTCAACGCCATCGGCCAGCTCTTCAAGGCCGACTGGCTCCTGCCGGTCATCGGCGACTGGACGCCCTACAACGTCTTCGTCGAGTTCATCGGCACGATGACCGTGCTCGGCATCCTGGCGCTCATCGTCATCCGGCAGCTGAACCGGCCGGGCGGCGCGGGCCGCAAGTCCCGCTTCGCCGGCTCCAACACCGGCCAGGCGTACTTCGTCGAGTCCGTCATCCTCATCGTCGGCGTCTGCATCTACATGCTGCACGCCCTTGAGGGCGCCCAGCACCACGTGGACGGCTACGAGGCGTCCTTCTTCCTCTCCTACCCGGTCGTCTCGTGGCTGGAGGGGATGGACGTCTCCACCCTCCAGAACCTCACCTACTTCTTCGCCGGGCTGAAGATCGCGACGTCCTTCATCTGGATGATCACGGTCGCGCTGAAGACGGACATGGGTGTCGCCTGGCACCGCTTCCTGGCCTTCCCCAACATCTGGTTCAAGCGCGAGTCGAGCGGTGACGTGGCGCTGGGCGCGCTCCAGCCGATGACCAGCCGCGGCGAGCCGATCGACTTCGAGGACCCGGCGGAGGACGCCGTCTTCGGCGTCTCGAAGGTCGAGGAGTTCTCCTGGAAGGGCATCCTCGACTTCTCCACCTGCACCGAGTGCGGCCGCTGCCAGTCGCAGTGCCCCGCCTGGAACACCGGCAAGCCCCTCTCCCCCAAGCTCCTGATCATGACGCTGCGCGACCACGCGCACGCCAAGGCGCCGTACCTGCTGGCCGGTGGCGGCAAGGACGCCGAGGGCGAGGAGAAGGGCACCGAGGAGCAGCTGAAGGACGTCCCGGCGGCCGCCCTGGCCGAGGCCGAGCGCCCGCTGATCGGCACCCTCGCGGAGAACGGCGTCATCGACCCGGACGTG
Organism: Streptomyces sp. L500; assembly: GCF_054551825.1. Taxonomy (NCBI): domain Bacteria; kingdom Bacillati; phylum Actinomycetota; class Actinomycetes; order Kitasatosporales; family Streptomycetaceae; genus Streptomyces; species Streptomyces sp. L500. The sequence continues at coordinate 9,620 of NZ_JBTOLC010000003.1, forward strand.
CTGTGGTCCTGCACCACGTGCGGCGCGTGCGTCGAGCAGTGCCCCGTCGACATCGAGCACGTCGACCACATCGTCGACATGCGCCGCTACCAGGTGATGATCGAGAGCTCCTTCCCGTCCGAGGCGGGCACGATGCTCAAGAACCTGGAGAAGAAGGGCAACCCCTGGGGCCTGGCCAAGAAGCAGCGGCTGCAGTGGACCAAGGAGGTCGACTTCGAGGTCCCGGTCGTCGGCAAGGACATCGAGGACCTCACCGAGGTCGACTACCTCTACTGGGTCGGCTGCGCCGGCGCCCTGGAGGACCGCGCCAAGAAGACCACCAAGGCCTTCGCGGAGCTGCTGCACATGGCGGGCGTGAAGTTCGCCATCATGGGCGGCGAGGAGAACTGCACCGGTGACTCCGCCCGCCGTCTGGGCAACGAGTTCCTCTTCCAGCAGCTCGGCCAGCAGAACGTCGAGATGCTGAACATGGCGTTCGGTGAGGACGCGGAGGAGGGCGTGAAGGTCGAGAAGGCGAAGAAGAAGATCGTCGCGACCTGCCCCCACTGCTTCAACACCATCGCGAACGAGTACCCGCAGCTGGGCGGCGAGTACGAGGTCATCCACCACACGCAGCTGCTGCAGCACCTCATCGACGAGGGCAAGCTGATCCCCGTCACCCCGGTCGAGGGCCTGATCACCTATCACGACCCCTGCTACCTGGGCCGCCACAACAAGGTCTACACCCCGCCGCGCGAGATCATCGCCAAGGTGCCGGGCCTGCGCAACGAGGAGATGCACCGCCACAAGGAGCGCGGCTTCTGCTGCGGCGCCGGCGGCGCGCGCATGTGGATGGAAGAGCGGATCGGCAAGCGCATCAACAACGAGCGCGTGGACGAGGCGCTGTCCCTCAACCCGGACATCGTCTCCACGGCCTGCCCCTTCTGCCTCGTCATGCTGACCGACTCGGTCAACGGCAAGAAGAACGACGGCAAGGCCAAGGAGTCCATCCAGGTCGTCGACGTCTCCCAGCTGCTGCTGGAGTCCGTGAAGACCCCGGCCGCCCCGGAGGGCGACGGCGAGCCGGCCGACGCGCCGGAGCCGGACCCGGAGCCGGTGAAGTAACCGCTTCCGCGCCGTGTACGAGGCCGGGCCCCGCGAGCGATCGCGGGGCCCGGCCTTCGTCAGTGGCGGTGAACACACTTGATCTCAACCATGCTTGAGGTCCTACCGTCGAAGACATGACGACGACGCCGCAGAACATGCAGCTGACCACCCCCAAGTCCGACGACGGCAACCTCGCCGGGCAGCCCGTCGGCTACTGGACGTACGCCGCCCACAAGGCCGTCATCACACACATCCGGGCCGCCCTGGCCACGCAGGACGTGACGCAGCCGCAGTGGTGGGTGCTCAACCGCACCGACCTCGTCGAGGGCGGGCTGACGCGGCAGGAGCTGCGCGTGGCGCTCACCGTCAACCTCGACCACCGGCCCGAGGAGATCGACCAGGCCCTGTACGCCCTCGTCGCCCGTGGCTGGTTGGCCGAGGGCACCGACGACCGCTACGTGCTGACCGACGCCGGCCGCGAGGCCAAGGAGCGCATCTTCGTGGTCGTGCGCCGGGTGCGCGCGGAGATCCACGCCGGGATCACGGACGAGGAGTACGTCGCCGCCCTCACCGTCCTGCGCCGCATGATCAGCAACGTGGGCGCCGACGAGCTGCTCTCGCCCGACCGCTGGCTGCCCAAGCGGTAGGACGGCCTCCCCCTGGGCCTCCCCTGGGTTTTCCCCTAGGGGATGTCACAGCTCGGCCGCAAAGCCCGGTCCGTTCACCCGCGGGCGGCTCCGGTCGCTCTCCGGAGCGGGTACGTTCGAAGGCGTGGCTGGATTCAGGATGGGACGCGGACGGGACGCGCAGGGCCCCGGGCCCGCGTGGCAAGGACAGCAGGCTCCGTACGGCGGTGGCCAGGGCGCGCCCGGACACTCCGGCGCGCCCGGCGGCGGCTACGGGGACCAGCGGCAGTGGCAGGGGCAGGGCGGCTACGAGGAGCCGGAGTACTTCGGCGGGAGCGGGCAGCCGCAGCAGCAGCCCTACCAGCAGCCGCAGGCCCCGCAGGGCTACCCCCAGGACCCGTACTACGGGCAGGACGCGGGCCGCACCCAGCAGTTCAGCGTCGGCGAGGCGCCGGACGCGTACGGCGCGGGCGACGGTTACGGCGGAGGCTACGGCGACGGGCCCGCCGGCCCGCCCCCGCCGCCGCCCGGCCCCCGGCTGCACTGGAAGGACCTGCTGACCGGCATCGTGCTGCGTCCGTCGGCCACCTTCTGGCAGATGCGCGACCACCAGGTGTGGGCGCCGGCCCTGATCGTCACGTTCGTCTACGGCCTGCTCGCCGTCTTCGGCTTCGACAAGGCCCGCTCGGACGTGCTGCACGCCTCGTTCGCCGACGTGCTGCCCGCCGTGCTGATCACCGGCGTGATCATGGTCGTCGCCGGGCTGATCCTCGGCGCGGTCACCCACACCCTCGCCCGGCAGCTGGGCGGCGACGGCATATGGCAGCCGACCGTCGGCCTGTCGATGCTGATCATGTCGATCACGGACGCGCCCCGGCTGCTCTTCGCGATGTTCCTCGGCGGCGACAGCACCCTCGTCCAGCTGCTCGGCTGGGCCACCTGGCTGGCGGGCGGCGCGCTGCTGACGTCCATGGTGAGCAAGTCGCACGACCTCCCGTGGCCGCGGGCGCTGGGCGCCTCCGCGATCCAGCTGGTCGCGCTGCTGTCGCTGATCAAGCTCGGCACGCTTTAGCGCTCCGCGAGGCGCGGTCATTCGACTGCGGGCCGTCAGTGGCCGGTCGCGCAGTTCCCCGCGCCCCTGCGGGGCGCGACGTGAGAAGGGCCCGTCCGGATCCGGACGGGCCCTTCTCGCATGCTCACAGACTTACGCGTCGAGGACCTGGCCCTCGCGGCGCACCACCGGCGGCTCGACCGACCACGGGAAGTTGATCCACTCGTCCGTCTTCTTCCAGACGTACTCGCACTTCACGAGCGAGTGGCTCTTCTCGTAGACGACCGCGCTGCGCACCTCGGCGACGTGCTCCAAGCAGAAGTCGTGGACGAGCTTGAGCGTCTTGCCGGTGTCGGCGACGTCGTCCGCGATGAGGACCTTCTTGTTCGAGAAGTCGATCGCGTTCGGGACGGGCGAGAGCATGACGGGCATCTCGAGGGTGGTGCCCACACCGGTGTAGAACTCGACGTTCACCAGGTGGATGTTCTTGCAGTCCAGGGCGTAGGCCAGACCGCCGGCGACGAAGACGCCGCCACGGGCGATGGACAGGATGATGTCCGGCTCGTAGCCGTCGTCCGCGATGGTCTGTGCCAGCTCACGGATGGCCTGCCCGAAGATCGGGTAGGTCAGGTTCTCGCGGATCTCGCTCACGTTGCTCTTCGCCTTGTTCCCTGGACCGTCGTGGCTGTGGACGGTCAGACCTGCGTGCGGTGGAAATTCTGGAAGGACCGCGAGGGCGTGGGCCCACGCTGTCCCTGGTAGCGGGAACCGTGCTTCGCGGACCCGTAAGGATGCTCGACGGGTGACGTCAGCCGGAACATGCACAGCTGACCGATCTTCATCCCCGGCCACAGCTTGATCGGGAGCGTGGCCATGTTCGACAGCTCCAGCGTCACGTGCCCGGAGAAGCCCGGGTCGATGAAGCCGGCCGTCGAGTGCGTCAGCAGACCGAGACGGCCGAGGCTGGACTTGCCCTCGAGCCGCGAGGCGACGTCGTTGGGAAGCGTGATCACCTCGTACGTCGAGGCCAGCACGAACTCGCCCGGATGCAGGATGAACGCCTCGTCGCCCTCCGGCACCACCTCACGCGTGAGGTCCGCCTGCTCGACCGCGGGGTCGATGTGCGGGTACCGGTGGTTCTCGAACACCCGGAAGTAGCGGTCAAGCCGCACATCGATGCTCGACGGCTGCACCATCGATTCGTCGAACGGGTCGATCCGCACACGGCCGGCGTCGATCTCGGCCCGGATGTCCTTGTCTGAGAGAAGCACGTCTCGAGGATACGCAAAGAAGCCGGACAACCTGACAACGCGGCCCCGGCCCCGGACGGGCCGGGGCCGGGGCCGGTGATCGAAGACCGCGCCGGACGTCAGCCCTTCTCGGGCGCCACGGGGACGGAGTGCCGCAGCCGCGCGCAGCGGGGGCAGCGCAGCAGCCGTCCGGGGCCCAGCCGGCCGGGTCCGAGATTCTGCATCGGGAACGAAGCGGTGCTGAACACGTGCCCTTCGGCACAACGGACGACGGTGCGCTCCATAGAGCTCCCTTTCCCCAGGTACGTGAACGACAAAAGCCACATTAGGGGATGTTTCGGACCGGCCGGAACGCGGCACCCCGACACCCCTCGCCGTTTGCCGATCCCCCCACGGTACGCCCCAACTCCCGCCCGCCACGCCGGTGTCCCCATCGCCCCCACAGCGCCCTCACACGACAGGAAGGCCCCCGGGCGAGTGCGCCGGAGACCTTCGATGGGGTAGAGTGTGCGACGATGCGAGGCCCTGAGGGGCCTTCGCGCGGGCGTAGTTTAATGGTAGAACATGAGCTTCCCAAGCTCAGAGCGCGAGTTCGATTCTCGTCGCCCGCTCTTGACGGAAGGACCCCAGGCCGATGGCCTGGGGTCCTTCGCGTTGTCCGGGGTTTCCGGAGGGACGGGGACGGGGGTGGGGCTCCCGTGGGAGCCCCACCCCCGTCACGGTGTCAGGTGGGCGACCCGGGCGAGTTCCGGGCGCAGGGCCTCGGCGGCCGACGGGTCGGTCGTCCGCAGCAGGGCCCAGGCGGCGTGGGCGTTGCGGGCGGCGCGGCGGGTCTCGGCGTCCGGGGGGCCGGCCTGACGGCGGCGCTCGGCGGTGAGCAGGTGGAGCCGCGTGGCACCGGCCCAGTCGTCGCGCAGCAGCAGGGACAGCCAGGCGCGGGTGGCCAACGCGCCGAGGGCGTGGGGGTGGAGGGGGCCGAGTTCGGCGGTCAGCGCCGTCTCCAGCTCCTCCGCCGCGGCGGCCGCCCCGGCCAGGTCGCCGCGCAGTTCGGCGGCGACGACCCGGCCGAGCACGGCGGCGTGGTGGGGGGCGAGCGGTTCGAGCGGCCGGGGCGGCAGCGGCGCGGCAGGCTCCGGCGCCGGTGCCGGGTGGGGCGCCGGGTGCGGGGCGTCCAGCGGGGTCACCGCGCCGTCGTGATCGACGATCAGGGGCCAGACCGAACCGTCCGGCTCCTTGGCGTTGATCCGCACCGGGTGCCCCCGGCGGGCGGCCCGGACGCGGATGTCGGCGAGGGCCGAGGTACGCGCGTCCTGCCCGGGCAGGTTCTCGACCTGCTCCCCGTCGACAGTGGCTTCCCCCGTGGCACTGATGACGATCGTGTACACGGGCGTCAGGGGGACCGAGTCGAGGTCCGTCACAACAGGCATGGCCAATCAATCCTTACTTCCCGCCGGTCCCCTTCGGTTCCGCCGCACCGTCATCATCAGGATCATCCCGCGTTGGGGTAGTAGGGGGGCGACCAGCCCAGGTACTTGGCGCCCCACTTCGTCTCGATCGCGGTGGCCGGGACGATGGCTATCTCTCCCTTGCCCTCGATGTCGTTGGACGCGATGTTGCCGTCCCCGACGTAGATCGCGACGTGTCCGGCCCGGTGCCCGGTGTCCCAGAACATCAGGGCGCCCTTCGGCGGGTTGCGGTCGCCGTCGTGCCGCATGTCCTTGGGCATGATCTGCGTGTAGTGGTCGATGGCGTAATCGGTGCCGGAGAAGTTCCAGCCGTAGGCGATCGAGGTGAAGGCCAGACACTTCTGGTACCAGTCCGCGCGGTGGCTGGCCGCCTCGGCCTTGGCCCACGCGATGGCGTCGTCGGTCGAGCGGCGGTTGGCCACCTTGGCGGGCCATCCCGAGGCGCCGTCGTGGAACGGTTCGCCGGGTGCGGCGGGGGTGCCGTTGCCATTGCCGGTGGTGTTGCAGTTCCCCGGACCGCCGTCAGGCTTCGGGTGGCCGTCCTGCGCCGGCTTGTTACCGGACTGCCCCGGCCGGCCCGGGTGGTTGTCGCCCGCGCGCTCCAGATCGATGCCGGCTTCCTTCGCGATGCTGCGGGCCTGGGTCTCCTTCGGCCCGTAGGCGTCGGGGAAACCGGATCGCTGCACCTTCTGGGCGGCGTCGTTGAGCGACATGCCCTCCCACGCATAGCTCGTCAGCCCCGGCGGGTCACCGCTGTCGCCGCCGAAGAAGAACATGTGGGCCGCGTACTTGGGGTCCATGATCTGCTCTTTGGTGCCCCAGCCCGTCGACCACTGCTGCTGGAAGAGACCGAGCGAGTCCCGGTCGCCGTAGTTGATGTTGTCCAGCTGCGACTCCGCGAGGGCCGTCATCAGCGCGATGAGCGTGGCCCGGCCGGGCAGCTTCCCGTCCTTGGCGACTTGGTCGATGATCTTCGCGTTCTCCACCTGGCGCTTGCGCAGCTCCTTGCCCGCCCCGCCCGTCTCGTCCCCGCCGCGGCCGTTGGCCCCGTCGTCGGCGGGCTGGCCGGGCTTGCCGCAGGCAGAGGCGGAGGCACTGCCACCGCCGATGCCGGCGAACGCGCCGAGCAGGATCAGGAAGGCCATGAACAGGGCCGCGACCGGTATCCCCAGCTTGACCATGAGGGCACGCCGGGCTCCCCCCGCCGCCAGGGCGAGGGCCTCACGTCCGTCCAACGACTCAGACCCCCAGGACCCTGCCCACGCGCCAGCCGTCGTCGCCGCGCGTGATCTCGGTCAGCAAGACCTTGGTGTCGTTGTGCTTCTGGTAGCCGGCGACGGTGGTGTCGACAGTGACCCTCCGCCACACCCGCGTCGGGGTGTCCGCCTGCTTGCGCACACGGTCGTCGTCGGCCGGGCCGACGGCGACCTTGTCCACCGTGGCCACGCCGCCGTCGGCCACCAGCTGGTACCAGGCCTTGTCGTCGAACTGCTCGAGGTTCTTCTCCAGCGCCTCGGTCATCCACGGAGCCGCCCGCCGGACCGGGACCTTCTGGTCCTTGTCCACGGGCGGGTTGCGGGTCATATAGGCGCGCGCCCAGCCCTCGGCGGTCTTCTCGGGGGTGCTGAGGTCGGCCTTCGGGAGGGCGGCGGACGGGGAGGCGACGGGGCCGGGGCTGACGCCCCGGCCCGGGGCGGCATCCGTGCCCGGCGCGTCCCCGCCCGCCTGGACCACCGTCGACGGCGCCCCGGCGTGATCGGGCCACCAGTGGTTGGCGGCCAGGCCGACGAGCAGCAGGCAGACCACCACGACGACCGCGCCACCGGCCGTGACGGGCTCGCGGCGCCGCTCCTCGGCGATGCGCCGGTTGAGCTCGGCCTTCTGGTCCTGCCGGTAGATCTTGCGGGCCCGCCGGCGCAAGGAGCGCTTGGGGGCCTGCTCGATCTCCTCGGGGTACTCGTACTCGAATCCGGCCTTGAGGAGCTCCCGCCACTCGGCGGAGTCCTTGGACCTGTCCGCCTTGCTCATGAGCCGTTCCCCCTCCTGCGACGGCGGCCGGGGGCCGGAGTACGGGCCGCGGTGGCGGCACCGGAGGAGGAACGATTCTGCGGCTGGCGGTCACGCTGCTGCGCGGCACCGTTCCGGTGGGCCACGGCCGCCGCGCGGCGACCGTCACTGATGCGCTGCTGCCGGGGCACGCTGCGCGGCGGCGGCGCCGAGCGGAAGCGGTAGCCGTCCTGGCCGTTGCCCCCACCGGGCCGCGCGGGCGACGGACGGCGCCGGTTCGCGGCCTGCTGCTGCGCCGCGGCCCCCGTACGGCCGGCCTGTGCCGACGCGTTCGCGTTCCGGCCATGGGCCTTCTCCCGCTCCGCCGCTCCGGCCGCGGACCGCGGCCGTACGGTGCCCACCGGGGTGGTGCGCCGCGTCGGCAGGTCGGCGGTCTTGCCGGCACCGCCGCGGTACGTGCCCGCGCCGGACCCGCCACCGGAGCCGCGCCGCCCGGCCGTACCGGCCGCGCCCTGCCGACCGGAGGTGTCCTGCCCGGCGCCCGAGGCGCCCTGCGCGGCGCCGCCCCGGGACTTGACGCCGGTGCCGGGGCTGAGCGGCACGGCGGGGTTCTTGGCCATCCAGGAACCCATGGCCGCGGCCTTGCCTATGTGGGAGACCTTCTCGTCGAAGGCCTGGGCGCCCTTCCGCGCACCGGCCATCGCCATCCGGCCCGCGCCCCTGCCCGCCATTCCGGCGCCGCGCAGGGACTTCTTGGCCGTCCAGCCCCCGGCCCGCCCCGCCAGCCTTCCGGCGCCGCGCGCCATCGCCGAACCGAACGCGGAGGCTCCCGGGCTCATGGCGCCGGTGACACCGACGATGCTCTCCATGACGCCGCGGAACTTGAACGCCACGATCGCGCTGGTGATGCTGATGCCCGCCGAGGCGAACCAGCCGTATTTGCCGATCATGGAGACGCTCGCGGTGTTCAGGATCAGCACACAGCCGAGCACCATCGTGCTGACGAACGACTGGAGCGTGAAGCCCAGCAGCATGTCGAACCAGCGGATTCCCCACTGTCTCGGTCTGCCTGGGATCACCCACATACAGGCGAAGATCACCCCTGCCAGGAGCAGCATCAGCGCCCCGATGAGCGAGGCGAGGGAGGCGAAGGCGAGCGCGATGGCGAGGGCTGCGAAGAGGACGACGCAGACGAAGGCGGCGATGGTGACGGGGACGCGGCCGGCGTTCTTGCCCTTGCGCCAGTTGACGGCGGGGTCTCCGACGCAGTCGGAGCAGACGTGTTTACTCAGCCAATCCTCGCGGGCACCTGTGTCATCGCCCTTCTCGTCCCAGAGCTTCTGGGCGTACTCCTTGCACACGTTCATGTTTCCGAACTCGGCAACACACCAGGGCGTTACGACGTACGAACGCCAGATGGCGTCCGCCGACTGACGCAGCATGTTGTCCTGCGTCGAACCGTTGAAGGCCACATCGCCCCCGATGTCGATGGGCTCCTTGGTCTCCTTGCCCATACCGGCGCTGGTGGCCTCCATGGCGACGGAACTACCGATGCTGCGCACGGAGTCGATTCCGCCCACCCACGCCTGTGGCGTGGTCAGCAGTGACGCCGACAGGATTCCCGACGCGGCCACCCAGCCCAATTGGCTGAGGGCGCTGCCCCCGGCCTTTCTGTGATTGACCCACGCCACCAGCGCTCCCACCGCCAGGGCGGTGGGGAGCAGTGTCTCGGAGACGGCTCCGGCGGCGCCCGAGATGGCGTGGGTGATCGCCTCCTGGAGCTCCTTGACGGAGGTGAACTTGATGGCCCACTGCACGACGACCACGGCCGCCAGACCGACCAGGACCGTCAGGCCCATGAAGATGACGGCGATGCCCTGCTGGATCTGGTAGCCGATCTCGTCCCAGCCCAGCTGGCAATCCAGCTGGTAGAGACCGCTGCCGCTGTAGCGCTCGAACAGCGTCCCCGACTGCCCGGAGGGGCGGGTACTGGGCGAGGGCAGCAGTACGCCCATGCCCGCCGGGTTGTACTTGGACGTGTCCTTGGCGGAGGCGGCGCCGCCCGTCACCATCAGGGTGGTGAGTGTCCCCACCAGAGGGATGGCGAGGGTACGGAGCCGCGGAATCCTCACTTCGACCTCATGAGGGCGTCGCGCACGGGGTCGGCATGCCGCATCTCGGAGTCATAGATGTCCGCGTCCTGCTCGACCAGCCACGCGGCACCCTCCTTGACCATGCGCAGGGCGACCCGTTCGGCGTGACGGCCCTCGCTGTTGGTGAACGTGGTCGTCACCATGAGGCCGGTTCCCGCGAGGTAGCGGTCGATCGCCGGAACGGTCTCGGGGGTTCCCTCGACGACGACCGTGGCCGGGCTGGCGTCACCATCGCCCGCGATGTTGGCCTTCGCGCAGTCGTCCACCGACTTGCCGTCCCGGCCCTGCTGGGTGGACAACTCGCACGCCTGACGCCAGTCCCGCTGGTGCACGGCCTGCCGGTACTTGACCGCCACGGCCTTCATCGCCGCCTCGTCCTTGCCGAAGGCCTCCGGCTCCTTGGACGCCCCCGCGCCGGGCTTCTTGCCGTCCCCGCCGTCCTTCCCGCCGTCCGAGGACGACGAGCACCCGGTCATCACCAGGACCGACGCGACCGCCACGGCCGCGGCCGTCATCCGCTTCATGCGATTGCCTCCTGAGGTTCGGACTTGCTCATGGACACGGAGGGCGGCGGTTCCGCCCCGATACCGGTCGTCTTCGGCGTCGTGTTCAGCAGCTCGAGAATCTCCAGCGACGGCACGTCGAACTGCACCGTCGCGCTGCTGAAGCGCCGGTCGCGCATGATGCAGTGGCCGTGGCGGATCTCCTGCGTCACGTCGACGCCGATCGCCTGGATGAGCTGACGCGTGTGATCGCCCTTCGGCAGGTCGAGGAGGGCGGCCATGGCGTCCTGCTGTTCGGCCGTCGTCAGCTGGAAGCCGAAGACGGTGGTCATCTGCTCCACCAGACCCGTCAGGCTCGCCAGCGACTCCGGGTCCTGGGTGTCGACGACGAGCGCGGTGTGCAGCGCGCGGCCGACACGGGCGATGTACTGGAGGAAGGAGCTGCCCTCGCGGGTCGCCGTCAGGACGTGCACCTCCGGCACGGCCACGACCTTGCGCAGGCCCCGCAGGTCCTTCCGGCCGGCCATGCTGATGCCGTACGCGAGCAGCGAGTGTACGAGGGCCACCGACAGGCGCTGGTGCACCGACCAGTCGTCGCGGTCGTCGTCCGGCGACGGCAGGGTGATGCCGGGGACCTGGACGACCCAGATGCCCGGGGTCGGCGTGATCAGCGTGGTGCCGGACGGCCGCCCCATGAAGGGCGCGCCCAGGCCCGTCAGCGACAGCTCGTAGAGCGCGTCGCCCGCCTCGCGGCTCAGCTCGTCGTCCGACTTCCGCAGCCGCTCGATGACCTTCCAGGTCGCGGGGTCGCCCTCGGCGATGACCTCGTTGACCGCGCTCTGGATCGGGGTCTCCGCGCCGCGCATCCGCAGGTGCTGCGGCAGCGCGATACCCAGCTGGGCCGGGACCTCGGTCTGGGCGCGCTCGGCGCTCTCACCGGAGAGCAGGGTGAACAGGTCGGCGACGCCGGCGAACTGCGAACCCGTCTCGATGAGGTGGGCGTTGAGGCCGTAGCGCCGGCCGGCCGAGACGAGGCCGCCCATGTCGCCCTTGAAGTCCAGGGCCAGGACGAAGGAGCCGCGGAAGCCCGAGTCCAGCAGGGACAGCATCATGGCGGTCGTCTTGCCGCGGCCGCTCCGGCCGATGAAGGCCGTGGTCGTGGCGTCGCCGCGCTCGGAGCCGCCGGTGAGGTCGTTGCGCACGACGCCGGGCGTCGAACCGGTCAGATAGCCGATGATCGGGCCGGTGTCGTCACCCACCGACGCGCCGCCCCAGAACCAGGAGCCGGCGAACGCGCCGACCGTGCGGGTGTGCACCAGGTCCGGCACCCGCAGCATGTCGCCGGGCTGGGACTCCAGCCACAGCTCGCGCTGCTCCTCGGCGGCGACGCTGACCTCGATTCCCAGTCCGCCGTAGAAGCCGATGACCGCGTCGCAGCGGTTGCGCAGGTCCTCCAGTGAGACGTCACTGCTGATGATCAGGCGGGGGTGGTCCTCCAGCAGCGTGACGTCCTCGCGCTTCATGTCGCGCGAGAGGGCCGTCATCGTCTCCTCGGTCTCCTCGATCTCCTGCGCGGTCTCGCCGGCGGAGTGCTTGGCGGCGCTCTGCCGCTGCTCCTTGGCGAGCCGGCGGACCTCGTCGATCTGCTTCAGCGCGTCCCGCTTGTGCAGCACCTTGAAGCGGACGGACGGCTCGGCGTTGACCGGCTTGACGTGGATGTCGCGGTCGAGGTCGTCGTCCGTGTACTCGGGGACGTACGTGATCTCGGCGACCGCCCGCAGCCATTCGCCGGCACCCGGGGACTCCATCTCCTCCGGGAAGCCGTCCATGGTCAGCACCGCCGTCCACGCGGACGTCTCACCGCGCTGGTCGACGATGCGCAGGTGGTCGGGGTAGGGCAGCACCCGGCCGCGGGTGAGCTGGGCCAGCTTGGCGCCGGTGATCGTGCCGTCGCCGTCCGGCGTCGGCAGCGGGGCGCCACGGCGCTGCTCGCGCGCGATCATCCAGGCCAGCATCTCGACGGTGGCCGGCTGGGCCTTCCAGGGCGTGGTCTCCAGCTGGCGGCCCAGGCGCCGGGTGAGGGCGTCGAGCCGCGCGAGCTCCTTCGGGGAGACGGACGTGGAGCCGATGCCCATGGCCTCCTGGACGCCCCGGCTGCCCCGGGCCTTCGCCTGCGTGGAGCGCTCCTGGATACGGACGCCGAGCAGCAGCAGCCGGGTGGGGAGCTCCAGGTCGTCGAGGCGCTCGATGCGGGTCTCCGCCCAGGCCGCGTAGTCGCCGGCCGAGAAGAGGCTCTCCGCCTCTTCTCGGTACTCGTTGGAGTTCAGCGGCGCCCAGAGAACCCTGAGGTGGCAGTCGTAGCCGGAGAGCGTGCGGGCGAGCGCGCTGCTGGCCTGGTCGTGCTCGGCGTCCCGGGCGCTCTCCGACATCAGGTCGGTGTTGGAGCCCGCGAGGACGAACCACGCCTCGGCGTGCGTCTCGGTGACGATCAGGCCGTCCGCGAGGGCGACGTAGCGGGGCGGTGGAGCGGAACGGTCACCCTCGACGCCGAGGAAACGGGCGATGCCCTTGAACAACTTCACTGTCGGGTACCTTTACGTGCCTTCGGGGCCGGGCCGGTGCGCCGCACTGCCCGTCCATGCCTGATGGGCCGCGTGCGGGCCGTTCTGCTGAGCCGCCGCCCGCTCGGCGGCCTTGCGCTCCTTCGCGGAGAGGCCGCGCATCCGCGCGCGGTAGACGTGGTCCGGGCCGTAGAGCCGGGGCCGGGCGTCGAGCTTCGCCGGGCGGCCCGCCGTCGGCCTGGGCTCCTCGCCACCGAGGGCGCCCTCGAACACGCCCATGCCGGGGAGGGCCAGGAACTCGTCCGTCCGCTCGCCCAGCCGGGCCCGGAGCGGAAGCCACTCGCTGCGGTCGGCCGCGCGACGGCCGCCGTTGATGACGGGACGGTGGCCCACCGTCAGATAGCGGACGGCCAGGGCCCACTGGGTCAGGTTCCACCGCCGCTCGTTACGCCGGGAGCGCTGCGCGCCATAGAAGGTGATGAGCGCGGGCGGGGCGAAGTAGAGAGTGAAGAAGAACTTCGACGGGAATCCGAGGATGAGCAGCAGCCCACCCACCCACACCGTGTAGATCACGGCACCGGTCACCAGGACGCGCCGCGAGGGGCCCTCGCCGAGGTCCATGCCGAACAGCTCGTGCTGCCGCGTCTCCAGGTCGAAGTGGCGGGTGAAGGTGTGCCCCACCCTCATGAACCGGCCACTTTGTTCCAGATCGCGATGAGCATGGTCTTCGCGGTTCCCGACGAGAAGACGAAGCCGGCCACGACCACTCCGGCCACGAAGTGGCCGAGGAGCTCGCCCCATTCACGCTTCGCGTAGTGGCCGACGGCCCTGACCGCAAGGACGATCAGGAAGATGTTTCCGGCGACCATGATCACCCAGGTCTGGAGTTCGGCCCCAGTGGTCAGCGCGAGTTGCATCGGTATTCCCCCATGATGAGACGGTGAGACGGGCAGCGGTGAATGGATGGAAGGCCGGCGGACCGGCGAAGAGGAAAGGGGTATCGGCGGTGCGGCAGGCCGGACCGGCTACGGCGTGAATCCGCCGTGGACCTCGGCGACCTGCCAGCGCTCGGCCTGCGCCGAGGCCACGCGGGTGAGCTTGACCCGGTAGGTCTGCTCGATCTCGGCCCCGCCGACGTTCCAGATGACGACGGCCGTACCGACGCGGTCGGTGCCGCTGCCCTCGTCCACGGTCCAGTTGCGGATCGTGCCGAGCGTCATGCCGGACGGCAGGGCGGGGATGGAGGCGCCCGGCGCGGCGACCGAGTCGGACTCGCCCGCGGCGTACTTCGAGAAGAACTCCTCGACCACACCGCGGGTCTTGTCGCTGAACTCCATGTCGTTGCTCTTGGCGGCCGGCGCGGGTACGGACGGGCCGCTGTTCGGCACGCCGACGATGCCGGGCTCGCCGGTGACGACGACGCGGCCGGACGCCTGGACGACGGGAACCTCCAGACCCATCCACCGGGTGGCGGAGGCGGGCTTGGCGTCCTTCTTGGCGTCGTCCTTCTTGGGCTCGTCCTTCTTGTCGCCCTTGTCCTTGTCGGACGGGGCGGAGTCCGTCGGCGCCGGGCCGCTCACCAGGAGGTCCACCCGGACGCGGGCACGCTTGTCGCCGAGCACGGAAACGGTGCTCGGCAGGACGACGAGTACCTCCTGGTGCCCCTTGGAGTTCCAGCCGGCGGCGGTCTCGGCCCCCCTGGGCATGTCCCGCGCCAGGGCGCCGACCCGCGCCTGCGGGTCGGCCTCGTCCCAGGTCAGATACGAGCGCGCGAAGCGCGCGGCGACCGCCTGGGCCTCCTGGACGGGGTATTGCGGACCGCTGTCGACCTTGGTGGGGGCGGGCTTGGGCGGGGCGGGGGTCCAGAACCACGAACGGATGCCGGTGATCGCGGCGAGGGCGACGACACCCCAGAGCACACCGCGGCCCACCTTCACGGCGAACTTGGAGCCGCTCTTCTCGTCCTCGATCTTCCAGGGGACCTGGCTGCCGGGGGCGGTCCTGGGCGCGCTCTCCGGCGCCGCCGGCTCGGTACGGGTGGGGCCGGGCGTCTGCGACTGGAGGCGCGCCGCGGCGTCCGTCCACTGCTGGAGGCCGGCGGGCGCGGGGGTGGGCGCGGGTGTGGCGGAGGGCTGGGCCGCCGGGGTCGTCTGTGGCGCGAGCATGTCATCAGTCGGCGCTGCCGGAGCCTTGTCGCGCGGCTCCGGCAGATTCAGTATTCGCCACACGACCGTCTTGAATGTGCTCAACCCTGGCGACCCTTCCCCCGTACAACGCCTGAGTGCGAGGACAGTACGTTGGCTGATTACTGATCGTCAAATGGCTTCATTTGACAAGTAGTAGCAGAACAGTTACCAAATCTGACCGATTCGATTGGTGCAGAGCTCCGACAAGATGGACTGTGTCGGAAACGCCCGGCCTCGGTTCACGCCCACGGGCGTGCCGGGGCCGACACGTTGTAGCCATTCTGTTGCTCAGGCCCTACGACATGGACCGGCCACGCCCGCGCGACTGCGTGGGAACGGGGTCGGCGACGGTGGGCCGGGCCTCGGTGCGGAGTTGTGGCTGTTCGGCCCTCGTGCCCAGTCTGTCGCGCAGCCCCGGACCACCGGTGTCCAGCGATTCACCCAGGCCGTTGGCGAGGGAGCTCGCCGGTTGGTGCTGCTGGGCCTTGGCCGCGGCCTCGGCGGCGTGCGTGGCCTTGAGGTCCGCCTCCATGCGCCGGACGTGCTCGATGACCTCGGGGTCCAGCTCCGGATTGAGCGTGGCCCGGATCTTGCGCTCGTTCAGCTCTTCCACGCCCGGCGGGATGCGGACGTTCTCGTACCGCTCGTTCTGGAGGAGATCCGATGCCTCCTGGTAGGCCTCGGAACGCTTCGGATCCTTCTTGGTATTGAATTCCTCGAACTTCCCCGAGCGGGCCAGCTCATAGAGCTCGTGGTTGTCCGACTTCGCCTTGAAACTCTCCGGTGTATGGAACTGGAGCTCGAACTTCTCTTTGGTCTCCGGGTGTTCCCACGCGGTGTTCACGCCCTTGTACACCGGGTCTTCCCAGGTGTTGTACTCGGACACGGTCTCGAAGCCGCGTTCCCGGAGCTCCGCGTAGGCCTGCTTCGTGCCCTGGACGTATTCGTCCGCCTCGAAAGTCAGCGTGTAGCGGTTGAGGTCGTCGACTTCCTCGCAGACTTCCTGCGCGTCGCCACCGTTTCGCTTCACGGTGACGGCGGCCTTCCGCCGGAAGGAGTCCAGGCCCTTCAGGGAATGCTCCAGGCCCTCCAGCCTGCCGCCCCGCTCGGCCGATTGGTGCTCGATCCCCTGCATGATTCCGTCGAGCCGGCCGCGCGCCTCCTTGGCGGCTTCCCAGCGGGCGGTGATCAGCCGGTTCTGGTCGGCCGTCAGCTTCAGGTGGTCCTCGGCCTTTTCCGCCGATCCCTGCCACGCTCCGACGTCTGAGCCGCTCACAGCTCGGTGGCCCCCAGCACCCCGCGCAGCTCCTGAAGGAGCCGCTCAGCCTCGTCGACCGTGATCTCCTCCAGGTGCGGAGGGTTCGTCTGCCGGGCGTCGAACGCCTCGAAGATCGCGCTGTCCGGCTCCCACACGTCGCCCTGCATGAACGTTTCGTCGAAGATGCGCTCGGGGCTCCTCCGACGTCGGACGACCGTGGTGGGGCCCTTGCCGGCACGCCACCTGCGCTCGGACGAGTACAACGCCCAGTAGGTGACCCAGCCCTGCCGGTCCGCCTCCAGCTCCGCGGCCCGCTCGGCGGTCACCGGGTGCAGCGCCTCCGGCCCCGGCACATGCTCGATGGTGCCCTTGACCTTGTGCCAACCCCAGTCAAGGAGCGAGAGGAATTCCCACTCGTCCCCGGACCGGCGCCACAGGCTGGAGGGCCGCTCCGGCGTGTACGGCTGCGTCGCCTTGACGAAGTACTCGTAATTGCTCTGATCACCCATCAGTGACCGTCCTTTCCGGTTGACATGCCGTAACGCCCGCTCTGCACCAGCTCCGCCGCCCGTTCCCGTGCCTTCGAGAACTCCGGTCCGGGCACCTCGCGCGCGTCCCGGACCCGGCCCGAGCGGTAGAGATCGTAAAGGAGCTGGTTCTCGGACTGGGCCGAATAACTCTCCGCCGTATGGAAGCGGATCTCGAATCGTGGCTCTCCGCCCGGACGCTGCCAGGCCGCCCGGAATCCCTTGTAGAGGGGGTCCTCCCAGGTGTTCCGTTCCGAGCCGGGGACGAGCTCGAAGCCCTGTTCGTGCAGGAGGGCGTATGTCTGCTGGACGCCCGCCGTGTAGTGATCGGTTGCGAGGACGAGGGTGTAGCGGTTGAGGTCGGTGACCTTGCGGGTGACGGCGGCGACGTCGACGCCGAGGCGTTTGCGGGCCGCCGCCCGACGGCGGAAGGCGAGGAGGGACTTCAGCCGGTACCGCTTTCCCTCCAGGCGGGCGCCGTACGGTCCGGCCAGGCGGGCCGCCAGGGCCTCCAGGACCGCGTCGAGCTGGGGGTGGACCGCGCGGGCGCGTTCCCATCGGGCCGTGACGAGGGCGTTCTCCTCGGCCGTCAGGGACAGGGTGCGGGCGTCGTCGGGGCGGGCGTCCTGCCAAGCGCCCACCGGCTTGTCGGTGCTCACAGTCCGAGGTCCCCGTTCGCCAGCCGTGCCGCCTCCGTCGTGTCGATCTCCACCAGGTGCGGGGGGTCGGACGGCCGGGCGCTGAGGAAGTCGTGGACGGCGTCGGTGGGCTCCCAGGCGCCGTCCGGGCCGTACGCCTCGTCGAGGACGCGCTCCGGGCTGCGCCGGCGCCGGACGACCGTGGTCGGCGGGGCGCCGGCCCGCCAGTCGGACTCGTCGGTGTAGTGGGCCCAGTAGGTGGCCCAGGACTGGCGGTCCGCCGCCAGTTCCAGCGCGTGTTCGGTCGGCAGCGGGTGCAGGATCTCCCGTTTCACGGGCGGCTTCTCCACCCCGTGCCACTCCCAGTCGAGCAGCGACAAGAACTCCCAGTCGTCCCCCGCGCGGCGCCACAGTCCGTCCGGGCGGTCCGTGGTGAAGCCCTGCGGGACCTCCGCGAAGAACGCGTACCGGGCGTTCTCCAGGCGCAGCCGCTCCGTCTCGGCCTCGGCCACGCGCGCGCGGAGGGCGTCCGCGTTCGTGGGGCGGCCGGGGCGGTCCTGGGCGTGGTCGGTCTCGCACTCGCTGAACATGTAGTTGTGCCGGATGCGCTCGACGGTGGGCCACAGCCACATCTGGTGCCAGTAGGCGAGCTCGGAGCCGACGCGGGCCGGGTCGGCGTCGGCCTCGACGGCCGCGCACCAGGCGGCGCGGAGGGCGGCGAGCTCCTCGACGACGCCGCCGTGCGCCGGCCAACAGGGCCAGATGCGCAGGTGGAGCTGGGGTGCGTAGTGGCGGCCGAGCCAGTCGATCCAGTCGGCCAGGTCCTGCCAGTCCCGCTCCGTGGCGCGCAGCGACCACGGGAGGTGGCCGCCGGTGGGCGCGCCGGTGGCCGTCGCCTCCAGCGCGCTCAGACGGTCGAGGATCTCACCGAGAATCTCCTCGACCTCGCCCTGTTCGCGCTTCACCCCCTGCGCGAACTTCTTGATGTGCTCTTCCAGATCCGCCCGATAGGCGGCGAAGTCAGAGACCTTCAGTGCGTCGTCCACGTGCCGTCCCCCCCCTTACAGCGGTCCGCCGATGCGGGCCGCGCGTGTCGCCTGCTCGCCGGCGCGCAGCGCCTGGCCGTCGCGGCTGCGGTCCCACGGCTCCAGCTCGACGATGACGCCCGGGGCGCCGCGGAAGAGGAGGAGAGCCTGGCCGTGCGGGAGCTGGCGGATCTCCTCGGGGCGCAGGATGCGGCGTTCGCGCTTGACCTCGGAGGTGCTGTAGCCGAAGAGGCGCTGGGTGTCACGGGAGGTGGAGAGCTCGGCCATCTCGGTCTCGCCGATGAGCTCGGAGAAGCGGCGCAGGGCCTCGATATCCTTCAGGCCGCCCATCACCATCGTCGCGGCGGCGTTGTCGAGGAGCGTGGCGGCTTCCTTGTCGCCCCAGCGCTGCCCCGCCTGGGCGAGGGACTGGAGGGCGTAGACGAGGTGGATGCCGTAGCCGCGCGCGTCGGAGGCGAGCGCGGGGAGCTTGGGCAGCGGGGCGACGTTGGCGACCTCGTCCAGCACCAGGCGCAGGAACGGGTCGAGGCGGCCGGAGGGGGTCCGGGGCGCGCGGCGCTTGGCGGCGTCGACGACCTCGCCGAGGAGCATGGTGGTGAGCGGCGAGACGTTGGTGGAGGCGTTGGAGTCGCTGATGAGGACGAGCGTGTCGCGGGAGGCGACGAAGCGGTCCGCGTCGAAGACCGGCACGCCCTCCTGAGGGCTCACGCAACGCAGGACCTTGCGCAGCGCGAGGGGTTCGAGCTGGGCGGCGAGTGTCTGCCGGGTGGAGGCGACGGTCTCGTCGGCGCCGGTGGAGACGGAGCGCAGCAGGACGTCCCAGCCGGGCTCGGCACCGGGGTGGTCGGTGAGGATGGCGCGGGGTTCGCTGGCCTTCTCCAGGTTGGTGGCCCAGCGCAGTACGTGCTCGATGGTGCGGCCTTCGAGCGCGGCCGCGTGGAGCAGGCGGGTGAGGGCGGACGAGGCGGTCTGCTGGAAGAAGCCGGCGTTGGTGGAGGAGCCGTCGTCGGCGCCCATGCCGACGGAGAAGGACAGGGCGCGCGAGGTGGCGGTCTCGCCGTCCTGGCAGCCGGCGACCGGGTCCCACACCATGCGCTCGGGCCAGCCGACCGTGTCGAGCGGGTCGAAGACCCATACCTTGCCCTGGCGGGAGCGCGGCTGGGCGATGACGTCGAGGACGTCGGCGCGGGTGGAGGTGACGACGAGTGGGCCGGGCGCGTCGAGGCAGGCGGGGATGACGACGTTGCGGGACTTGCCGCCGCCGGAGGGGGCGATGACGGCGATGGAGTCCTCCGGCGTGGCGACGAGCGGCTGTCCGCTGCCGAGCTGCCGGCCCATCCGCCAGCCGAACTCGCGCAGTTCGGCGCGGGCGACGGCCTTGGTGTCGTGGCGGCCGTCCTTGCCGGTGAAGGTCGAGCCGCGGGTCTGCGCGGCGGCGGCCCGGGCACGGGCCTCACCGAGGTCGCGCCTGGCCTCGACGGCGGAGGCCAGGCCCTCGCCGCCGGCGCCGTGGGTGCGGCGGGCGCGGGCTCGCGCGCCCAGCACGATCAGCGCGATGGGCAGGGCGATGAAGGCCAGCCAGACGCATACGGTCACGGCGGGCGAGGCGGCACGGATGCCGTCCTCGGCCAGGCCGTCCAGCGGATGGTGGAGGGCGAGGGCCTTGACGGTGGCGGCGACGTCCGTCACGGCCATGCCGTCGGCGGTCGTCACGAGGGCCAGGTGCCAGGTGGCGAGGAGCCCCGCCACGACGGCGACGCCCTTCACCAGGGCTATCTCGCCCTGGGGTCCGGTGCCCTTTTCCCTCTTCCGTCCCGTTTCCCGTGCGTTCGCCACGCGCGACCCCCGTCCTCGCCTGCGGTCCTGAATCGGAGCCCAGACGGTAACACCCGTCAATCCAGCGAAAGTCCCTGGTCAGGGGTGCGGGAGGGCGAGGGTCCGCGCTGTCGCGACGTCGGCGGCCCTGGCCCGGAAGCCCTGGGCCCGGGGCTCACCCCCGCACCGGGGTCCACGACGGCCAGGGCTCCGTGCGCACCGAGCGGTCGAGGTCGCCGCTGAGCTCGCGCAGGGTGCGGGCCTCCGGGGCCCCGATGCGGGCGAGCACCGCGTGCGCCTCCGACCAGTGCAGCCGGGCGGTCTCGGGCTCGGGGAGGCGGGCGGTGGCGTGGCCGAGTTCGGCGAGGGCGAGGCCCGCGCCGTACTGGTCGCCGTCGGCCGTGAAGGCGTCCACGGCGCGCGCGGCGGCGTCCGCGGCCTCGGCGGCGCGGCCGACGGCGCGCAGGACGCGGGTGAGGCTCATCAGGGTGCGGCCGGTGCGGCGGAGCTCCTCGGGGCGCAGCAGGGCGAGGGCGCCGCGGAAGTGGCCGGCGGCCCCGTCGAGGTCGCCGCGCTCCTCGGCGAGGGTGCCGAGGGTGCTCAGGGCGAGGGCCTCCAGGCCGCTGTCGTTCAGGGTGCGGCACAGGGCGCGGGCCGTGGCGGCGGCGTTCCCGGCGGCGTCGGCGCGGCCCCCGGTGGCCAGGGACCGGGCGAGGCCCAGGAGTTCGGGGACGACGGCGGCGGTCGAGCCGAGGGCGTCGTGGAGGGTGGCGGCGGCCCGGAAGGCGTCGGCGGCGTCCTCGTGCCGGCCGGCCCGGGCGAAGCAGGCGCCCAGCGCGCTGTGGGCGTGGGCGTGGACGACGGGAGGCAGGGCGTGGCGGACGCACAGGTCGCGGGCGGCGATCAGTTCGGCGAGGGCGGGGGTGGTGGCGGTGCCCATCTCCAGGAGCAGCCGGCCGAGGGCGAGGCGGACGCGCGCCTCGACGGCCGGGTCGCCGTCGGCGAGGGCGGCGCCGAGGAGGGCGAGGGCGGCCCGGCCGAGCCGGCGGGTGGCGTGGCCGCAGTCGTGCCGGAGGGTGCTGTCGAGCAGCAGCTCGGCGGCGGGCCCGAGCTCCGGCCCGGCGGTGGGCGTCCCCTCGGCGTACCGCTGGAGCACGGCGGCGACGTCGCAGGGGTCGGCGCCGGGGTCGCCGTGGTAGCGGCGGACCACCCGGCCGAGCGCCGCGCGGACGTGCTCCGGCTCCCCTTCCGGGCCGCACAGCTTCTGGGCGAAGGCGGACAGCAGGTCGTGGTAGCCGTAGCGCTCGGGGGCGGGCGTCTCCAGCAGGGAGCAGTCCACCAGTGATTCGGCGAGGTCCTCGGCCTCGTAGCGGGGCAGTTCGAGGACGGCGGCGACGGCGTCCAGCGGGAGGTTCGGGAGCCGGAGCGCGGCCAGCAGGCGGAAGGCGCGGGCCTGCGCGGCGTCCAGCTGCTCGTAGCTGAAGCGGAAGGCGGTCTCCACGTCGACGGTGCCGGAGCGCAGGACGTCCAGGCGGCGCCGGTCGTGCTCGTCCTCCAGCTGTTCGACGACGCCGCCGATCCGCCAGGCGGGCCGGCAGGCGAGCCGGGAGGCGAGGAGACGGATGGCGAGCGGGAGGTGGCCGCAGGCCGCCACGCCGCGGCGCGCGGCTTCCGCTTCGGCGTCGACCCGGTCCGCGCCGACGACGCGGGTGAAGAGTTCGAGGGACTCCTCGGGCGTGAGCACGCCGAGGGCGACGAAGCGCATGCCGGGGAGGGGGTCGAGCCGGGTGCGGCTGGTGACCAGGACCGCGCAGCCGTGGCCGCCGGGCAGCAGCGGGCGGATCTGCTCGGTGTTGCGGGCGTTGTCGAGCACGATCAGCACCCGGCGGCCCGCCACCGCCGAACGGAAGAGGTCCGTCCGCTCGGTGAGCCCGGCGGGCACCGCCTGGGCGGGCACCCCGAGGGCGCGCAGGAAGCCCTCCAGGATCTCCTCGGGCGGGGTGGGCCGTCCGTCGTCGTCGTGCAGGACGGCGTAGAGCTGGCCGTCGGGGAACGCGTCGGCCAGCCGGTGCGCGGTGCGCACGGCGAGCTCCGTCTTGCCGACGCCGCCGAGGCCGGATATCGCCACCACGGGCATGCCGTCGGGCCGCAGCAGCGCCTCGGACACGGTGGCCGTCTCGGCCTCGCGGCCGGTGAAGTCGGACGCGGTGAAGGGCAGTTGCCGGGGTGCCAGCGGCCAGGGGGCGGGTGCCGCCTCCGCGCGGGCCGGCCGCCGGCCGTCGAGGGGCCGGGTGTCAGGTGTGCGCGGCGCCGGGACGACGGGCACCAGGGCCGGGTCGGCGGCGAGCACGCGCCGGTGGAGCTCGCGCAGGGCCGGACCGGGGTCGACCCCGACCTCCTCCGCCAGCACCCGGCGCGCCTCGTCGTACGCCTTGAGCGCGTCGGCCTGCCGGCCGGACCGGCACAGGGCGGTCATCCGCAGCTCGGCGAAGCGCTCGCGCAGCGGGTACGCGGCGGTGAGCCCGGCGAGCTCCTCGACGACCTCGCGGTGGCGGCCCTGTTCGAGGTCGATCTCCAGCCGGTTCTCCAGCAGTTCGACCTTGCGCTCGTTCCAGCGGGTGCGCTGCCGCTCGGCGTACGGGCCGGGCAGGGCGAGCAGCGCGTCGCCGCGCCACAGGTCCAGGGCCCGCTCCAGGAGGCGCAGGGCGCCCTCCGCGTCGCCGTCGGCGCGGCGGGCGGCGGCCTCGGCGGCGAGCTCCTCGCACCGGGTGGCGTCCACGCGGTCGGCGGCGACGCGCAGCCGGTAGCCGCCGGACTCGGAGGTCAGGACGTCCGCGCCGAGCACCCGGCGCAGCCGGTAGGCGTAGGTGCGCACCGTGCCGAGGGCGGAGTGCGGCTGCTCCTCGCCCCACAGGGCGTCGATGAGCCGGTCGGCCGAGACCGTCCGGCCCCCGCTCAGCAGCAGCATGCCCAGCATGGCGCGCTGCTGCGGTGGTCCGAGCGGCAGTTCGGCCCCGCTCCGCCAGGCCCGCAGCGGGCCCAGAACGGAGAAGCACAGCCCCTCGGGCGCTTCCGGCGCGCTCGTTCCGATTGCCATGAATTCAGCCATACCTGTCGTGATTTCCTGTAAGTGGAGGGTATTCTGCACCCCCGGCCGCACCGATCATTTCCTTTCAGTTTCCTTTGGCTTTTTTCGGCTACTTTCGAACGCGGTCGTACAGGGTGGGGAAAAGTGCGGGGTAGAACCCTTGCCGGGCGGTACACGCTGGCCGAACGGCTCGCTAGCGGTTCCATGGGGACGGTGTGGACGGGGTGGGACTCCGTCCTGGAGCGGCAGGTCGCCGTGAAGCTGCTCCGCTCGCCGGTGGAGGACGACACGACGTTCGCCGAGCGGTTCCGCTCCGAGGCGACGGCCATGGCCAAGCTCAACCACCCCGGCATCGTCTCGGTGTACGACTACGGGCAGGAGCCCCCGGAGGCCGGGGGCACCGGCGAGCCCACCGCGTTCCTGGTGATGGAGCTGGTCACCGGCGAGTCGCTGGACGCGCTGCTCCGCCGCGAGGGCGCGCTGGCCCCGGAGCGGGCGCTGGACCTCGCCGTACAGGTCCTGGAGGCCCTGCGCGCCGCCCACGGGGCCGGGATCGTCCACCGCGACATCAAGCCGTCGAACCTGCTGCTGCGGGACGACCGGGTCCTGGTCGCGGACTTCGGCATCGCGCTGCCCGACTTCTCGCCCCGCCTCACCGCCTCCGGCACGCGGCTGGGCACCGCCCCGTACCAGGCGCCCGAACAGGCCGCCCGGGGCCGGGTCACCCCCGCCGCCGACCTCTACTCGGTCGGCGTGGTCCTCCACGAGATGCTGGCCGGGCGGGTGCCGTTCGACGGCGCGACCGCCTTCGAGATCACCCTCAAGCACCTCACGGAGCCCCCGCCGGAACTGCCGGACGACATCCCGGTCCCGGTGCGGGAAGTCGTGCGACGTGCGCTGTCCAAAGCGCCCGAGGAGCGGTGGGAGAGCGCTGCCGCGATGGCCGGTGAACTGGCCGCCGTGCGGGACGCGGTGGCGGTCTTCTCCTCGTACGGTTCCTCGGCCGCGGCCCCCGCTTCGAAGCCGTCCTCCGCCACGAAGTCCTCCGTCGCGGAGTCGTCCGCCGCGGAGTCCTCCGTCACGGAGTCGTCCACCTCCGGGACCGTGGCCGCCACGAGGATCGGTGGCGCCCGGTGGCGGGTCCTCGTGTGGGCGCTCGTGGTGGCGGGCATCGCGGCGAGCACCACCGCCGTCGCCGTCCCCCTGGTCCTGCGGGACGGCGGCGAGCGGCGCGCGCGGGCGACCGCCGAGGACGCCGGGAGCGTCCGTCCGGGCGTCTCCCCCGCCGCGCCCCGGGCGCTCGCCGCGCCCGGCGGGCCCGGCGCGTCCGCCTCCCCCGCCGCCTCGCCGAGCGCGAGTTCCGGCCATCCCGGGAGCAGCCCTACCCCCTCCGGAGGCACGCCCTCCGCGTCCGGCGGCGCGACGCCCGACCTGACGCGGCCCTCCTCGCCGGGCGTCGGCTACACCGTCCCCGACCCGGCGGCCACCGCGCAGCCCCATCGGAAGGGGACGGGCGACGGCACGGGCGGGGATTCCCGGCCCGACGCCGGCCGACCGGCACCGGGCCCCTCCAAGGACCCGGCCCCCGCCAAGGACAAGGACCCCGCCAAGCCGGCCCCCTCGAAGCCCGACCCCGCGAAGCCGGACCCGCCCGGGACGGCCGCCCTGCCGGCGAAGGTGCAGTGGCGCAACGGCTTCACGGCTCTCGACAACGACAACAGCCGGAACATCGACGGCAATCACGTCGGCACCTGGGACATCAACGCGAGCCGTGCCCAGCAGTGGCGGCCGACCAAGTACGGGGACGACAGCTACTCCTTCACCAACGTCGCCACCGACGGGAAGGTGCTGGACATGAACCGCGAGAACCGCATGGCCCAGATCTGGGGAACGCCCCAGGGCGCCGCGGCGAACCAGCGGTGGCGCGTCGTCCCCGAGGGCGCCGGCTACCGGCTGATCAACGTGGAGAACCAGGAGTGCCTGACCGCCGCCGGCCTGCACGTCCTGACCTACATCAGCCCGTGCGACGGCGGCTCCGGTCAGCTGTGGACGGCCGTGGACGCCGACAGCTACCCGACGAAGGACTCTTCCCCGTGAGCGGAACGACTCCCTCCGCTGGCTAGGTCCCGTCCTGGCCCTCGTCTTGCTCCTCGTCCTCGTACGGCGCCTCTTCCAGCAACCGTTCGCCGATGTCGTCGGACCAAACCCGCGCCCAGGCGCGCAGTTCGGCGATCCGGTCGTCCGCGAGCCCGTACGCGGCGAACTCGCGGTCGTCGATCCAGTCGGCGCCGTCGAGCCGGGCCCGGAGGTCGGCCGGGTCGAAGGCGTCGTCCCAGGCGTGCCGCCTGCCGAACTCCTCGAGTTCGGCGGGCGGCCAGTGGGCGGAGGCGGCGTGGACGTCGATGAAGTCGCGGGCGAAGCCCCGGGCGGCCAGGGCGCGGACCTTGGTGCCGACGACGTCCTCGGCCGCCAGGCAGGGGCCCAGCCCGGTGGTGACGAGCGGGCGCCAGACCGTCTCCTTGAGGAGCAGCACGGCACGCTCCTCCCCGGTCTCCGGGTCGGTCACCGCGAAGCGGGCCGACAGCGGATCGGCCTCGGTGTGCCCCACCCGCCAGCCGCGCTCCGCGAGGGCCGCACGCAGGGCCACGACGAGGTCGGGCAGCGGCTCCTGGCTGTCGGTGGCGAGCGTCGCGTTGCGCACGGGCCGGTCGACCAGGCCGAGCGCCCGCAGGGCGAGGCCGCCGGTCAGGACGAGCGGATACGCCGCCCCCGCCGTGACGAGATCGGCGATCAGCCGCCGGAGGGACCCGGCGATCGGCGCACGGCCATCCGCTTCCATGACCGTGATTATCGCCCAGGGAACGATCAAAGAATGATCTCCGCGTGCCCGCGCGGGGCGCGGTCGTGCCGCGCCCCGCGAGTGGCCCGCGTACGTCAGTGCTGCGGCCAGCCGTCCAGCTGCCGGTGGACCTTCACGGACGGGCGCGCCGGGTGGGCGGCGGTCAGCGAGCCGGGCCGGGACAGCAGGGCCTTGACCTCGTCGGCCAGGGAGTCCGCCCGGCGCTTGAGCTCGGCGGCGGGCAGCCGGGAGGCGCCCAGCGCGTCCAGCCTGCGGTGGATGTCGGCGAGCCGGTGCTGGGCGTCGGCGGTGAGCCGGGCGGGCGTGGCGGTGGAGACGACGAACTGGTAGGCGCCCGCGAGGGTCTGGCAGCCGTCGCAGTGCTCGTTGACGGCGTGGCCGTTGTTGACCGCGGTGAGCCGGACGTCCTCCCCCGAAAGGGTGACGACCTGGAAGGACAGGGCCACCGAGCGGCAGGCGTCGTCGGCGGTGCACCCCACCGACTTGGCGTCCGCGCGGTTGCCGACGCGGGCCGCCGCGACCGAGCCGAACTGGTGGACGGTGAAGCTGTCGCGGTAGTCGACGTGGTGGCGGTGGTTCGCGGTCGTCCGGACGCCGTCCTGGGTGACGACGACGGCCTCGGCGGCCTGAGCCGGGCCGGTGGCGGCCGCGGCGAGACCGGCGGCCAGCAGACCGATCCGCAGAAAGTGGCGTGAGAGGTAGGCGTTCATGGAGTGCTCCTAGCGACGGTGACGGGTGGATCAGTGGGTCGCGGCCGGCGTCGCCGTCGGCGAGGGCGCCGGGGTCGCCGGGGCCGCGGTGGTGGGTGCCGGGGCCGGGGTGCCCGTCGGCGCGGGGGCCGGGGCGGGCGGCACGGACGCGGCCGACGGGGACGCGGTCGCGGCCGGGGTGGGCGCCGGCTTGGGTGCCGGGGAGGGGGGCAGTGGGGGCGCGGTGGTGGGCGCCAGGACGACCGGGCCCGGGACCGCGGAGGGCTTGGGGGCCGGTGCGGGCCGGCCCGCCGGGGCGGCCGGGGCCGGGGAGGCCGACGGGGGCGGCGAGGGGAGCCCCGGCGCGGCCGGCGGGGTGCGCCAGGGCAGCGGGGAGAGCACGGGGGTGGCCGCGTCCGGGCCGGCACCGCCGGGGGTGCGCCCGGGGACGGGGAGCGGCGCGGCGGCCTCGCCCGGTTCCGGCACGGGCGCCACGGTGGGCACGTTGGGCTGGAGGATCGGCGCGATCGGCGGCTTGGGCGGCAGCGGCTTGGGCGTGACGCCGCTGGTCCAGGCGAAGGCGAGGGTCGTGGCCACGGCGGCGACGCCCAGGACGAGCGCGGCGCGCAGCTTGGGGCGGTCGGAGGTGGCGCGCAGGGCGTTGCGGCCGAGCCGTCCGGAGAGCCGGACGGACAGGTACGTCATGCCGGCCAGCGGCACGATCAGCATCAGGCTGCCCAGCACACCGGCGAGCCCGGCGGCCCACTGCCCGTCTGCGAACGCCTCGTACGTGCCGATGAGTTGCTGGGTGAGGGAGCGGACGCCCGTGGCGACCAGGCGCGGGAGGTTCCACAGGGCGTAGGCGACCTCGGCGGCCAGCAGCGGGACCATGGTGAGCACCCAGGTGGTGACCACGGCCCGGGCCCTCGGCTTGAGGTCGGCGACGGCGGGGTCGGTGCCGCGCCAGGGCAGCGCGCTCAGCAGGATCGGCTTGATCTTGCCGTAGAGGTCGGGCACTCCGGCGAGGTCGCCGAGGATGAAGTAGCCGTCGAGCCGGACGGCCGGCATCAGCTGTTCGAGCACCTCGAAGTGGCCGAGGTAGACCGCGCAGAGCAGGAAGGGCTGGCCGGTGGCGAAGTACGTCCCGGTCAGCAGCAGCATGAAGACGACGTTGAAGTAGACCCCGCCCAGGTCGGTGCGGATCCGCCCGGCCCGGCCGATGCGGTAGACGTCGGTGACGTCCGTGTACATCGAGGGCCAGATCAGGAAGAGGCCGCAGCCGATGCAGCCGGGTGTCGCGCCGTCGTATCTGCAGGCCGAGGCGTGGCCGAACTCGTGGAAGACGAGCGAGGCGACGGTCAGCCCGAAGACCACGAGCAGCAGCAGCGGCTGGTCGAGGACGTTGAGCACGGGCGTCATCGCACCGTGGAAGCCGAACAGCCAGGTGTCCATGGCCAGGGCCAGCACCAGCACGACCGCCACCACGGGCGGGCGGTGGAGCCAGGCCAGCGAGCGGGCGATGACGGCGACCCGCCGCTCGTCGAAGATCACGCGGTGGCCCTTGAGGGCCAGCAGCAGGTCGGAGCGCGGGCCGTCGACCTCGTCGGTCTCCTGGCCGGGCGGCACGGTGATGCCGAGCGGCTGGAGCTTGTTCTCCACGAGATAGCCGATGTTCTCGGCGCTGACCTCGCGGCCGAACGAGGCGCTGACCTCCCGGGCGATCTCCCAAGTGTCGCGCCGCCCGTCGACGGCGGAGGCGACCAGGTGGAGCAGCCGGGAGAGCTGCACCACCTGGCCGTCGCCGCGGCGGGCGATGTATTTGGGCTCGGTGAACCCCGAGCCCTGGTACTCGCCGTGGAGCCGCAGCCCGGCGCTGAGCCGCGGGACGACGGCTCCCGCTTCGGGCGGCGGCGGTGCGGGCCGCCCCGCGAGGGGCGGCAGCGGGGTCCCGGTGGCCTCCCCCTCCTCGTACGCCGGTGACAGGGCGTACGGAAAGCCACCGGGACCCGGCACCGGGGCTCCGTTGTCCCCTGTCCGGACCTCGGTCCCCCCGGTGTCGAAGTGGATCGTCGTGGTCGTGCCCGTGGTACGGCGATGGCGGCTACGGCCGGCCTCGTGGTCCCCGACCACCGTCATCTTGTCTCCCCCTGGACGAATTCCGACCGATCCACCGTTGTCCCCAACCCCCAAGCCCCCCCTGGGGATCGGCGGACCGCGCTTCCCCTGGACGCGGTCCGCCGAGCGCGTGGGCCGGACCGGCCTACTGCTTGATGGAGATGGACTGCGCCGCCTCGGACTGCGCCACCGCGAACGGCGAGCTGTCGTTCACCGCGAGCGACTCGTTGTGCGCGTGGACGTTGGCGATGTGCTTGGTGACGCTGGTGGTGCGGGAGAAGCTGAACTTCAGCTTCCCCAGGGCCTCACGGCCCGGCAGCAGCTCGGCGGACTCGGCTTCGAGCTCGTGCGCGTTCATGCTCATGGCAGTGCCTTTCTCTCTCACGACGTGTGAACGATGTGCGGTACTACTGCTGGACTACCGCTGCCGACTACTGCTGGATGGCGATGGTCTGCGTGGCCGCCGACTGGGCGACGGCCTCCGGCGAGCAGACGTTCAGCGCCGTCGACGTGTTGTGCGCCGAGACGTTGGCGATGTGCTTGGTGACGGTCGTGGTGCGGGAGAAGCTGAACTTCAGCTTCCCCAGGGCCTCACGGCCGGGCAGCAGCTCAGCGGACTCGGCGTCGAGCTCGTGCACATCGAGCATGGTCGTCCCCCTCGGGATGGTGGTCCGTACGACGACGGACCGAGGTGTCGCGTCCGGACCCGGGCAGGACCCCCCGGCCCGCGTCCGATGCGGTCGGACAAGCTGTCCAACGAGATTGGACAGTAGTGGGGTCCGCCGACGCCGCGCAAGCGGTTCCCGGAGATCCCTCTCTGGACGTCCTCCGTAGAATCGGTTCACCCGAGCGCGCCCGAGCCAGCCGAGAGCAGGAAGCGACCTTCAGTGACCAACGCACTGAGCCAGATCATCAAAGAGCGCCTGGACCGGCAGGGGTGGTCCTACGGGGAGGTCGCCCGCCGGGGCGGCGTTCCGCGCTCGACCGTGCACCACCTGGCGACGGCCGAGCGACTGGTGCGGATGCCGCAGCCGGCCACGCTCGAAGGACTGTCGCGCGGTCTGGAGCTCCCCCTGGACACCCTGCGCCGCGCGGCGGCCGAGGCCTGCGGGATCCACCTCTACCCGACCCCCGAGCCGGCTCCGGACACCAAGGAGCGCACCGCGCCGGCGGACCCGGAGGTCGATCTGCTGATCGCGAGTGTCCAGCGGCTGTCCTCCGACGACCGCCGGCATGTGGTGGCCCTGGTCGAGTCGCTGCTCGAACGTGCGCCCAAGGATCACCCGAACGGGGGCTGAACTGCCCGTTTGCCAGCGGGAGTTCCGTATACGGACGTCGGCCGCGATGCGCCCGGTTCCCGGATCACCGGAACCCGGCGAATATTCGCATCCGCCCGAGGAGCGCGTCCCCACCGGGCTATCGTCTCGGTCTGCCCGAAGCCAGGGGGAATGTGTGCTCGTTGTCAGTGGTGCCTCGACGTCCAACGCCGTCGTCCGGGGGCGCTGCGGGGAATCCGTGGTCCTGCTCTCCGGTGAACTGCCCGAAGTGCTCACCGAACGGAGCGTCGCCGAACTGCTCGACCTGGCGGCCG
Organism: Streptomyces sp. L500; assembly: GCF_054551825.1. Taxonomy (NCBI): domain Bacteria; kingdom Bacillati; phylum Actinomycetota; class Actinomycetes; order Kitasatosporales; family Streptomycetaceae; genus Streptomyces; species Streptomyces sp. L500. Next base: position 40,136 of record NZ_JBTOLC010000003.1, read on the forward strand.
CGGTGCTGACCGGCGAGGAGATGGCCATGTTCCGCGACTGCCTGCGCGCGCTGCGCCGGGGGGAACGGCTGGGGCACCGCCGGGTGGAGGTGGGCGGCGCGGTGCTGACGATCTACCACGAGAGCTGAAACGGCGGGAGCCGCCCTCGGCCCCGAGACCGGAGGGCGGCTCCCGCGCGGGCGGGTCAGGCGAGGCCGTCAGTGGCCGTGACCGTGCCCACGGCCGCCGAGCGCCCCGAAGAGCCCGCCCTCGTTGCCGGAGCCGTTGCCCGACAGGATCGGGATGTCGTCGAGGATGTGCGACAGCGGGTCGTCCCCGTCGTTGATCGTCGAGTTCTCGGTGCACATCTGCTGCTGCTGCGACGACAGGATCGGGACGTCCTGGAGCCCGACGTTGAGCAGGCCGAGGACCGACTGGGCGCCCAGCTTCCCGATGGCGATGCACGGCTTGTTGAACGAGCCGTTGATCAGACCCATCTGCGGGCTCATATAGCCGCTGGTGTAGGTGTTGCCGTACATCTGCATGGCGCCGTTGGCGTTGTAGACGTCCCTGGCGTCACCCCCGCCTTGCGCGAACGCGGGGGCCGACGACACGCCGACCGCGGAAACCGCGAGCGCGGCCGTGGCCACAACCTTCTTGAACACGTTCTTCCCTCAGCTCCGGTCGACGAACTTCCTGAACTCACTGCCTAACTCGGAGCGATCGCGAAGGTTATCGGCCTTCATTCCTTCGGCCCAGCGCGGAACGGTATATCAGCACACCGGACGGAATTCCCCGAGAGGGCTCCGACTCCCCCGGAAAAAGGGGGAGTCCCTCTGCGGCGGGTCCCGCACACCCGCCGCAGAGGGACTCTTGTCCGTGGCCGGACGGTCCGGTCAGTGACCGTGCTCGTGCGACTCGAACTCCTCGCCCTCGCCGCCCTCGCTGTTGCCCGAGCCGTTGCCCGACAGGATCGGGATCTCGTCGAGGATGTGCGACAGCGGGTCGTCCCCGTCGTTGATCGTCGAGTTGTCGGTGCACTGCTGCTGCTGCTGCGAGGTGAGGATCGGGATGTCCTGGACGCCGATGTTGATGAGCGCGAGGACGGACTGGATGCCCAGCTTGCCGATGGCGATGCACGGCTTGTTCAGCGTGCCCTGGATCAGGCTCATCTGCGGGCTTTCCTTGCCGCCGGTGGCCGTGTTGCCGTAACCCGTCCTGGCGCCGTTGGCGTTGAGCACATCCTGGTCGTTTCCGATGGCCATCGCCGGCGAGGCGACGGCGCCGACCGCGGAAGCCGACAGGGCGGCCGTGGCGAGAACCTTCTTGAGCACGTCTATGCCTTTCGATCGAGTAGCGCCCCCACAGAGAAAGCGTTCTGAATAACTCCGGCCCATTCCCTGGGTTGCGGGGTTTCACTCGTTCGATCCAGTGGAGACGCGCTAGCTCCGATCGGCGTTCACATCGGCGTTCATAGCGAAAACCAAAAGGCCCTCAACGGGTCATTCGTCGATAGGAAAAAATGCTGGTCAGGGTCACGTACCGGTATTGCCCGCCGCGTTCGCTGCGCAGTTCGCCGCGCTCGATGAGATGGGCCACGGTCCACGGGGAGAGCCCCAGCAGCGAGGCCGCCGTACGCACCGGGACGCTCAGCCCCTCGAATACCGCGGGCAGGGGCTCCGCCGGGGAACGGCCGGCCGGAGCCCGGTCGTCCGGCGCGGGCGCGTCATGACGCGTACCACCGGCCGCGGCGAGACCCGTCGCGTAGTAGTCGTGTGCGTAGTAGTCGATCGCGGCAGCAACATGTCGTGCCATGTCGACGCGCACCATCCCCTCGGTCCAGTCACATTTACGTACCTGCCGCCAGGCTAGTCAGCTAGGCCGGAAGCGTAGGAGGCCCCTAGCCGGGCGTCAAGTATGGTTTCGCCTTGCCTGCCGTCCGGCTAGATTCCCTGCGTCGCACCTGTCCCGGCCGCCACAAGGGCACCGATGAGGCGGGGCACCCGTTACTTACTTGCCGACGGGCTAGTTAGGGACATAAAGAAAGCGCACCACGGACCAGCAGGAGAGTGAGCCCATGGGCAGCACACCCCAGCCACGCAAGAGCGACACCCGCGAGCGCATCCAGCGGACGGCCCTCGGTCTCTTCGTCTCGCGCGGCTACGAGAAGACCTCGCTGCGGGAGATCGCCGAGGAGCTCGGTGTCACCAAGGCCGCGCTGTACTACCACTTCAAGACCAAGGAGGACATCCTCGGCGCCCTCTCCGACCAGCTGGGCCGCCCGGTCGACGAGTTGATCGCCTGGGGCCGGGAGCAGCCCGCCACCCTGGCCACCAAGCGTGAGCTGCTGCGCCGTTACAGCGCGGCCCTGCGCGAGGCGGCGCCGATCTACCACATCCTCCAGGAGAACCAGGCGACCCTGCGGGAGCTCGCCATCGGCGAGACGCTGCGGAAGCGGGTGACGGCGGTCTCCGGGCTGCTCCACGACGGCGAGGCGCCGCTGGACACCCGGGTGCGCCTCTCCAGCGCCCTGCTGGCCGTCCACTTCGGCGCGCTCACCATGGACGCGCTGCCGGGGGACCGGGAGGACAAGCGGGAGGCCGTCCTGCGGGTCGCACTGGAGATCCTCGACTCCACCGCCCGCGAGGCCGCCACGCCGGCCGTCACCGCGGGCTGACGCGGCTCGGCGAGGGGAAAAGTCGGGCCGGCCGCTTGGGAAAAGTGGCTGGCCAATACACCGTTCAATACCGTCACGTCGGTTTGCTCTACCGCTGACGAATGATTTCGGCCGTCACTTTCCGGCCAGCTTAAGAGAAACGGGTGCCCTGCGGCACCCTATTTACGGAATAAGACACTCCACCCCGGTGAAAAAGACCGGGGACGACCGCTTTCAGCCCACCCCGGCCGGCGCGGCCTCCAGGGCGGCCTCCGCCTCGGCCAGGGCGCGGGCCCCGCGCCCCGGGGCCATGTCGAGGCGGGCCAGCACCGAGGGCACGGCCACGCTGGGCATCACGTGCTCATAGAGGATCGTGGCGCGACGTTCCAGGTCGGCGCGGTTGTTGATGGCCTGGGACATGGTGTTGATGCCGGCGTACGCGCCGACGATCAGCTCCGCCGTATCGGCCGGGACCACGTGCGGCAGCACCTCGCCGCGCTCCTTGCCCTCGGCCAGGACGCGCGTGTGGAGCTCCGTCCAACCGTGGAAGGGGCCGCTGCGGTTGAGGTTCGTCGAACCGTGTTCGAGGGTGAGCCGGACGCTGCCGCGCAACAGCGGGTCCACGAGCAGCCGATGGGCGAAGATCATCCCCATGTCGACCAATTCCTGCATCTTGGAGGCGCGGCCCGGCTCGGCGGCCGGCATGTCCGTCATCATCTGGGCGTCGATCACGGCGAGCGCCAGTTCCTCCTTGGAGGCGAAGTGGAAATACAGCGCCCCCTTGGTCACTTCGGCCCGGGCCAGGATCTCCGTAATGGTGGCGGCGTCGTAACCCCGCTCGTCGAACACCACCGCGGCCGCTTCCAGAATGGACTGGCGAGTCCTGATCGCGCGGTCCTGCTTTGCCACGGTCTGCCTCCGGATCGATGAGATAGCTCCGCCGCGTCCCGGCGGCGAGGGCGACATGTCGCCGGCCATACGTGCCGCGGTCGCCCCGGAAATCAAACCGGCGAGTACGTATCCTATCAAGAGCCGTCTGGCAACATGGCGCAATACACTCGATACCAATTCGTCCGGGGCGCCACGGCCGGGCGCCCAACTCCCGTGTCACACCATGTGGAAACCGCCGTCCACGGGCACGGTGGTGCCGGTGACGAAGGACGATCGGTCGCTCAGCAGCCAGGCCGCGGCCTCCGCTATCTCCTCCGGCTCCGCGGTACGGGGCTGCGGGGACGCCGCGTGCAACGCCGCCTCGATTCCCGGGTTCCGTTCGAACCACTCCGCCACCACCTCGGTGCGCGTGGTGCCCGGGGCCACGGCGTTCACCCGGATGCCGCTCTCCGCGTATTCGGCGGCCGCCGCCCGGGTGAATCCGATGACCGCGTGCTTGGCGGCCACGTACGGCGCGGCCACGGGAGTGGCCAACAGCCCGCCCACGCTGCTGTTGTTGACGATGGAACCACCGTCGCCGGACTCCAGCATGGCGGCGATCTCGTCCCGCAGGCAGTTCCAGGTGCCCCGGGCGTTGACGTCCATGACGGCGTCGTAGAGGTCGTCGTCCATCAGGTGGAGCGGAGTGCGGCCCGCGCCCCAACCCGCGTTGTTGAAAGCGGAGTCAAGTCTTCCGTAACGCTCCACGGCGAAGGCGACCGCACGGGCGGTGTCCTCGCGCCGCGTCACGTCGGTGACCACGTACGCCGCCTCGGCCCCCGCCTCGCGCAGCTCCGCGACCAGCTCGCGCAGCCGGTCCTCGCGCCGGGCGGCCAGCACGACGGTCGCCCCCTCGCGGGCGAAGACCCGTGCGGCCGCCGCGCCGATGCCACTGCTGGCACCGGTGATCAAGGCGATCCGGTCCCGCAGCAATCCCTGGTCACTCTTCATCAAGGGAACCCCTTCACTCACGCTCCGGCAGCGGTACCGTCGGGGGCGGCACCGTCAACCGGCTCCATGATGCCGGTCCGTTCGGCGTCGCCCGGCCCGGTGGCGGCCGCCCACGACGTGCCGGCGGCGGCCTCCGCGTCGACGGTGCGCAGCAGCGGCTCGTCGATGGCGGCGAGCGAGCCGACCAGGTGCCGTACGCCCGCCGCCCGCATCAACTCGCCCTGGTGGCCGTGGGCGAAGCCGGAGGGGTGCCCGATGAACGCGACGCCGAGCTCACGCGCCGTCTCCGCGACCCGGGCCACGTCGTCGACGAACACCGCCTCGTCGAGGCCGAGCCCGAAGATATCCGTGGTGATCTCCTTGACGCCCGGCCGGAAATCGTTGGTGCAGACGTACCGGGGGCCGTCGAAGAGGTCCGCGTACGCGCCGAGGTGGCGGTCGAAGTGAGCGGCGTCGAGGCCGCCGTAGCAGACGGTGGCGAGGCCCAGGGCGCGCAGCCGGCGCAGCAGCTCCACGGCGCCGTCGAGCAGCCGGACCGGCTCGTGCTCCAGATACGCGGCACGCTCCCGGAAGTAGACCTCCAGCACCTTCTCCGGCGCCCAGTCCACCCCGGCAGCCGCGCCGAGCGCGCGGGCCGCCACGAACCGGGGCTGGGAGAAGACGGCGTACTCCACGTCGGCGGTGTACCGGCCGCCCCGGTCGGTGACGAACCGGTGGATCACCGGGCTGAACGTGTCGTTGAGAAGGACGCCGTCGATATTGACGGCGGCCAGCCGTATCCGGCGCAGGGACTCGACCACAATCGGCCTCCATTGTCGAACGAAAGAGCGGACGGGGGGAACGTGCCCTCGAATTACAAAGCGACGCACCGCGATTGCCCCAGGTGAGAGAGGTAAATCACATCGGCGCTGAAAGGCCGTCACCCGCCTTGTATCTTGACCCCCCGAAGGGCGTTGACCGGGGGGCCGTCAGCCGCTCGAGGAGCCCTGAGAGCACGCACCTTGACACACCCGCAGTCGATCCTGGGCGCTGCATGCCGATCCGAGGGGGAACCTTGTCCCAGACCACCTCCGCGCCGGCGTCCTTCGCCCCGGCCCTGCCACGGCTGACCACCACCGTGCCGCGCGAGTACGTCCACCGCGCGGCGGTCGCCGAGGTCCTGCTCACGGGCTGGCGCAAGGTCGAGGCGAACCGGTTCCGGGTCTGGGCCCAATGGCCGCGCGGCCACAGTTTCTTCTCCCCGCTCCGGGGGGTGCAGCACGATCCCATGCTGGTCGCCGAGACCGTACGGCAGATCGGTTCGCTGCTCGCCCACGCGGAATTCGACGTACCACTTGGATTCCAGTTCCTGATGTGGCACCTGGACTACTCACTGCGCCCCCGGCACACGGCGCTCGAGTCCACCCCCGCCGAACTGGTGCTGGACGTCGAATGCTCGGAAATCCGCAGGAAGGGCCGGAGTTTCGGCGGGATGCGGTACGACGTGGTCATCCGCCGGGACGGGGCGGTCGCCGCCACCGGCAGCGCGTCGTACACCTGTACCTCTCCGGAGGTCTACCGCCGGCTGCGCGGCGACCGGATACCCGGCACACCGCCCGTGCTGGGCGCCCCGGTGCGTCCCCGGCGCGTCGGCCGGCGCTCCCCGTTCGACGTGGTGCTCGCCGAGGAGGACGCGCCCGGCGCCGCCCGCTGGCGGCTGCGCGCCGACGGCCGCCATCCCGTCCTCTTCGACCACCCCGTCGACCACGTCCCCGGGATGGTCCTGCTGGAGGCCGCCCGTCAGGCCGCCGCCGTCCTCTCTCCGGACCCGGTCATCCTCCCCACCGAACTCACCAGCAGCTTCCACCGCTACGCGGAGCTGGACAGCCCCATCTGGATAGAGGCCGCCCGGGAGACCGCCGCCGGGGGGCGGAACGGGCCGGCCACCACCGTCGTCCGGGGACACCAGGACGACGAGCTGCTGTTCACCTGCGCGCTGACCTCCATACGCCCGCGGAACGCCCCCGCTCCGCCCGGCGATACGGCCGTCAACCCTTCCGAGTAACCCTGCGCCGTTTTCTCCGGCGCTCCCCCAGCCGCTCCATTAAGGTCGTCCCGCCATCGGGACCGACGAGCCGAAGGGGCGTCCGCGGGATGGGCCTGAGTCTCACCAGCACCGCGTTCCTCGTTCTGCTCATCGTCGCGTCGGTGCTCGCCGTGGTCGCCACGCTGCTGCTGTGGTCGCGCGTCCCGGGGCCCGTGCCGCTGCGCTGGCTGGGCCGGGTGCTGCTGATCGGCCTCTGCCAGGCGACCTCGATCTGCGTGGTCGCCGTCTCGATCAACTCCAGCTACGGCCTCTACGCCTCCTGGGACGACCTCCTCGGCCGCAAGAGCACCGGGCCCGTCTCGATGCCCGGCCCGCCCGCCCACCGCGCGCGCTTCGGCCAGGCCGACTACGGCATGCAGGAGACGTACTTCCGGGGCTCGCGCTCCCAGCTCTCCGGCCAGGTCCTGGTGTGGACGCCGCCGCAGTACGGACAGGCGCGCTACCGCCGCACCGCCTTTCCCGTGGTCGTGCTGCTGCACGGGGTGCCCGGCTCCCCGCAGTCCTGGATGGAGCTGGGCCGGATGCCCGGCGCGTACGAGCGGCTGCTGAGGGAGGGCGCGACCCGCCCGTTCATCCTGGCCGTGCCGATCATCAACCCCGGCGGCGTGGACACCGACTGCTCCGACGTGCCCGGCCGCAAGGTGGCGACCTGGCTGTCGGAGGACGTGCCCGAGCTGCTGCGCACCCACTTCCGCACCGGTCGGAGCCCGGAGTCCTGGGGCGTGCTGGGCATCTCCACCGGCGGCTACTGCGCGGCCAAGCTGCCGCTGCAGTACCCCCGGGCGTACGCGGCGGGCGCGGCCCTGGACCCGGACCCGCTCAACGGCGACGGCGGCGCGATCCCCGACCCCGGGCTGCGGAAACGCAACAGCCCGACGTGGCTGGTGCGGCACACCGACGCCGACGTCGGGCTGTTCGTGGCGACGTCCCGGCAGGACCGGGACAGCCCGCCGCGCTATGTCGAGGAGTTCCAGCGGGAGGCGGCGGGCGGCAAGGTCCGGCTGAGGACGATGCTGCTGCCGTCCGGAGGCCACAACTACGGCACCTGGATCAACCTCTACCCGGCGGCCTTCGCCTGGCTGGGCGCGCAGCTACGGGGCGGGCCGGGCGGCTAGCGGCGGGCTATTCCGCCGCCTCGGGGCCGTCGGAGGGCTTGTCCGCCTCGGAAGGCTTGGGAGCCTCCGAGGGCTTGGCCTCCTGTGAGGGCTTCGGGGTCTGCGAAGGCTCCGGCTTCCCGGAAGGCTTCGCCTTGTCCGCCGTGTCCTGCGGGAACGTCAGCTGCTGGCTCATCCACTCCAGCACCGGGCCGATCTCCCGCCGCCACGTCGTGAAGTGGTGGCTGCCCTCCGGGAGGAGGATCGAGGAGGCGGTCATCGGCTGCTTGACGGCCCCCAGGAACCTCTCGGTCTCGGCGTAGTTCTTCTCGCCCTTCTTGCTGCTGGTCACCAGCACGTTCACCCGGGGCGCGGGCATGTTCCCCAGCCGCCAGATCAGGTCGTGCTCCTGCTGCTTGCGCTTGGCGTCCGGGCCGGAGCCGAAGAGGTTGCCGGTGGTGAGGTCGTTGCCGACCTTGTAGTCGCCGGAGAGCGCGGCGGCCGCGGGGTAGACGTCGGGCTGGCGCATCGCGAGCTCCAGCGCGCAGGTGCCGCCCGAGGAGTAGCCGAGGACGCCCCAGGCGCTCGGGTCGTGGCCGACGCGGTAGGTGGTCTTGAGCGCGTCGGGCAGGTCCTTGGTGAAGAACGTCTCCGCCTGCGGGCCGTCGGGCACGTCCACGCACTCGGTGTCGCGCGGCGGGGCGATCGTCGGCCGGAGCATCACGATGACGGTCGGCTGCATCTTGTTCTCCTTCAGCAGCCGGCCCGCCGTCTGCGGCACCTGGAGGTGCTGGGCCAAATTCATGATCCCGCCGGGATAACCGCTGATCACGACCATGACGGGAAAGCGGTGCCGCTCGTACTGCTTCTGGAAGTACTGCGGCGGGAGATAGACGAATGCCGGATTGATGGCCCGCGAGCGCTGTCCGACGATACGGACCGACTGGACCTTCCCCTCCTTGTCGGCGGGACCGCGCGGAATTCCGCCCACCTTGTCGAGCCCCTGCGGCCCGGCCGGCTGCACGAGCCCGTCCTTCGACGCGCCGACCGTCGCGTACGGCCCGTTCCGGCCCATCTCGTTCACATTGACCGGGGCCTTGTCGACCCGCCCGAGGAGCTGATTCCAGGTCCCGTAGAAGCCGCCCCAGGAATTCACGGCCAGCGCCAGCGACGCCATGATCGTCAGCTGGGTGGTCGCGATGACCCCCAGCCGTCCCAGCACCGGCCGGACCCCGCGGCCGGCCAGCCGGGGCCAGATCCAGACGGTGAGCCCCACGCACAACACGGCGGCGAATACCACCGTGTACAAGAGTGACCTGCTGGTCAGGCCCATGCGCCTCTCAACTCCCTGCCCCCGTGGTGGGTACTCATGTGCGGTCCGGTAATAGTCACGGATAAAGAGGCCGGAACGGGCGGAGAGGGTTGCCCTGACCTCATTTATTGCCCTGCTCTTGCCCTGCCCTTGTCCTGGGCTTCCCCGGGCGTTCCCGAGAACGAAAGCCCCCTTCGGGCGGTTACCCGCGTCCGGTGAAGACGGATCGACGGTCGGATGGAGACTGGCCGAACGCCTCCTTCCGCTGTTTGGTGGAATCACGGCCGAGCGACGGGGGCACCGCCCGGGGGCGGCGGGGACCGGGCCGGTGGAGGTGGGACGGCATGAACCGGAATCCGGACGCCGCGGTGGGCAACCCGTACCTCGGGGGGCTCTACGCCCCCGTGACGGACGAGACGACCGCCTACGACCTGCCCGTGACCGGCCGGCTGCCCGAGTCGCTGCGCGGCCGCTATCTGCGCAACGGCCCCAACCCCGTGCACGTCGACGATCCGGCCGGCTACCACTGGTTCGGCGGCGACGGCATGATCCACGGCGTCCGGCTGCGCGACGGCCGCGCCGAGTGGTACCGCAACCGCTGGGTGCGCTCCGACGCCGTCGCCGGGCGGCTCGGTGAGAAGCTGCTGCACGGGCCGCGCCACCGGGGCCTGGACTTCGCGCCCAACACCCACATCCAGTCCTTCGCCGGGCACTGCCTGGCCCTGGTCGAGGGCGGGGCGCTCCCCTACGAGCTCGATCCCGAGCTCCATACGATCGGCCCGTTCGACTTCCACGGCACCCTGCCCGGCGGCTTCTCCGCGCACCCGGTGACCGACCCGCGCGACGGCGAGCTCCACGCGGTGGCGTACTGCCCGGCCTGGCCGTACGTGCAGTACGTCGTCGCCGGGCGGAACGGCTGTGTGCGCCGGCACGTCGAGATCCCCGTCGAGGGCTCCCCGATGATGCACGCCTTCTCGCTCACCGAGCGGTACGTGCTGCTGTACGACCTGCCGGTGGTCTTCGGGCGGGATCCGCGCGACGGCGGCGCCCATCCGCGCTGGGTCCCGGACCGGCCGGCCCGGCTCGGGCTCCTGCCGCGCGACGGCGGGGCCGCGGAGACGCGCTGGCTGGAGACCGAGCCGTGCTTCGTCTTCCACCCCATGAACGCGTACCAGCGCGACGACGGCCGGATCACCGTCCATCTCGCCGTCTACGACCGGTACTTCGACCGTCGTCGGCCGCTGCCCGGCGATCACCTCGCCCACCTGGAGCGCTGGACCGTCGACCCCGTCGCGGGCACCGTGCGCCGACTCCCGCTGGACGACCGGCCGGTGGAGTACCCCCGCGTCGACCCCCGGCGGCTCACCGTCCGCCACCGCTTCGGCTACGTCATGCGGGAGCGGGTGGCGGGGCGGGACACCGCGCTCATCAAATACGACCTGGAGCGCGGCACGAGCGAGGAGTTCGAGGTGCCGACGGGCGGCGACGTGGGCGAGGGCGTGTTCGTCCCGGCCGCGCCCGGGGCGGCGGAGGACGAGGGATGGGTGCTGGCCTACGCGTACGACCCGGAACGCGGGGCAGGCGAGCTGGTGGTCCTGGCGGCCCAGGACTTCGCGGCCGGCCCCGTGGCCCGGGTGCACCTCCCGGGCCGGGTGCCGCTGGGCTTCCACGGGAGCTGGATCCCGGACTGCCCATGACACGTACCACGGCGTGTCGGGTGTGAACGTACTGGACCGGACTTGACAGCTAGCCTTACGTAGTCGTCAAGCATGCGGACTTTTACGAGCAGTACGGACATATATCTCCCCTATCCGGCACCACTCGCACCCGAGACACACGACCTGAGACACACGAAGGGCATCTCCCCATGGGCATTCGGAGTCTGCTGCGGAACGCGTTCGGCCGCGCCAAGGCCGCCGGACGCGACGAACCGAGCCTCCCCCAGCAGAACGCGGGCCCCGACCACACCGCGAACCCGGTGTCCGTCCCGGCCCAACCGACCGCCGAGACCGCCGACCGCGCCGGCTCGACCGTTCCCGACCCCGGCCCGCTCGGACCCATCCCCACCCCCGGGCCCGCCCGGCCGGAGCCGATCCCCGAGCCCGAGCCGTCGCCGGCGCCGATGCCGAAGCCCAAGCCCGTCCCCGAGCCGGACCCGACGCCCCGGCCGGACCCCCACCCGGTGCCCGAACCGCCCCCCGGCCCGGACCCGGAGCCCGCGCCGGCGATGACGGCGGAGGCGCCCGTGTTGACGGCGGAGGCGACCGTGCTGACGGCGGAGGCGCCCGCCGTGCCCGCCGTGTCCGCGGAGACGGCGGCCGTGAGCCTCACGAAGGTCCAGGAGACCGCGCCCGGCCTCGTCAGCCTCTACAAGTCGGCGGGCGTCTCGCTGCGGAAGCAGGGGCTGGCCGGCCAACGGGCGGCGGTCTACCTCGTCCTGGACCGCTCCGGCTCCATGCGCCGCTACTACAAGGACGGCACCGTCCAGCACCTCGCCGAGCAGGCGCTGGGCCTGGCGGCCCACCTCGACGACGACGGCGTCGTCCCCGTCGTCTTCTTCTCCACGGACGTCGACGGCACGGCCGAGCTCGACCTCGGCGACTACCGCGGCCGCATCCAGGAACTCCACGAGTCCTACGGCCACATGGGCCGCACCAACTACCACTGGGCCATCGAGGCCGTCATCAGCCACTACAAGGCGTCCGGCGCCACCGACCCCGCGTTCGTCATCTTCCAGACCGACGGCGCGCCCTACAGCAAGCCCGCCGCCGAGCGGGCGCTGTGCGAGGCGGCCGGGCTGCCGATCTTCTGGCAGTTCGTGGGCTTCGGCGACCCCGAGGGCAAGGGCTTCGACTTCCTGCGCCGTCTCGACGACCTGCCCGTGCCGGAGCGCCGGGTGGTCGACAACGCCGGCTTCTTCCACGCCGGCCTCGAACCGCGGCTGCTGAAGGACGACGAGCTCTACACGGAGCTCATGGTCGAGTTCCCCGAATGGCTGGCGGAAGCACGCGCCGCCGGAATCGTCCGCTAGCCCTTCGCTCCGCGCCGGGCCGCCCGGCCGGCAGGTCGACGACCACCCGGAGGCCGCCCCCCGCGTTGGGGGCGGCCTTCGCCGTACCGCCGTGCGCCCGGGCCACCGACCGCACGATGGACAGCCCGAGCCCGGACCCGCCGCCCAGCCGCTCCCGGCCCCGGCCTCGGCGGAACGGCTCGAAGAGCCCCGGTACCTCCTTGGCGGGCACGGGCGGCCCGGTGTTGACGACGGTCAGCCGGCCCGGGGCGACGGTGACGTCCACGCTGCCGCCGGGGTGGTTGTAACCGACGGCGTTGCGCAGCAGATTGCCGGCGAGCCGGCCGAGCAGCACGCGGTTGCCGGAGACGGGCACGGGCCCGTCGGCGTGGAGGGCGACCCGGACGCCCGCCCGCGCCGACTCCCCGGCGACGGCGGCGGCTTCCTCGCGGACGACCTCGGCGAGGTCGAGCGGCTCGCGGCTCTCCAGGCCGCGCTCGCTGCGGGCGAGGAGGAGCAGCCCGTCGATGAGGCGTTCGGACTGGCGGTTGGCCTCCAGGAGCGTCGCCCTGGTGCGGGCGAGGTCCTCCGGGGACGGATCGCCGTCCAGCCCGACCTGGACGGCGGCCCGCTGGGTGGCCAGCGGGGTGCGCAGTTCGTGCGAGGCGTTGGCGATGAACCGCCGCTGGCCGTCGAGCGCCCCCTGGACGGGCCGCAGGAACAGCCCGGCCGTCCACCAGCCGACGCCGAGGGCGAGCAGCGCGGTCAGCAGGAGGGCGACGGCCGACCAGAGGACGAGTTCGTGGGAGGCGGCCTCGCTGACGTCGCCCGACAGCCGGTAGATCGTGGCGGTGCCCACCGTCTCCCGCGGCTGCCCGTGGACCGGCCAGGGCCCGCTCTCGGCGGGCACCGCCAGCCGGGCGATGCGGCCGGCCCGCTCCCGCGTGCCCGCCCGGGACAGGACGTTCACGGTGACCAGCAGGCCGGTGCCGAGCACGGCGAACACCGCCCCGAACGCGACGGCGATGCGGGCGCGGGCCGTGAGGACGGGCCGCCTCACAGCGCGTACCCGACGCCCTGCACGGTGCGGATGAGCGGCGGGTCCCCGAGTTTGCCGCGCAGCTTGCTCATGGCGACGCGGACGGCTCCGGTGAAGGGGTCGGCATGGGCGTCCCAGGCGCGCTCCAGGAGTTCCTCGGCGCTGACGACGGCACCGTCGGCCTCCAGCAGGATCTGGAGGAGCGCGAACTCCTTGGGCGACAGTTCGAGCTCCCGTCCCTCCCTGCTGGCGGTGCGCCGCACGGTGTCCATGCTCAGCCCGGCCTTGCGCAGCAGCGGAGGCGCGGGACGGGCGCTGCGGCGACGCAGCGCCCGTACGCGGGAGACCAGCTCGGGAAACTCGAACGGCTTGGGGAGATAGTCGTCGGCTCCCAGGTCCAGCCCGGCGACCCGGTCCTCCATGGAGCCGGCGGCGGTGAGCATCAGGATGCGGGTGCGGGAACCGGCGGCGACGAGGTGCCGGGTGACGTCGTCGCCGTGCACCCGGGGCAGGTCCCGGTCGAGGACGACGACGTCGTAGTCATACAGCCCGAGGTAGGCCAGCGCGGCGTCGCCGCTGTAGACGGTGTCCACGGCGAACCCGGCTCTCCGCAGCCCGGTGGCCACGAGTTCGGCCAGTACCTCTTCGTCCTCGGCGACGAGCACTCGCATGACGGTGGCTCCTCGTTCCTCTCGTCCGGTACGCCCCCTTCCTTCCAGGATGCGGGTCTACCGGACGGGGTGTTTCGGAAACCTCTCCGTCGCCGGGTCCGGCGGTCAGTTGCCGAACGGCGGGAGGCCGTAGCCCGGCTTCATCGTCTTCTCGGAGACGCGGGCCTGGAGTCCGCCCTGCTTGGTGTAGAGGCCGGCCGTGGCCTTCGCCGGGGTGTCCGTGGCGACGGTGCGGGCCGCCCACTCGACGAAGCTCGTGTGCTTGGCGCCGTCGCACTCCAGCGCGCCCTTGGCCTTGGTGGCCTTCAGCGTGGTCGGCCCGGAGACGAGCTCGACCGCCACGTGGTCCGTGGCGTCCGTGCAGACGTAGTCGAAGGAGACGTCGACGGAGGCGACTATGCCCTTGCCGAGGAAGATCTTGCCGACGGTGACGGACGGGCCGGAGGTCGCGTCGGCCGCCTTCGTCGGGGCGGTCGCGGCGCAGGCCGACGGGGCGGCGATGCCGAAGGCGACGGCGGCCAGGACCGGGACGACGGCGGCCCGGAGGATGGTGCGCTTCACTTCTCTGCTCCTCAACACACGGGTACATGGGAGGAGGCGCGCGAACCCCCGCGTCGTCACGCCCCCCGATATGACCGTTTCAGTGTACCTGTCAGGAGTCACTCGACCACTCATCGTCACCTTCCGTGCGGACGCGGGGAATCACCCCCGCGACACCGGCGGTTGACACCCCCGCCCTCTTGAACCGCGCGTCACTCTCCGCAACCATTCAATAACCGATCAGGGGACGTGCGAGTGGGCATGGATAAGGGCGTGAACGATGAGATTCCCTGTGGCACCTACGCCGTCGACATCCGCACCGGACGGCTCGGCGAAGTGATGGACCACCATGCCGGTCACGTACAGCTACGTCCGCCGCGCGGGGGTCTGGAGTGGAACTGTCCGCCCGAGCACGCGCGGCCGGCGACGGAGAGCGAGGCCGGTCCGCCCGGGGGCGGCGGCGAGGGACGCGGAGAGGAGGGGCGGTCGTGACGGCGCGGACGGTGTTCCTCTTCGGCACCTGGACGCTCGCGCCGGACCAGGAGCCGGACGCCGAGCCGATCTCGTACGCGATGCAGTGCGCGGTGTGCGGGTCGAGCTCGGACACGAGCGAGGACGCGGCGGTGGGGCAGCGGTGGACGTTCCAGCACGTGGGACGGCACCCCTCGCACCACACCTTCCGGGAGACGATCACCAGGCCGTGGCGCACGTGGATGGAGTCGTGAGCAGGAGGAACGGGGCCTTCCGACATTGACACAGCCGTCATAAAAGCAGCGCGGCCCCCCTCCGGCGCTCGGATACGCTAAAGGTGCATCCAAGCCTCAGCCACACAGCGACCAGGGAGCAGCCGCAATGGCTCGACACCTCATCACCAGCGCCCTTCCGTACATCAACGGGATCAAGCACCTGGGCAACATGGTGGGGTCCATGCTCCCGGCCGACGTGTACGCGCGTTTCCTGCGGCAGACCGGCCGCGAGGCCCTCTACATCTGCGCCACCGACGAGCACGGCACGCCCGCCGAGCTGGCGGCCAAGGAGGCGGGGCTGCCCGTCGACACCTTCTGCGCCCAGCAGCACGACGCGCAGAAGGCGATCTACGACGGCTTCGGGCTGTCCTTCGACTACTTCGGCCGCAGCTCCTCGCCGGAGAACCGGGAGATCACCCAGCACTTCGCGCGCCAGCTGCAGAAGAACGGGTTCATCGAGGAGCGGTCGATCCGCCAGGTCTACTCCCTGGCCGACGGCCGCTTCCTCCCCGACCGCTACATCGTCGGCACCTGCCCGCACTGCGGCTACGACAAGGCGCGCGGCGACCAGTGCGAGAACTGCACCCGCGTCCTCGACCCCACCGACCTGATCGACGCCCGCTCGGCCATCAGCGGCAGCAGCGACCTGGAGGTGCGCGAGACCAAGCACCTCTTCCTCCTGCAGTCGAAGCTCCAGGGCGAGGTCGAGGGCTGGATCGACGAGCACGGCAAGGACTGGCCGGTGCTGGCGTCCTCCATCGCCCGCAAGTGGCTGACCGAGGGCCTCAACGACCGCGCCATCACCCGTGACCTGGACTGGGGCGTGCCCGTCCCCGCGGACACCTGGCCGGAGCTGGCCGCCGAGGGCAAGGTCTTCTACGTCTGGTTCGACGCGCCCGTCGAGTACATCGGCGCCACCAAGGAGTGGGCCGACGCGGACCCGGAGAACCGCGACTGGAAGTCCTGGTGGTACGAGGCCGAGGACGTCCGCTACACGCAGTTCATGGCCAAGGACAACGTCCCGTTCCACACGGTGATGTTCCCGGCCACCGAGCTCGGCACCCGCGAGCCCTGGAAGATGGTCGACTACGTCAAGGCCTTCAACTGGCTGACGTACTACGGCGGCAAGTTCTCCACCTCCCAGAAGCGCGGCATCTTCACCGACGCCGCCCTCGAGGTGCTCCCCGCCGACTACTGGCGCTACTTCCTCATCGCGAACGCCCCGGAGTCCGACGACTCGTCCTTCACCTGGGAGCACTTCGCCGCGACGGTCAACAAGGACCTCGCCGACACCCTGGGCAACTTCGTCAACCGCGTCCTGTCCTTCTCCCGCAAGCGGTTCGGCGACGAGGTCCCGGCCGGTCTGGAGGAGGGCGAGGCCGAGGCGCAGCTGGGCCACCAGATCGCGGAACTGCTCGCCGAGTACGAGCGGCACATGGAGGAGCTCCAGTTCCGCAAGGCCGCGCAGGCGCTGCGCGCCCTGTGGAGCGCGGGCAACTCCTACCTGGAGACCAAGGCCCCCTGGCTGGAGATCAAGACCAACCCCGAGGGCGCCGCGCTGACGCTGCGTACGGCGATGAACCTCATCCACCTGTACGCGATCGTCTCCGAGCCCTTCATCCCGGCCTCGGCGGCCGCGATGCGCTCGGCCTTCCAGCTGGAAGCCGACAACGCCACCTGGGTGACGCAGGACGAGGCCCGCTCGCTGACCTTCGTTCCGGCGGGCACGCCGTTCACCGTCCCGCCGGTGCTCTTCGCGAAGATCACCGAGGACGACCTGGCGGCGTACCGCGAGCGCTTCGGCGGTGGCGAGGAGACCGCCGTCCGAGCCTGACGGGCACCGATCGCCGAGGGCCCGGGACCGCTGTCGCGGCCCCGGGCCCTCGCGCGTCGTGCGGACGTTGATCGTTCGGCAATCGTTCGTTCAGCCCGTCGCGGGAGGCTTCACCATGTGTTCGAGAAGTCCATCACCGTAAACGTTCATTCCGCCGACGAGGTCGGCCGGCACCGGATCGTCCGGCAGCTCCGGTCGCTGCCCGGTGTCGACGTCGTCAGCGAGACGCCGGCGGTCGACATCCTGCTGATGGGGCGGCACGACGCCGACGCCCCGGGGAGACTGCGCAGACTGGCCCGGGCCGGCCGCGCCCCCCTGGTGGTGATAGCCGACGAGCTCGGCGAGACGGAGCTGATGGCCGTGTCGGAGTACGGCGTGCGGTCCGTCCTGTGGGGCGAGCGGCTCACTCCGGGGCGGCTGTCGCGGGCGGTCCACCAGGCTGCGGGCTGCTGTCCGAGAGAGCCGGTGTCCGTCGCCCTGGTCTGACCCCGTCATGACGAAAACGCCGCCGGGCGGGCTCGATGTCGAGCCCGCCCGGCGGCGTTTCGCTTGCGCGGAAGAGGGTTACTTCACCTGGGTCTGCGGCTTGCGGATCGACAGGTGGAGCTCCTTCAGGCGGGACTCGTCGACCTCGCTCGGGGCGCCCATCAGGAGGTCCTGGGCGTTGCCGTTGAGCGGGAAGGCGATCGTCTCGCGGATGTTCGGCTCGTCGGCCAGCAGCATCACGATGCGGTCGATGCCCGGGGCGATGCCGCCGTGCGGCGGGGCGCCGAACTTGAAGGCGCGCAGCATGCCGCCGAACTCCTTCTCGACCTCGTCCTTGCTGTAACCGGCGATCTCGAACGCCTTGTACATGACCTCGGGCTCGTGGTTACGGATGGCGCCGGAGGACAGCTCGGTGCCGTTGCAGACGATGTCGTACTGCCAGGCGAGGATGTCCAGCGGGTCCATCGTCTCCAGGGCCTCAAGGCCGCCCTGGGGCATGGAGAACGGGTTGTGGGAGAACTCGATCTTGCCGGTCTCCTCGTCCTTCTCGAACATCGGGAAGTCGACGATCCAGCAGAACCGGAAGACGTTCTCCTCGAACTGGCCGGCGCGCTTGGCGGCCTCGACGCGCACGGCGCCCATGATCTTGGAGACCTCGTCGAACTCGCCGGCGCCGAAGAAGACGGCGTGGCCCGGGGTGAGGCCGAGGCGCTCGACGAGGGCCTTGACGTTCTCGGCGGTGAGGAACTTGGCGATCGGGCCGGTGAGGACGTCGCCCTCGCCGACGCGGACCCAGGCCAGGCCCTTCGCGCCCTGCTCGACCGCGTAGTCGCCGAGGCCGTCGAAGAACTTGCGCGGCTGGTCGCCGGTGTCCGGCACGGCCAGGGCGCGGACGTGCTTGCCCGCGAACGCCTTGAACTCCGAGCCCTCGAAGACGTCGGTGACGTCGACGAGCTCCAGCTTGGCGCGCAGGTCCGGCTTGTCGGAGCCGTACTTCAGCATCGCCGTGCGGAACGGGATGCGCGGGAAGGGGGAGGTGACGTGGCGGCCGTTGCCGAACTCCTCGAAGAGGTCGGTCATGACCTTCTCGATCACCTGGAAGACGTCCTCCTGCTCGACGAAGGACATCTCCATGTCGAGCTGGTAGAACTCGCCCGGCGAGCGGTCGGCGCGGGCGTCCTCGTCGCGGAAGCAGGGAGCGATCTGGAAGTAGCGGTCGAAGCCCGCGATCATCAGCAGCTGCTTGAACTGCTGGGGGGCCTGCGGCAGCGCGTAGAACCGGCCGGCGTGGAGACGGGACGGCACCAGGAAGTCGCGCGCGCCCTCGGGGGAGGTGGCGGACAGGATCGGGGTGGCCATCTCGTTGAAGCCGAGGTTGGTCATCTTCTCGCGGATGGAGGAGATGACGGCGGAGCGCAGCATGATGTTGCTGTGCATCCGCTCGCGGCGCAGGTCGAGGAAGCGGTACTCCAGACGGCGCTCCTCGTTCACCCCGTCCTCGGTGTTGATCGTGAAGGGGATCTGCTCCGCGGCGCCCAGCACCTCGACCGCGGTGACCTCGATCTCGACCTCGCCGGTGGGCAGCTCGGGGTTGACGTTGTCCGCGCCACGGCTGGCGACCTTGCCGTCCACGCGGACGACGGTCTCCTTGGTGAGGTGGCTCAGGGCCTCGTTCGCCGGCGTGCCGGGGCGGGCCACCAGCTGGGTGATGCCGTGGTGGTCGCGCAGATCGATGAAGAGGATGCCGCCCAGGTCGCGCCGATTGTGCAGCCAGCCACTCAGACGGACGTCGGTGTCGACGTCAGCCGCACGGAGCTCGCCGCAGTTGTGGGACCGGTACCGATGCATCGTTCATCCAAGTCGTGGTCGAGGGCGTTGGTCTAAGGTGCGCCGCACAGTGCATACAGCACCAAGCAAGGGTACTGCTCCCGTCCGGCGTCGGTGGTCTCCCCTGTGCATACCTGCATAAGGTGGGGCAATGCGCACCGAGGACGTTCTGGCCACCGCGGCGACCGGTCTGTGGTGCTGGGACAACGCCGCCGGAGCCGTCACCCTCGACGCCGAGGCCAGGCGGCTGCTGGCGCTGCCCGAGCACGCCCCGCTGACCGAGGGCGTCATCCGCGCCCGGTTCCACGCGGTCGACTGGCTGGAGTTCCGGAGCCTCCTCGCCCTCTCCGGCGCCGAGGGGACCCTCGGCGAGCTGCGGATGCGCGTGGTGGACGAGCGGGGCGAGACGCTGCGGACCGTACGGCTGCGCGCCAAGCCGGTCGACGGCGGCACGGACCGTCTGATGGTCGGCACGATCGAGGAGATCGCCGAGGCCATGGAGGGCACCTCCACCGCCCGGATGCCCATCGTCGCCGACTGGCACCGCAACCGCGAGGCGTTCCTGCTGGACGCGGGCCGGGCCCTGGCCGAGGCCCACTCGACGTCCGAGGTGCTGCGGGTGGCGGCCGGGCTGTCGATGCCGGGGTTCGAGCCGTCGGGGCTGGCGGTCTTCGTCGGCGAGGGAAGCCGGGTGCGGGTGATCGGCCACCACGGCTACGCGCCGGGCGAGGCGGAACCGTTCCTCGAACAGCCGCTGGACGCGGCCTACCCCGCCGCCGAGGTCATCCGCACCGGCCGCGCCGTCTACCTGCCCGCGCCCGAGGACTACCGGCGGCGCTTCCCCGACGCCTACCGCAAGGTGGCCCACTTCGGCCGCACGTCCTGGGCCTTCCTCCCGCTGATCAACGCGGGCCGGACCATCGGCGCCTGGATGGCGGGCTTCAGCGTGCCCGTCGCCTTCACCCCCGACGAGCGCTCGGTGCTCACCACCGTCGCGCGGATGCTCGCGCAGGCGCTGGGCCGGGCCAGCGTCACGGAGTCCGAGCGCGAGCTCAGCGTGGGCCTCCAGCGCTCGATGCTGCCCACCGTCCAGCCCGGCATCCCCGGCATGGCGGTGGCCGCCCGCTATGTGCCCACCGGCGGCGGGCTGGAGGTCGGCGGCGACTGGTACGACATGATCCCGCTGCCCAACGGCAAGATCGCCCTGGTCATCGGCGACGTCCAGGGCCACGACGTACGGGCCGCCGGGCTCATGGGCCAGCTGCGGATCGCGCTGCGCGCGTACGCCTCCGAGGGCCACCACCCCGACGCGGTGCTCTCCCGCGCCTCCCGCTTTCTGGCCGGCATCAACGACTCCGGCGACGCGGACGACGAGCAGCGCTTCGCCACCTGCCTCTACATCGAGGTCTGCCCCTCCAGCGGACTGCTGGTGATCGCCCGCGCCGGCCACCCCGACCCGGCGATCCGGCTCAGCGACGGCACCCTGCTGGTACGGCCCACGGCGGGCGGGCTGCCGCTGGGGATCATCCCCGACACGGACTACCCCACCACCCGGATCGTCCTGGAGCCCGGCGAGACGATGCTCGTCTTCACGGACGGGCTCGTCGAGACCGGCGGCCACGACCTGGAGTCGGGCATGGCCCGGCTGCGGCAGACCGTCGAGGGCCACGCCCTGGACGTGGACGGCGATCTGGAGAAGCTCGCCGACGCCCTCGTCCAGGCCGTCCACGGGCCGCCCTCGCACTACACGACCGGACCGCTCATCGACCGCCGCGAGGACGACATCGCCCTGCTGCTGCTCCGCCGCACGGTCCCGGCTGGCGCGCCGGAGGGCGCGGAGCCGGGGGCGCTGCCGCATCCGCCGCGCCGCACGGTCATGGCCATCGCCCAGGCCGAGCCGGAGCGGATCGCGCAGGCCCGGCAGCAGATCCGCGAGCTCATGCACGACTGGCCGGACCCGGATCAGACGGACTCGGCGGTGCTGATGGTCTCCGAGATGGTGACGAACGTCCTCGTCCACACGGACGGCGACGCGCTGCTCATCGCCGAGATATCGGGCGAGCGCGGCACCCGCTGCGTCCGCGTCGACGTCGCGGACGCGAGCGACGAGCTGCCCCACCGGCGGCACCCCGGGGAGATGGCCTCCTCGGGCCGCGGCCTGGTGCTGATGGAGCTGCTGGCGGGGGCCTGGGGCGTCGACCCCCGGGGCGAGGGCAAGAACATCTGGTTCGAACTGTACGAGGCCGCCTCCGGGGTGGCGGCGCAGTTCGAGGGCGTGACGTAGGGGGGTCGGGCCCTCAGAACGTCGTCGTCCAGCCCACGCCCCGGACCTGGTCGCGGGTGTAGGCCACGCCATGCACCTTGAGCCCCGCCGGATCGATCAGGGTGACCGCTCCGCCCTCCGGGCCGAGCCGGAATCCGTCGCCTCCCGCGACGGTGACGGTCGTCCCGGAGGCGAGGGAGCCTGCGGGGAGCGGACGGCGGTGTCCGCCCGCGTCGGCGAGCCGCCAGCCGCCCATGTCGACGGGGTCGGGGGAGGCGTTGAGCAGCGTGACGGAGTCGGCGCCCCGCCCCGGTCCCGCCGAGGCGACGCGGGCGGCCACGATGCGCACGGGGGCCTCGTGCTCCCCAACCGGGAACGGCCGCGCGCCCGGTGCGGGGAGGGTGTGCCCCGTGGTGTCGTCGGTGTGCCACGCCTGCGACTGGAAGGCCAGGAAGACGCCCACCCAGCGGTCCTCGGCGGTCATGTGGAACAGCAGCCCGCCGTCCTGCCACACGCCGTCGTCCGGGACGAACGGCTCGACGTTGCCCTGGTTCATATGGATGTCGTGGACGCCGATGACGGCGGGCCCGCCGCGCGCGGACTGGAACCGGAAGATCCTGGCGAGCAGGGAGCGGTGGGGCCCGAAGCCCTGGCCGAAGGCGTAGACGGCCACTGTGGGATCGGCGATGGCGCGTTCCGCGTAGTGGTCCAGGAAGTCGGAGAGGTCGTTGTCCACGCCGGGGCGGTCCGGTGGGAGCGGGCGCATCCGGGCGGGGTCGAACAGATTGCCGCGGATGAAGTCGAGGGCGCCCGAGCCCGCCTGCGAGGCGAGCGGGCTCCAGCCGCTGCCCGCCGGGGGCAGGAGCCGCGTCACGGGGTGACGGAAGTCGTCGTCCGCGAGGAACAGCAGCTCGGACGGGGCCACTTTGGACAGGACGTTCACGGGCACCTGGTAGGAGGCGCCGGCGTTGTCCTTGAGGAAGAGCTGGTAGTGCGGCGTCTGGGTGCCGGACTCCCGACGTCGGTCGGTGGCACGGGCGGCCAGTACGCCATAGGGGCTGATCGGCATGGCCGGGCCTCCGTTCTGGAGGGTTCACCCGATTCCACTCTGCGCCCGCCGGGACCCCGGCACCACTCGATCAGTGCCGGGGCCCTGGGCGGGGCGTGCTCAGGCCGCCGGGACGGTCCCGAGCCGGCCGGCCCGGAAGTCCTCGAAGGCCTGGGCGAGCTCGGCGCGGGTGTTCATCACGAACGGGCCGTAGTGCTCCATCGGCTCCCGGATCGGCCGGCCGCCGAGCAGGACGACGTCCAGGTCCGGGGTGTGGGAATCCTGCTTCTCGTCCGCGCGGACGGTCAGCGAGGAACCCGCGCCGAACACGGCCGTCTGCCCCGTGTGGACCGGGCGCCGTTCCGCGCCGACCGAGCCACGCCCGGAGAGGACGTACGCCAGGCCGTTGAAGTCCTCCCGCCACGGCAGCGTGACCTCGGCGCCCGGCGCCAGCGTCGCGTGCACCATCGTGATCGGCGAGTGGGTGACGCCGGGTCCCTGGTGGCCGTCCAGCTCACCGGCGATGACCCGCAGCAGCGCGCCTCCGTCGGGGGAGGTGAGCAGCTGGACGGAGCCGCCGCGGATGTCCTGGTAGCGCGGGGCCATCATCTTGTCCTTGGCCGGGAGGTTCACCCACAGCTGCAGGCCGTGGAAGAGACCGCCCGACACCACCAGGTGCTCCGGCGGCGCCTCGATGTGCAGCAGGCCCGAGCCGGCGGTCATCCACTGGGTGTCGCCGTTGGTGATGGTGCCGCCACCGCCGTGGGAGTCCTGGTGGTCGAAGATCCCGTCGATGATGTACGTGACGGTCTCGAAGCCGCGGTGGGGGTGCCAGGGGGTGCCCTTCGGCTCGCCCGGGGCGTATTCCACCTCGCCCATCTGGTCCATCATGATGAACGGGTCCAGGTAGCGGTAGTCGATGCCGGCGAAGGCGCGGCGGACGGGGAAGCCCTCCCCCTCGAAGCCGCCGGGGGCGGTGCCGACGTACAGCACCGGGCGCCGGGTCGCGTCCGCGGCGGGCGCGGCGACGCGGGGCAGGGTCAGCGGGTTCTCTACGGTCACGGCGGGCATGGCGGCCTCCTCGGCTGGGGTGCGGTTCCAAGTTAGTTGAATGGTGAACCACATTCAAGGCGCGTACATTCCCGGAGGGTCCGTTCCCGGAAGAGGGACACTTGATCAATGCGCCCGACTCACGTCGCTCTCGTCTCCGTCACAGTGCTGGCCCTCGTCGCCCTGGGCATCCTCGTGGCGAGCCGCGGCCCGGCCGCGGGCGCGCCCCTGGCCGCCGGTGACGCGACCGGGCACTACAGACAGCAGAAGGCGGCGGCCGACGCGGCGGCGGATGCGCTGAAGGGCGTCCTGAAGAACCCCCGGCAGGCCGCTCCCGCGCCGCTGAACGCCCCGCAGCAGGCCGGCCCCGCCGACGCCGCGCCGGCGTCCGCCGCGCAGCCGCCCTCGGCGGCGGAGGCGGCGCCCTCCCCCGCCGTGGGGCCGCTGTTCTACACCGCCGAGGGCGTCCCGGCGCACGGCTGCACCGCGAGCGTGGTGCACAGCCCGGCGGGCGATCTCGTCGTCACCGCAGCGCACTGCGTGTACATGGACGGCTTCCGCACCGACCTCGCCTTCGTCCCGGGCTACCAGGACGAGACGGCTCCCTACGGTGTGTGGGTGCCGACCTCCATCGACATCGACCCGGAGTGGGCGGCCGACCGGGACCCCGACCACGACGTGGCGTTCCTGCGCGTCCGCCCCGCGAAGGGCGGCCCGCCCGTCGAGCGGGTGACGGGGGCGGAGCGGTTGCGCTTCGACCCGCCGCGCGAGCGGGCCACCCAGGTGCTCGGCTACCCGAACGACGAGGAGCGACCCGTGTCCTGCCGCAACACCACGGCGGCCGAGGGCGACACCCAGCTCCGCTTCGACTGCGAGGGGCTGCCCAACGGCACGAGCGGCAGCCCGTTCCTGACGGACGTGGACCGGGGGACGGACCTGGGAACGCTCGTCGGCGTCCTCGGCGGCAAGGACGAGGGCGGCGACGAGGAGACGTCCTACGCGTCGTACTTCGGACCCGCCGTCAAGCGGCTGTACGAGCGCGCGACGCGTGCGTAGGACTCAGCCGTACATCCGCCGCATCGCGAAGTCCACCATCTGCTCCACCGACTTCGCGTCGAAGACCATGCGGTGGTCGCCCTCCATGTCGAGGACGAAGCCGTAGCCGGTCGGCAGCAGGTCCAGGACCTCCGCGCCGGTGATGACGAAGTACTTGGACTCCTTGCCCGCGTACCGCCGCAGCTCCTTCAGCGAGGTGAACATCGGGATCACCGGCTGCTGGGTGTTGTGGAGCGCGAGGAAACCGGGGTTCTCCCCGCGCGGGCAGTAGACCTTGGAGTTCGAGAAGACCGTCTGGAAGTCCTCGGCGGACATCTGGCCCGTGGTGAAGGCCCGGACCGCGTCGGCGAGCGACGGGGGCGACGGCTCGGGGTACAGCGGCTGCTCGCCGTAGCCGCCGGGCTGCTGCGGGGGCGCGTAGCCCTGCTGTGCCGCGTTCTGGTCGTAGCCGTACATGACTCCAAAGCCTAGAGGGTCGTACGGGTCACAGTTGGCCGATCAGGTCTTGCGTCTTATTACCGGTGGGTAGCATCATGCTGCTTACTGACCGGTACGCACAGAGGATCGCCCTCCCGTCACCTACGGAGCCGTCTGTCATGGGCCACTACAAGTCGAATCTTCGCGACATCGAGTTCAACCTCTTCGAGGTCCTCGGCCGCGACAAGGCGTACGGCTCCGGCCCGTTCGCGGAGATGGACGTCGAGACCGCGAAGAGCGTCCTCTCGGAGATCACTCGCCTCTCGGAGAACGAGCTGGCCGAGTCCTTCGCGGACACCGACCGCAACCCGCCGGTCTTCGACCCGGAGACCAACACGGCCCCGATCCCGGCCTCGTTCAAGAAGAGCTACAAGGCCTTCATGGACGCCGAGTGGTGGCGTCTGGGCATCCCGGAGGAGATCGGCGGCACCACCGCGCCGCGCTCCCTGATCTGGGCGTACGCGGAGGCGATCCTCGGCTCCAACCCCGCCATCTGGATGTACTCCTCGGGCCCCGCGTTCGCGGGCATCCTCTTCGACGAGGGCACCGAGCAGCAGAAGCACATCGCGAAGATCGCGGTGGAGAAGCAGTGGGGCTCCACCATGGTCCTCACCGAGCCCGACGCGGGCTCGGACGTGGGCGCCGGCCGCACCAAGGCCGTCCAGCAGGAGGACGGCTCCTGGCACATCGAGGGCGTCAAGCGCTTCATCACCTCGGGTGAGCACGACATGGCGGAGAACATCCTCCACTACGTCCTCGCCCGCCCCGAGGGCGCCGGCCCCGGCACCAAGGGCCTCTCCCTCTTCCTCGTGCCGAAGTACGAGTTCGACTTCGAGACCGGCGAGCTGGGCGAGCGCAACGGCGTCTACGCCACCAACGTCGAGCACAAGATGGGCCTCAAGGCCTCCAACACCTGCGAGATGACCTTCGGCGACAAGCACCCCGCCAAGGGCTGGCTCATCGGTGACAAGCACGACGGCATCCGCCAGATGTTCATGATCATCGAGTTCGCCCGGATGATGGTCGGCACGAAGGCCATCGCCACCCTCTCCACCGGCTACCTCAACGCGCTGGAGTACGCCAAGGAGCGCGTGCAGGGCCCGGACCTGGCGAACTTCATGGACAAGTCCGCGCCCAAGGTCACCATCACCCACCACCCCGACGTCCGCCGCTCGCTGATGACGCAGAAGGCGTACGCGGAGGGCATGCGCGCCCTCGTCCTCTACACCGCGACCGTCCAGGACGAGATCGCCGTCAAGGAGGCCGCGGGCGAGGACGCCAAGGCCCTCCACGGCCTCAACGACCTGCTGCTGCCCATCGTCAAGGGCTACGGCTCCGAGAAGTCCTACGAGCTGCTGTCCCACCAGTCGCTCCAGACCTTCGGCGGCTCCGGGTACCTCCAGGAGTACCCGATCGAGCAGTACATCCGGGACGCCAAGATCGACACCCTCTACGAGGGCACCACCGCCATCCAGGGCCAGGACTTCTTCTTCCGGAAGATCGTCCGTGACCAGGGCCAGGCGCTCACCACCCTCTCCGAGGAGATCAAGAAGTTCCTCGCCGAGGCCGCCGGCGGCGAGGAGCTCGCCGAGGCCCGCGAGAAGCTCGCGACGGCCGCGGTGGACCTGGAGGGCATCGTCGGCGCCATGCTGACCGACCTCGCCGCCACCGAGAAGGACGTCAAGTCCATCTACAAGGTGGGCCTGAACACCACCCGCCTGCTGATGGCCTCCGGTGACGTCGTCGTCGCCTACCTGCTCCTCAAGGGCGCGGCCGTGGCGGCCGAGAAGCTGCCGACCGCCTCCGCCAAGGACAAGGCCTTCTACACGGGCAAGATCGCGGCGGCGAAGTTCTTCGCCCACACGGTCCTGCCGGCCCTCGCCGTCGAGCGCGCGCTCGCCGAGTCCGTCGACCAGTCCCTGATGGAGCTGGACGAGGCCGCCTTCTAAGGAAGCCTTTCCCTTGAACACCCGAGGGCAGGAGCCGGACGCGCAAAGCCCCGTCCGGCTCTTGCCCTGATCCTTATTCTGAGGCCATGAGCTCTGCGCACCGCTTCGACCGCGGCCACACCGACGACCTGATGTCCTTCCTCGCGGCCAGCCCCTCGCCGTACCACGCGGTGGCCAACACCGCGGAGCGGCTGGAGAAGGCCGGTTTCCGCGAGGTCGTGGAGACCGACGCCTGGGACGGCCGCACCGGCGGGGCGTACGTGCGCCGGGGCGGCGCCGTCATCGCCTGGTACGTGCCCGACGGGGCCACCCCGGCCACTCCGTTCCGCGTCGTCGGCGCGCACACCGACTCCCCCAACCTGCGGATCAAGCCCCTGCCCGACACGTCCTCGCACGGCTGGCGGCAGGCCGCCGTCGAGCTCTACGGCGGCACGCTGCTCAACACCTGGCTCGACCGCGACCTCGGCCTCTCCGGCCGGATCACCCTGAGCGACGGCAGCCACCGGCTCGTCAACGTCGACCGCCCGCTCATGCGCGTCCCGCAGCTCGCCATCCACCTCGACCGAGGGGTCAACCAGGACGGCCTCAAGCTCGACAAGCAGCGCCACATGACGCCCATCTGGGGCCTCGGCGAGGTGGGCCAGGGCGATCTGATCCGCTTCGTCGCCGAGGAGACCGGCGTCGCGGCCGATGAGATCCGCGGCTGGGACCTGATGCTGCACAGCGTCGAGGCACCCGCCTACCTCGGCCGCGACCGCGAGCTGCTGGCCGGCCCGCGCATGGACAACCTGCTCTCCGTGCACGCCGGCATCGCCGCCCTCATCGCCGCCGCCTCCTCCGCGAGCCTGCCGTACATCCCCGTGCTGGCCGCCTTCGACCACGAGGAGAACGGCAGCCAGTCCGACACCGGCGCCGAGGGCCCGCTGCTCGGCAACGTCCTGGAGCGCTCCGTCCTCTCCCGCGGCGGCACCTTCGAGGACCGGGCCCGCGCCTTCGCCGGCACGATCTGCCTGTCCTCCGACACCGGCCACGCCGTCCACCCCAACTACGCCGAGCGCCACGAGCCGGGCCACCACCCCATGCCCAACGGCGGCCCCATCCTCAAGGTCAACGTCAACCAGCGCTACGCCACCGACGGCGCCGGACGGGCCGTCTTCGCCGGCGCCTGCGAGCGGGCCGGGGTGCCGTGGCAGCACTTCGTCTCCAACAACGCCGTGGCGTGCGGCACCACCATCGGCCCGATCACCGCGGCGCGGCACGGCATCGCCACGGTCGACATCGGTGTGGCGATTCTCTCGATGCACTCCGCGCGCGAGCTCTGCGGCGCCGAGGACCCCCATCTTCTCGCCGCCGCGCTGACCGCCTTCCTTGAGGGATGATCGCCGACTGATCGTTCTTGACTGATCGTTCTCGATGGTCGCTACCCGGGGCTGATATACAGCCTTCACACGTCATACGTCCGTCCCACCCCCCGGGGGAAGCACCATGACCACCCGCACCCTGCGGTTCGCCGTCACCGTCTCCGCGCTCACCGCCACGGCCGCCCTCACGCTCACCGCCTGTGGCGGCTCGGACGGCGAGGAGACCAAGGCGGCCAAGGACGGGCAGGTCGCGGCCGACGCCGCCACCGGCGGGGACGAGGCGGGCGGGGAGACCACCTCCGACGACGAGAACGGCCAGGAGCAGGAGAAGGGCGACGCCTGCGGTCCCGGCACCGTGAAGATCGAGACCAGGGCCGTGAAGTCGCCCGTCAACCACGTCCTGCTGGTGGCGACGAACACCTCCAAGTCTCCCTGCACCGCCTATGGCTTCCCGTTCCTGCGCTTCGACCAGGACCAGGCCACGGCGATCGCGGTCGAGGAGAGCAAGCCGAAGGGCAAGGTGACGATCGCCCCGGGCAAGTCGGCCTACGCGGGGGTGCTGGCCTCCGCCGCGGATGGCTCGGGCGGCACCGGCCGGGACGCCAAGCAGCTGTCGGTCACCTTCCAGACCCCGGACGGCGACCCCCTCGCCGGCGACCCGTCCTCGGCGCCCGCGCCGGGCGGCTCGCTGCACGTGGACGACTCGGCACGCACGACGTACTGGCTCGACGCGGAGGACGCCGCCCTGAAGTGGTGATCCCGGGGGCACCCGGCTGACGGCCGGGGCCCCGGGCTCCCCCTACCCGTCCAGCCCCGCCAGGACCAGCGGCAGCCGGTCCGCGCCGCCGGGGGCCACCCGCACGGGGACGCCCCAGTCCTGCTGGTGGACGTGGCACGCCGGGTACTCGTTCTCCGGGTCGTCGTCGCAGGACGCCGCCATGGCCGAGACGTGGAGGACGCCTTCTGCCACCCCGTCCGCGAGCCGCAGCTCACGGCTGAGGTCCGTGCCCTTCCCGGCGCCCTCCGCGAGGAGCTCCGGCGGGGTGGAGCTGACCAGCAGCCGCGTCGACGGCCCGTAGCGGGTGTCGAGCTTCTGCCCGGCGGGCGCCTGGAAGACCACGTCCAGCCGGAGCACGCCCGGGGCGATCTCCGTGGCCTCGCGCCGGGTGCGGTGGGCGACGGACTCCACCCGCACCGCCTCCTCCGGCAGCCGCAGCCGCGTCAGCCGGTGCCGGGCGGACTCGACCACGACGATGTCCTCACCGACCAGGACGGCGTCCGAGGGCTCCCGCAGATCCGTCGCCAGCGTCGACACCTCGCCCGTCGCCGGGTCGTAGCGGCGCAGCGCGTGGTTGTAGGTGTCGGAGACGGCCACCGAGCCGTCGGGCAGGGCGGTGACGCCGAGGGGGTGCTGGAGGAGGGCCTGGGCGGCGTCGCCGTCGCGGTGGCCGAAGTCGAAGAGGCCGGCGCCCACGGCGGTGCGCACCGTGCCCTCGCGGTCGATCCAGCGCAGCGCGGACGTCTCCGAGTCGGCGAGCCAGAGCCGCTCGCCGTCGGCGGAGGCCGCGAGCCCGGACGGCTGGGCGAACCACGCCTCGGCGGCGGGGCCGTCCACCAGGCCCTCGTTGGTCGTCCCGGCGGCGACGCGGACGGTGCCGGCCCGCGGGTCGTACGTCCACAGCTGGTGGACGCCCGCCATGGCGATCCAGACGCGGCCGTCGAACCAGGCGACGTCCCAGGGGGAGGAGAGGTCGACCTCGCGGGCCGGGCCGTCCGTCGGCGAGCCCTGCCACCACTGCTTCCCGGTGCCGGCGACGGTCGTCACGGCCCCGGTGGCGGGGTCGTAGGCGCGCAGCGCGTGGTTGACGGTGTCGGCGACGATCACCGTGCCGTCGGGCAGCAGGGCGAGGCCCTGGGGCTCGCTGAAGGCGGCGGTGGCGGCCGGGCCGTCGACGAGGCCGCGCTCGCCCGTGCCGACGCGGCGGACGACGGTCTCGCCGTCGGCGGCGAACTCGACGAGCTGGTGGCGGGTGGAGTCGGAGACGAGGAAGCCGCCGTCGGGCAGCAGCAGCGCCTTGCCGGGGAAGCGCAGGTCGCCGGCGACCGGCTCGGGGGCGACGTAGGGGCCGTCGCCGCGCCGCAGGGTGCCCTTGGCGTCGTGGGCCGCCTCCAGCTCCTCGACCAGCTTGGCGAGGGCGTGGGCGTGGCCCTCGCCGGCGTGCTGGGCGACGACGTAGCCCTCGGGGTCGATGACGACGAGCGTGGGCCAGGCCCGGACCGCGTACTGCTTCCAGGTGGCGAGCTCGGGGTCGTCGAGGACGGGGTGGTGGACCCCGTAGCGCTCGACGGCGTCGACGACGGCCTGGTGGTCGGCCTCGTGGACGAACTTCGGCGAGTGGACGCCGATGATCACCACGGTGTCGCGGTGTTTCTCCTCGAGCTCGCGGAGCTCGTCCAGGACGTGCAGGCAGTTCACACAGCAGAACGTCCAGAAATCCAGTATCACGATGCGACCCCGCAGGTCGGCGAGGGTCAGGGCGGTGCCGCCGGTGTTCAGCCAGCCGCCTTTTCCGGTCAGTTCAGGGGCGCGGACGCGAGCGTGAGAAGCAGCCATGCGTCCATCCAACAACATCGGGCCCGGCGGTCTTCCACAGGCGACCCGGCGAAGTATGAATATCCGATGAAACGGCGAATCCAGGGAACCTGGGGAATGCTGGAAACCTGGGGAATCGTGCGGGCCTCGGGAATCGTGCGGGCCTCGGGAATCCCGGGCTATCGCCCGAGCACGCGGTCCTTCAGCGCCGGAAATTCCTCGCGGACCATGTCGACCCGCGCCGGGTCCAGGTCGACGGTCAGCACCTCCTCGTCCGCGCCCGCCTCCGCCAGGACCTCGCCCCACGGGCCGACGACGATGCTGTGGCCGGCCTGCTCGACGCCCGCGTGGGTGCCCGCCGTGCCGCAGGCGAGGACGTAGGACTGGTTCTCCACGGCCCGCGCGCGGGCGAGCAGGGTCCAGTGCTCGCGGCGGCGCTCCGGCCAGCCCGCCGGGACGACGAAGAGCCGCGAGCCCGCGTCGACCAGGGCCCGGAACAGCTCGGGGAAGCGCAGGTCGTAGCAGGTCGCCAGGCCCAGCGTGGCCTTCGGGTGGGGCACGGTGACGGGGTCCGTGCCCGCGCTCATCAGGACCGCCTCGCCCTTGTCGAAGCCGAAGCGGTGGATCTTCCGGTACGTGCGGACGAGCGCGCCGTCGGGCGAGAAGACGAGCGAGGTGTTGAACAGGGCCCCGTCGGCGGCCCGTTCGACGATCGAGCCCGCGTGCAGCCAGACGCCCGCGTCCCGGGCGGCCGCCGCCATGACCTCGGCCGTGGGGCCGTCGAGGGGCTCGGCCTCGGTGGTGAAGGACTCGAAGGCGAAGGCGCCGACGGGCCAGAGCTCCGGGAGCACCACGAGATCGCTGTCGCCCAGCGACCGGACGAGCCCGGCGGCGCGCTCACGGCGCGCGGCGACCGGTTCGAACGGATCGACATCGAACTGGACCAGGGAAGCGCGCACAGTACCACCACTCTCCGCATGCGTCACACGAAACCTCTGCCGTGGCGACCGTCCGCAGCGTAACTTAACGAGTGAGAACCCCGACAGCCTCGCTCGCCCCGCAGCCCGCCGCCAGCCCGCCGCGGCCCGCCGTCGTCCGTCGCCCGCCACGTCACCGCAGCCGCCGCCCAGCACCGCCGAGGGATCCGCCCGTGACAGTCCACCCCAGCCTTCAGCCCGCGATCGACGCCTGGACCCAATCCATCGAATCCGTGCACGAGTTGGTCAACCCCCTGGCCGAGAGTGACTGGAACCGGGCCACCGAGTGTCCCGGCTGGTCCGTCCGGGACGTGGTCTCGCACATCATCGGCGTGGAGTGCGAAATGCTGGGCGAGCCACGGCCGATCCACACCCTCCCGCGCGATCTGCGGCACGTCACCGATGAGTTCTCGCGCTACATCGAGGTCCAGGTGGATGTGCGGCGCTGTCACACGGCACCGGAGATGACCTCGGAGCTGGATTACACGATCATCCGGCGGTCCCGGCAGTTGCGCAACGAGCAACGCTCCCCCCAGGCGACCGTCCGCTGGCCGCTGGGCGGTGGCAGCGAGCGGACGCTCGAACGGACGCTGGCCATGCGGGCCTTCGACGTCTGGGCCCACGAGCAGGACCTCCGGCGCGCCCTGGGCGTCCCCGGCAACCTCGACTCGCCCGCCGCCGTCATCGCCCGGGACATGCTGCTGGCGGCGCTGCCCCAGGTGGTGGCCCAGGACGCCGGGGCGCGGCCGGGCACGACGGTGGCCTTCGACGTGCACGGCCCGCTGGAGTTCCTGCGCACCGTGCGGGTCGGCCCGAACGGCAGGGGGACGATCGACGGCAGCGTCTCCCTGGGGCCCACGGCGACGCTGATCCTGGACTGGGAGACCTATGTGCGCCTCGCGTGCGGGCGCGTCCGGGCGGAGGCGGTGGCCGACCGGATCAAGACCGAGGGCGATCAGGAACTGGCGTGGTCGGTCCTCCGGGAGTTCGCGGTCACCCCCTGAGCCCGTGAGGCCGCTCAGGCGCGCAGTCCACCGCCCTCGTTGTCCCGCACCGGTACGTGCACGGTCGTCACGCGCGACGCCACGATCCGTTCCCGCTCGCGCCGCAGCGCCGGACCGCGCAGCAGCAGGATCCGCGACAACCCGAGCGCCTGGAGGACGAAGACGGCGCAGAAGGCGATCCGGTAGCTGCCACCGGTGGCGTCCAGCAGGACGCCCACGACCAGCAGGGTCGTGATGGTGGCGAGGAAGCCGCCCATGTTGACGATGCCGGAGGCGGTGCCCTGGCGCTCGGGCGGGTTCGCGGGGCGGCCGAAATCGAAGCCGATCATCGAGGCCGGGCCGCAGGCGCCGAGCACCACGCACAGCGTGACCAGCAGCCACAGCGGCGCGTGCGCCCCGGGCCAGGAGAGGACCGCCGCCCACAGCAGGGCCGTCGCCGCGAGCGTGCCCAGCGCGAGGGGCAGCCGGGCCTCGTGGTGGCGGGCGACGACCTGTCCGTAAACCAGGCCGACGCCCATGTTGGACAGCACCACGAGCGTCAGCAGGGTGCCCGCCGTGTCCCTGCCCAGCCCCTGGGCCTCCACCAGGAACGGCATGCCCCACAGCAACAGGAAGACCATCGCGGGGAACTGGGTGGTGAAGTGCGTCCACAGACCCAGCCGGGTGCCGGGCTCCCGCCACGCCCCCACGAGCTGCCTTCGCACCGCGCCCTTGCCCGGACGGGGGCCGGGGGCGGGCTCGTACCCCTCGGGGTGGTCCTTCAGGAACAGCAGGAGCAGGGCCAGGGCGACGAGACCGGCGGCCGCGCTGCCCGCGAAGGCCGGGGTCCAGCCGATGTCGTGGAGCAGCCGGGACAGGACGACGGTCGACACGAGGTTGCCGCCCATCCCGATGAGCGCCGCCACCTGCGCGATCATCGGGCCC
Source organism: Streptomyces sp. L500 (assembly GCF_054551825.1). Taxonomy (NCBI): domain Bacteria; kingdom Bacillati; phylum Actinomycetota; class Actinomycetes; order Kitasatosporales; family Streptomycetaceae; genus Streptomyces; species Streptomyces sp. L500. The sequence goes on from NZ_JBTOLC010000003.1 coordinate 73,999, forward strand.
CGGCGGGCGGGGAACCAGCGGGCGCCCAGCCGCAGCACGCTGATGAAGGTCATGGCGTCGCCGCAGCCCAGCAGGGCCCGGCAGGCGAGCGCCGCGCCGTAGGAGTGGGCGAAGGCGAAGCCGAGCTGGCCGGTGGTGAAGAGCACCGCGCCCAGGGCGAGCACCCTCCTGGTGCCCATCCGGTCGACCATCAGGCCGACGGGTATTTGCATGCCCGCGTAGACGAGCAGTTGGAGTATGGAGAACGTCGACAGCGCGGAGGCGCCGACGTGGAAGCGGTCGGCGGCGTCGATGCCGGCGACCCCCAGGCTGGTGCGGAAGATGATCGCGACGAAGTAGACGGTGACGCCGACGCCCCAGACGACCATGGCCCGGCGGCCACCGGGTGGGTCGCCGGGCAGCCCCGGTGCGGCGCCCCCGCCGGCGCTCACCGAGTCTCCCCTCGGGCGAGGTTGCGGACCCAGCTGACGTGCCGGTGGACGATGTCCGTCGCCGCCTCGGCGTCCCCGGAGCGCAGGGCGGTGAGGATCTCGGTGTGCTCGGCGATGTTCTTGGCGATCCGGTCGGGGTGGGCGTGCATCACGGCCACGCCCATCCGCAGCTGCCGGTCGCGCAGCTGCTCGTAGAGGTCGGAGAGGATGCGGTTGCCCGCGCTGCGCACGATCTCCGCGTGGAAGGCGCGGTCGCTGCGGGAGACGGCGTTCAGATCGCCCACCGCGGCCTGCTCCCGCATCTCGTCCACCAGCTCCTCCAGCCGGGCGATCAGCCCCGGCGGGGCCGGTACGGCCTTGCCCGCCGCGTACTTCTCGACCAGCAGCCGGGTCTCCACCACATCCGCGATCTCCTGTGCGGACACGGCCAGCACGAGCGCCCCCTTCTTCGGGTAGAGCTTGAGCAGCCCCTCGCCCTCCAGCCGCAGCAGCGCCTCGCGCACCGGGGTCCGGGAGACCCCGACGGCCTGCGCCAGATCGCCTTCGGTGAGGAGCGTGCCGCCTTCGTAACGCCGTTGCAGTACGGCGTCCTTCACATGCGCGTAGACACGGTCGGCGGCGGCGGGACGTCTGCTCTGGACGGTGGGGGCGCTCGACATGCGCACAGCATAGATACAACACAGATGCGTGATGAGACCCTGTCCGCGATACGGACGATCGTCCGTCTAGGAGCCGGCTCCGGCGCGCCGGCGAAACGTCACCTCGCGACGCCCGCCCAGCCGTCCGCCGGAGTGATGAAGACGAAGCGCAGATCCGTGCGCTGTATGGGCAGCAGCACATGGCTGGTCACGCGGACCTCGGCGTGCCCGTGGTACGGCAGGCGCAGCCGGAAGTCATGGCCGTCGCGGTGCTCGACCACGTCGTGCTCCTCGGCCCAGATACGGCGGCAGTCGGCGTCGGAGTCGAGGATCTCCTGGACGAGTGCGCGCAGTTCGGCGTTGCCGGGGTTGCTGTTGGCGGCGACGCGGAGCATGGCGAGGTAGACGCGGGCGCAGGAGTCCTCCCAGTCGAGCATCTGCTCGCGGGCCTCGGGTTCGAGGAGCGCCCAGCGCATCAGATTGGGCCGGGGGCGCAGGACCCAGGGGAACCACTCGCCCATGAGCGCGTTGGCGGCGACGACGTTCCAGGCGCCGTCGGAGAGGTAGGCGGGGTAGGTGACCTGCTGATGGAGCAGGGTCTGGACGCCCCGGGGGAGATCCGTGCGGTCGCGCCCGGCCTCGGGTGGGCGGCGGCCGGAGACGGCGAGGAAGAGGGTGAGCGTCTCCGCCTCGCTGAGCCGGAGGGCCTCGGCGACCCTCAGCAGAAACCTTTCGGAGAAGTCCTGCCGACGGCCGGCCTCCAGCGCGCGGTACCAGCCCTCGCTGACGCCGGTCATCCGCGCGACATGCGCCTGCGAAAGCCGACGCCCCGGTCTGGGAAAAACCCCGCGCAGCTCGCGGACCGTCCGCGCGTCGACGCGGCCCCGCCAGGCCCGGAGCAGACGGCTGATGGATTCACCGTCGTCCGCGCGGTCCACCGCGGCCTTCAAAGCGGCCTCCCAATCCGACAGTGCAAGTGTCGGTCAATCTTAAGTAAATTGCCCAGCACGGGCCATTCCACCCTCTGCCGGGGTGATGCCCCGAGGCCGCTCCGCACACGGACAGAGGGCCCGGACGCCATGCTCTCTCCTCACTGGAGGGGGGTGAGGAGAGAGCGTCCGGGCCCTCTGTCCTGTACGTGACCTCTCGGCCCTTCCGCCCGTTTTCCGGACCGCCGAGCCGGTTTTATATGGCCTATGAACGCATCTCCGGGAGCCCGTGGGCTTCCGGAGACGGTCCGGTCACGCCCAGGTGATCAGGCGCTTGGGGTCCTCCAGGACGGCGGCGATGTCCGCGAGGAAGCGGGAGCCGAGCTCGCCGTCGATCAGGCGGTGGTCGAAGGAGAGCGCCAGCGTGGTGACATGACGCGGCTTGACCTTGCCCTTGTGGACCCACGGCTGGAGCTTGACCGCGCCGAAGGCCAGGATCGCGGACTCGCCCGGGTTGAGGATGGGCGTACCGGTGTCGACGCCGAAGACGCCGACGTTGGTGATGGTGATGGTGCCGCCGGACATGTCCGCCGGGGACGTCTTCCCCTCGCGCGCGGTGGCCACGAGGTCGGACAGCGAACGCGAGAGCTCCGGGAGCGTCTTTTCCTGCGCGTCCTTGATGTTCGGCACGATCAGCCCGCGCGGCGTCGCCGCCGCGATGCCCAGGTTGACGTAGTGCTTGAGGACGATCTCCTGGTTCGCCTCGTCCCAGGCCGCGTTGACGTCCGGGTTGCGCTTGACCGCCACGAGCAGGGCCTTGGCGACGAGCAGCAGCGGGTTGACGCGCAGACCGGCCATGTCGGGGTCGGCCTTGAGCTTCTGGACGAGCTTCATCGTGCGGGTGACGTCGACGGTGACGAACTCCGTGACGTGCGGCGCGGTGAAGGCGCTGGCGACCATCGCCTGGGCGGTGACCTTGCGGACGCCCTTGACGGGGATCCGGGTCTCCCGCGCGCCGCTCGCGACGGGCGCGGCGGGGGGCGCGGCCTCCGCGGCCGGCTCGGCGACGGCCTGGTTCCCGGCGGTCAGCGCGGCGTGGACGTCCTCCCGGGTGACGACCCCGCCGGGGCCCGTCGGCACGACCGCGGCCAGGTCGACGCCGAGGTCCTTGGCGAGCTTGCGCACCGGAGGTTTGGCCAGCGGACGAGCACCAACGGGCGACGCGGGCGCGGTGGCCACCGGGGCAGCCGCCGGAGCGGGCTCCGGTGCGGCCGGGGCGACGGGAGCGGCCGGGGCCGCCGCGTGCCCGTTGAGCTCGGCCTGGATGGCGGCGGCGACGGTCGTGGCCGGCGCGGCGGCGGGCGCCTTGCGCGGCCGGCGCTTGGTCGAGGACGGGGCGGCGCCGTAGCCGACCAGCACGGCCTGGCGGCCCTGCTGCTCCGGCTCGGGCTCCTCGGTGGCGGCCGGGGCCGCCGCCGGGGCCTCCTCCGCGGGCCCCGCGCCGGGCTGGGTGTCCACCGAGATGATCACCTGGCCGACGTCCACCGTCGTGCCCTCGCCGAAGCGCAGCTCGTGCACCACGCCGTCGAACGGGATCGGCAGCTCCACGGCTGCCTTGGCGGTCTCGACCTCGCAGACCACCTGTCCGTCGGCGACCGTGTCGCCGACGTTCACGTACCACTTGAGGATCTCGGCCTCGGTGAGTCCCTCGCCGACGTCCGGCATCTTGAACTCACGGAAGCGCTGGTTGTTAGCGGTCATCGTCACGACTCTTCCTCGTCCCTAGTACGCCAGCGCGCGGTCGACGGAGTCGAGCACACGGTCCAGGCCCGGCAGGTACTCGTCCTCCAGCCGGGACGGCGGGTAGGGGGCGTGGTAGCCGCCGACCCGCAGGACGGGGGCCTCCAGGTGGTAGAAGCAGCGCTCGGTGATCCGGGCAGCGATCTCGGCGCCCGAGCCGAAGAAGACGGGCGCCTCGTGGACGACGACCAGCCGGCGGGTCTTCTCCACCGAACGCTGGATCGCGTCGAAGTCGATGGGCGAGATCGACCGGAGGTCCACGACCTCCAGCGACTTGCCCTCCTCCGCGGCCGCCGCGGCGGCCTCCAGACACGTCTTGACCATCGGGCCGTAGGCCACCAGCGTCAGGTCCGTGCCCTCGCGGACCGTGCGCGCGGCGTGCAGCGGACCGGGGATCGCGGCCGTGTCGACCTCGGAGCGGTCGTGGTAGCGCCGCTTGGGCTCGAAGTAGATGACCGGGTCGTCGCTCTGGATGGCCTGCTGCATCATCCAGTAGGCGTCGGCGGAGTTCGACGGCGACACGATCTTCAGACCGGCCACGTGCGCGAACAGCGACTCCGGCGACTCGCTGTGGTGCTCCACCGCGCCGATCGCGCCGCCGTAGGGGATGCGGATGACGACGGGCAGCTTGATCTTGCCGAGCGCGCGGGCGTGCATCTTCGCCAGCTGCGTGACGATCTGGTCGTACGCCGGGAAGACGAAACCGTCGAACTGGATCTCCACCACCGGCCGGTAGCCGCGCAGCGCCATGCCGATCGCGGTGCCGACGATGCCGGACTCCGCCAGCGGCGTGTCGATGACGCGGTCCTCGCCGAAGTCCTTCTGGAGGCCGTCGGTGACGCGGAAGACGCCGCCGAGCTTGCCGACGTCCTCACCCATGATCAGGACCTTGGGGTCGGTCTCCAGGGCGGTCCGCAGGGAGGCGTTGATCGCCTTGGCGATCGTGAGCTTCTCGACGCTCATGGCTAGTTGGTCTCCTCTGCGAACGAAGCCTGGTACGCGGCGAACTGGGCGCGCTCCTCGTCGACCAGCGCGTGGCCGTCGGCGTAGGTGTGCTCGAACATCGCCATGTGGTCGGGGTCGGGCATGGCGCGCACGGTGTCGCGGACCCGCTTGGCGAGCGCGTCGCTCTCGGTCTCCAGGCCGGCGAAGAACGCCTCGTCGGCGAGGCCCTCGCGCTCCAGATGGGCGCGCAGGCGCAGGATCGGGTCCTTCGCCTCCCACAGCTCCCGCTCCTCGTCGCGGCGGTAGCGGGTGGGGTCGTCGGAGGTGGTGTGGGCGCCCATGCGGTAGGTGAACGCCTCGATCAGCATCGGGCCCTCGCCGGTGCGGGCGCGGTCCAGGGCGGCCTTGGTGACGGCCAGGACGGCCAGCACGTCGTTGCCGTCGACCCGGACGCCGGGGAAACCGTAGCCCTGGGCGCGCTGGTAGAGCGGGACGCGGGTCTGCTTCTCGGTGGGCTCGGAGATGGCCCACTGGTTGTTCTGGCAGAAGAAGACGACCGGCGCGTTGTAGACGGCGGCGAAGGTGAAGGCCTCGGCCACGTCGCCCTGGCTGGAGGCGCCGTCGCCGAAGTAGGCGATCACGGCGGAGTCCGCGCCGTCCTTGGCGACGCCCATGGCGTAGCCGGTGGCGTGGAGCGCCTGGGAGCCGATGACGATCGTGTACAGGTGGAAGTTGTTCTCGTTGGGGTCCCAGCCGCCGTGGTTCACGCCGCGGAACATGCCCAGCAGGTTCGTGGGGTCGACCCCGCGGCACCAGGCGACGCCGTGCTCGCGGTAGGTCGGGAAGACGTAGTCGTCGTCGCGGGTGGCCCGGCCGGAGCCGATCTGCGCGGCCTCCTGGCCCAGCAGCGAGGCCCACAGGCCCAGTTCGCCCTGCCGCTGCAGGGTCGTCGCCTCGCCGTCGAAGCGGCGGGTCAGCACCATGTCCCGGTACAGACCCCGCAGTTCCTCGGGCGACAGGTCGATGGAGTAGTCCGGGTGCTCGACCCGCTCGCCTTCCGGCGTCAGCAGCTGTACGAGCTCGGGCTCGCCGGTGGCCTTCTTGGCCACGGCGCGCTTGCCGCCGCTGCGTCGCGACTTGCGCGCGGCAGTGCTGTCCACGGTCACGTGTGCTCCTCCGTCTGTCCGGCCCCCGGGGTCGCCGGCGGCCAGAGGGGGTCTCCCCGCCGTGAGGCGGGAAGAGGCTCGCTCGATCCCCGACGGCACACGGGGTGGGTGTGCCGAGGCCGGAACCGGGCGTGACAGGTTGCCCCGGCGAATGGCCTGCAATAAGCACGTTACCCAGTGCGAGGCATTCCTGCGAAACCCCGCCTGACCTGCGATTTTGCTTGGAAATCCAAGTAAATCGAGAAAGCCGGGCCAATGGAAGTGCCAATCCACTGGTCAGCGCCTTGCGAACCGCCGTCGGAACGGGGGCACGTTATCCCGCCGGACAAGGGCGGGGGAAGACTTGACGTGCGAGACTGGCACCGTGCGCGAACAAGGAAAAATCACGGTATTTCTGCTTGACGACCATGAAGTCGTACGTCGCGGCGTCCACGAGATGCTCGCCGGGGAGCCGGACATCGAGGTCGTGGGCGAGGCCGGAACCGCCGCGGACGCGCTGACGCGCATTCCCGCCACCAGACCGGACGTCGCCGTACTGGACGTTCGTCTTCCGGATGGCAGCGGAGTAGAAGTATGCCGTGAGATCCGTTCGCAGGACGAAAACATCAAATGCCTGATGCTCACCTCGTACGCGGACGACGAGGCACTCTTCGACGCCATCATGGCGGGCGCGGCGGGCTATGTCCTCAAGGCGATCCGCGGCAATGAGCTCCTCTCCGCCGTGCGCGACGTGGCGGCCGGCAAATCCCTGCTCGATCCCGTGGCCACCGCGCGCGTCCTGGAGCGGCTGCGCGACGGCAGGACCTCCCGGGGCGACGACCGGCTCGCCTCCCTCACCGACCAGGAGCGCCGCATCCTCGACCTGATCGGCGAGGGCCTGACCAACCGCGCCATCGGCGAACGGCTGCACCTGGCCGAGAAGACCATCAAGAACTACGTCTCCAGCCTGCTCTCCAAGCTGGGCATGGAGCGCCGCTCCCAGGCCGCCGCCTATGTGGCCCGGCTCCAGGCGGAGAAGCGCTAACGAGCGGCCCGGGCGGCACGCTCGACGGGACCTAGGTCCCGGACATCCGGGGCGGGTGGCCCCTACGAGACGCGAGCGACGGCAGGGCAGAGTGGTGCCCATGCCAACCGCGCCCCACGACGGATACCGAGCGGACGAGTACCGCGCGCTCGAACTGCTCTCCCGCACGCCCTACGGCAGGGTCTCGGTGAGCATGCGCGCCCTGCCCTTCGTCACCGTCGCCCGCCATGTCGTCGTCGACGGAAAGGTCCTCATGCGGCTGCACGGCGGCTTCGGCTACGCCCAGGCCTGTGACGGCAGCGTCGTGGCGTACGGTGCCGACAACCTCGCCGACCGCGAGGAGGGCGACGAATCCGTCTGGACCGTCCAGTTCGTCGGCACAGCGCGGATCTTCGTACCCGGACCGGAGGAGCTCCGGCTATTCGGCCGCGCCCCCCACTCCGCCGACGACGCGCCCTTCGTCCCCGAATACCTGTGCATAGAACCTCAGTTCATCACGCTGCACCACCTCGAGGGCGTACCCGCGCGACGGCCCGCGCACTCAGCGTGAACTAACATTTGGGGCGTGCCGCGCTCACTTGTCACCTATGCCGATGCCCCAGCCGACACCGGACCCGACACCGGCACCCTGCGCGCCCTGCTGCGCCGCTACGACAGGGCCGGCGAGCCCGTCGCCTGCGACACGCTGACCGAGGGCCTGCTCAACCGCGGCTACCGGCTCACCACCACGCGCGGCCGCTTCTTCCTCAAGCACCACCTGGACGGCGACCGGGACGCCATCGCCCGCCAGCACGAGGCCACCCGCCGACTGGGCGCGCTCGGCCTGCCCGTCGCGCCGCCCGTGGCGGCCGCCGCCGGCGAGACCGTCGTGGTCGTCGGCGGCCGCTGCTACGCGCTGCACCCGTGGATCGAGGGCCGGCACCGGGACGGGGGCGAGCTCACGGCCGCCCAGTCGCGCCGCCTGGGCGCGCTGCTGGGCCGGGTGCACAAAACCTTGGAGCAGGTCATGGAAGGCCCTGAGAGGGCCTTCCAGGGCGCCGGAGCGGCCCCGGACGCGGCGGCCGACCCCGAGGACACCTTCGCGCTGATCGAGGAGCTGCTGGGCCTGATCCGCCGGGGGGAGGGCAGCCGCCCCCGCGACTCCTTCGACGAACTGGCCGAGCACCGCCTCGTCGAGCGCCGCGCGCTGCTGGAGCTGCACGCCCACCGGCGCCCGCCCGCCGCCGCCATCCCCGCCCGGGGCTGGGTGCACGGCGACTTCCACCCGCTCAACCTGCTCTACCGGGGCGCCGAGCCCGCCGCGATCGTCGACTGGGACCGGCTGGGCGTCCAGCCGCGCGCCGAGGAGGCCGTACGGGCCGCGGTGATCTTCTTCCTGCGCCCGGACGGCACGCTGGACCTGGCGAAGATACGCCCCTACGCGCGCGCCTACCGCCGGGTCACCGGCGCGGACGCGGCGGAGCTCGGCGCCGCCGTCCACCGGGTGTGGTGGGAGCGGCTGAACGACTTCTGGATGCTGCGCTGGCGCTACCAGTTGCGCGACCACCGCGCCGACCCCGGCTTCCCGTCCTCGGCGGCGCTGGCGGTGTGGTGGACGAGCGCGTACGAGTCGGTGCGCGCCGCCTTCACGGACTGAGGCGCTTCCCGGACTGAGGCGCTTCCCGGATCGAGCGTTTTCACGGACCGGGCGTTTGCGCCCACCGAGCGCACGAACGGCGCGAGGCCGGACCCCGAGATGGGGTCCGGCCTCGTTCGCGTCGGCTCAGCCGCCGACGGGGCCCTGGTTGGCGCCGCCCTGCGTCGTGGTGCCCGGGGTGCCCTTGTCCGGCGGGTCCGCCGTGTGGGTCGGCGGCTTCCCGTCGTCCGGGGTCTTGGACGGGTTGGTCGACGGGTCCGTGCCGCCCGAGGGGTTGTCCGACGGATTGCCGGACGGCTTCTTGCTCGGGTGCTTGGTCGAATCGTCCGCGGGCTCGCGCGAGCGGTCCCAGGTGTTGTCGTTCCAGTCGCCGCTGTCGCTGCCCGTGCCGGTGTTCGTGTCGGACGTGTGGCCCTTGGACGGCTTCTTGCTGGCCTTCTCGCTGCCACTGGGCGACGACGGCGCGCTGGGGGTGGTGGACACCTTGTCCGTGGTCGTCTTTTGGTTGCTGGTGTTGCCCGTGTTCATGCCCTTGACCACGAACGCGATGCCCGCCACGACCGCGACCACCGCGAGCGCGGCGATCAGCCACGTCTTGCCCCTGCCGCCGCCCGAGCCGCCGCGGCCGCCGTTGTAACCGCCGTTGTAGCCGTCGAAACCGCCGTCGTCGGCGCCCTGGCGGCGCGGGATCACCGGCTGCTGCGAGGTGTTGCCGTGCTGCGAGTGCGGCATGGCCGCCGTGGCGCCCACACCGCCGCCGAGGCCCATGCCGCCCATGACCTGGGTGGCGGCGGCGGCCTCGTCGACCGGGCCGGTGTTCCACTGGCCCGTGTGGCTGCCCGCGTCGTGCAGCATCTGCAGCGCGTACTGGGCCAGCCCGCGCATCTCCTCCGCGCTCTGGAACCGGTCGTCCGGGTCCTTGGCGAGGGAGCGCATGACGAGCCCGTCCAGCTCCGGCGGCACCGACGGCTGCACCTGCGACGGCGGCACGGGGGTGTCCTGGACGTGCTGGTAGACCACCGAGAGCGGGGTCTCACCGGTGAACGGCGGGCGCAGGGCCAGCAGTTCGTAGAGCAGACAGCCGGTGGCGTAGAGGTCCGAGCGGGCGTCGACGGTCTTGCCGAGGGCCTGCTCCGGCGAGAGGTACTGGGGCGTGCCCATGACCATGCCGGTCTGGGTCATGGTGGACGCCGCGCCGTGCAGGGCGCGGGCGATGCCGAAGTCCATGACCTTGACCGCGCCCGTGTTCGTGATGATCACGTTGGCGGGCTTGATGTCGCGGTGCACGATGCCGTGCTGGTGGCTGTAGGCCAGCGCCTCCAGCACCCCGGAGACGATGATCAGCGCCTGCTCCGGCGGCGGCGCCTCGGCGTTGAGCAGGAGGTCGCGAATGGTGCGGCCCTCGACCAGCTCCATGACGATGTACGGCACGACGTTGCGGCCGACGGTGTCCTCGCCGGAGTCGTAGACGGCCACCACGGCGTGGTGGTTCAGGCCGGCCACGGACTGTGCCTCACGGGTGAAACGCGCCTTGGAGACCGGGTCCTCGGCGAGATCCGCGCGGAGCAGCTTCACCGCGACGGTACGGCCCAGCCGTACGTCCTCGGCGGCGAAGACCTCCGCCATGCCGCCCCGGCCCAGCCGGTGGGTCAGCCGGTAGCGGCCGTCGCCGACCAGCCCGCCGTTACCCCACATTTCAGGCACATCGGGCATGCCGCCCCCGTTGGCGTCAGGGTCGGACGGACCCTGGGCGCTCTGCGTCTGTGCCATCAGTCCTCGCCGTCGTCTCTGGTCCGCCGCCGCCGCTTCTCACCGGAAGTCGATTGCGCGGGGTCACTCGAGAAAGCTGTCTTCCGCTAGGGCACGCTACAGGCTTTGCGACGTGTCCCGGTCCGGGATGGACCGGCTATCAAACCCGTACCGGTACGAGCAAGGCAAATCCCGTGACACCTTGTCGCGCATCCGGTCACGGAACGGGCACGCGGCTTGACGTGCCCGGCGCCTCGGGCAGACTTGGCCGGGATACGTCGGAGAACAGCTGGATCCACGCGCCCCGGGCGCGTCACGAAACCACTCCAGCGACGCCAGTACTGCCAGGCAGCGCGCCGAGGCCGAGGGGGAAGCAACACCATGAGCCAGGACGGCGCTCAGGGCCGCTACGCGGGACGATCTGTCGGCCGGGGCCGCTACCAGCTGCGCGACCTGCTCGGCGAGGGCGGCATGGCGTCGGTGCACCTGGCCTACGACACGGTGCTCGACAGGCAGGTCGCGGTCAAGACCCTTCACACCGAGCTGGGCCGCGAGTCCTCTTTCCGCGAGCGTTTCCGCCGCGAGGCCCAGTCCGTGGCCAAGCTCACGCACACCAACATCGTCTCGGTGTTCGACACGGGCGAGGACGACCTCGACGGCTCGACGATGCCCTACATCGTCATGGAGTACGTCGAGGGCCAGCCGCTGCGCTCCGTGCTCGACGCGGACGTCGCCCAGTACGGCGCGATGCCCGTCGCGAAAGCGCTCAAGATCACAGCGGATGTGCTGGCCGCGCTCGAGGTCAGCCACGAGATGGGCCTCGTCCACCGGGACATCAAGCCCGGCAACGTGATGATGACCAAGCGCGGCGTGGTCAAGGTCATGGACTTCGGCATCGCCCGCGCCATGCAGTCGGGCGTCACCTCCATGACCCAGACCGGCATGGTCGTCGGCACCCCGCAGTACCTCTCGCCCGAGCAGGCCCTGGGCCGCGGCGTCGACGCCCGTTCCGACCTCTACTCGGTCGGCATCATGCTCTTCGAGCTGCTGACCGGCCGGCTGCCCTTCGACGCGGACTCCCCGCTGGCGATCGCCTACGCGCACGTCCAGGAGGAGCCGGTCGCGCCCTCCACGATCAACCGCTCGATCCCGCCGGCCGTGGACGCGCTGGTCATGCGCGCCCTGAAGAAGAACCCGAACGAGCGCTTCCCGAGCGCCGAGGCCATGCGCGACGAGTGCGCCCGTGTCGCGGGCACCGCCCAGACGGCGCCCGCGCCGATCATCATCGCGGGCGGCCCGCCGGCCCGCAGTGGCGCCGGCGTCGGCTCGGCGGTCTTCCCTCCCGTGGACGGCCAGACGCCCGCTCCGGGGCCGCAGAGCGTCCAGACCCCGTACCAGCCCCACCCGGCCCCCGCGAGCCCCTACAACGGCGGCTACGGGCCTTCCACGCCCCCTCCGGGCCCCCAGGGCTACGCGACGCCCGCGTACGCGGAGACGCCCGCCTACGCGGCTCCCTCGGCGCCCGTCGGTGCGGGCGGCGGCGCGGGCTCCGGCGGCAAGAGCAACAAGTCGGTGCTCATCGGCTCGGGCGTCGTCGCCGTGCTCGCGGTCATCGGCGTGATCGTGGCCATCGCGCTCAACGGGCACGAGAAGGACAACACCAACGCGGGCGGCACCGGCGGCGGCTCGGCCGCCCCGGCCCCCGCCGACCCCGGCGGCGGCAACGGCAGCACCACCGGCGGCTCGGCCGGCGGCGCGAACACCTCGGGCGGCTCGGCCGGCGGCAACACGGGCGGGACGGGCAAGGGCAACGGGAACGGCAACGCCAACGGGAACGCGAACGGCACCGCGGGCGGCGCCCAGGCGAAGGTCAAGGAAGGCGACAAGTCCAAGACCATCGAGCCGGACAAGTGCACCAAGGCGTACGACAGCTTCCAGGACAAGTCGAAGAAGAGCTCCCCGGACTTCAAGTACATCTACATCGACTCCGTCAAGGAGTGCATGCAGGCGGCGGGCTGGAAGTACCGCGTCGACAAGGTGAACGAGAGCACCTGGGGCAAGGGCACCGTGATGACCCAGCAGCCGCAGTCGGGCGACCCGTTCGACCCGAAGACCGACCAGTTCGTCCTGACGGTCTCGACGGGCGAGTCCGGCTCCTGACGCCGTGACGCGAAGGCCGGCCGGCACAGAGGATGTGCCGGCCGGCCTTCGCGTGTCAGGGACCGCGATCACAGGACCGCATCACAGGTACGGGTTACCGGTTCGCGGTTACCGGTTCGCGGTTACAGGTTCGCGGTTACCGGTCCGCGGTTACCGGTCCGCGGTTACAGGTACGGGCCCGAGCGGGCGCCGCCGTGCTGCGGGCCCTCGTGGTCGTCGTCGATGGTGACGCCGGCCGGCAGGGCGCGCCGCATCTGCTCCAACTGGGCGCGCGCGGCCATCTGCTGGGCGAAGAGCGTGGTCTGGATGCCGTGGAAGAGCCCCTCCAGCCAGCCGACGAGCTGGGCCTGCGCGATCCGCAGCTCCGCCTCGGTGGGGATCGTCTCGTCGGTGAAGGGCAGCGACAGCCGCTCCAGTTCCTCCACCAGCTCGGGCGCGAGGCCGTCCTCCAGCTCCTTGACCGAGCTGTGGTGGATCTCCCTGAGGCGGACCCGGCTCGCCTCGTCGAGAGGAGCCGCCCGGACCTCCTCCAGCAGCTGCTTGATCATGCTTCCGATGCGCATGACCTTGGCGGGCTGTTCCACCATCTCCGTCACCGGGACCTCGCGCGGCTCGTCCTCGCCCTCCCCGCCGCCGGGGCTGGCGCTGCCGAGAGCCATGCCGTCCGGTCCGACGACCAGGACGTGCGGGCTCTCCTGCGACCGTTCATTCCTCGGCATATCCATGCCGCCATTCTCTCGCACAGGTGATTTCCCCCTCTTGATGCCCTCGTACACGCCTGATCCACCGTAGGGGGCGCACGGAAGCGACCGGTGTTTCGGATTATCTGCGCCGCAAACGGAGGGCGATGAAGCCCAGTCCCAGCCCCGTGAGCGTCATGCCGGTGCCCAGCGGGAGCACCCGCATCACCCGCTCCGTCTCCCGGTCCGTCTCGACGGCCTCCCGCCGCCCCGGCGCGGGAGCGGCGCCGCCCGGCGCGTTCGAGTGCTGGGGCGCCCGGTGCCCCTCGGCCGTGGCCGGTGTCCCGCCCGACGTGGAAGACACGGAGGGCGAGGCTCCGGCGGGTGCGGACGGCGGTATCTCCGTACGGCCGGGGTGCCCCCGCCCCTCGCCCGCGACGGTGCCTGCCAGCAGACCGGCCACCGGGGAGGGCGGCGCGGACGGGAACACCGTGGTCGTCGTGGCCACGGCCGGGACCGAGGGCGCCGGGGCCGTCGGCTCCCGGTCGTCGGCCCACGCCGGCGAGGGGAGTGCCAGCGCCGTCGATATCGTCAGGCCGAAAAGGAACGCCCTTCGCGGTCCGGTGCTCATGGTCGCCGACCTCCGTACGGGAGACCCCCCTACGGACCCCTCCACCCTCACACGCCACCGGGCACGGGGCGCGCTGGGCGGCGTACGAGGGTGAACGCTCAGGACGTCAGAGGGTGAGCAGGACCTTCCCGACGTGCGCGCTGTCCTCCACGACGCGGTGGGCGGCCGCCGCGTCCGTCATCGGCATGGTGCGGTCGATCACCGCCCCCACCCGGCCGCCCGCGATCAGCGGCCACACGTGTTCGCGCACCGCCGCCACGATCGTGGCCTTCTCGGCGAGCGGGCGGCCGCGCAGCGAGGTCGCCGTGATCGCCGCGCGCTTGGCCAGCAGCTTGCCCAGGTCCAGTTCGCCCTTGCGGCCGCCCTGGAGGCCGATGATGGCGAGCCGGCCGTTGACGGCCAGGACGTCGAGGTTCCGCTCCAGGTACTTGGCGCCGATGATGTCGAGGACGACGTCCACGCCGATGCCGCCGGTGAGTTTGCGGAGCTCCTCGACGAAGTCCTGTTCGCGGTAGTCGATGAGGATGTCCGCGCCCAGCTCCCGGCAGCGCTCCAGCTTCTCCGCCCCGCCCGCCGTGACCGCGACGCGCGCGCCGACCGCCTTGGCCAGCTGCACGGCCATGGTGCCGATGCCGCTGCCGCCGCCGTGGACCAGGAAGGTCTCACCGGGCCCCAGGTGGGCGATCATGAAGACGTTCGACCAGACGGTGGCCGTGACCTCGGGCAGCGCCGCCGCCGAGACGAGGTCCATGCCGGTGGGCACGGGCAGCAACTGCCCCATCGGGACGCAGACCTTCTCCGCGTAACCACCGCCGGCCAGCAACGCGCACACCTCGTCGCCGACGGTCCAGCCGTTCACGCCGGGGCCGAGCGCGGCGATCCGGCCGGAGACCTCCAGCCCGGGGTAGGGGGAGGCGCCGGGGGGCGGGTCGTAGAAGCCCTGCCGCTGGAGCAGATCGGCGCGGTTGACACCGGCGGCCACGACCTCGACCAGGACCTCCCCCTCGCCGGGCGCGGGGTCGGGGACCTCGGCCCAGACCAGGGCCTCGGGTCCGCCGGGTACGGGAATGGTGATCGCATGCATGACCGCGAGGCTACTCCGGGGGACGCCGACTCCCCGGGTACGCGGGACGGTTCGTCCCGTCGCGCGCGGCGGAACCGGTCACTCCTCCGGCGTGGCCGGGCGGGCCCGGACGATCGTGATCAGCCGGTCCGTGGCCTTGAGGGTGCCGGCCTCGGGGTCGTCGTAGCCGAGCAGCCGGTGGCCGCGCAGCACGGAGACGACCAGGTCGTCGGTGTCGCGCGCGCTCCGCCCCACCTCGGCCTTGACCACCGGGCGTTCGACGAGGTCGAGGCCGCTGCCCTGCTGGATGAGGTCCTCCATGACCGTCCCGGCGTTGGGGCTGATCACGGACATGCCCAGCAGCCGCCCGGCGGCGCTCGCGCTGGTGATGACCGCGTCCGCGCCGGACTGCCGCAGCAGCGGCGCGTTCTCCTCCTCGCGCACGGCCGCCACGATCTTGGCGCCACGGTTGAGCTGGCGGGCGGTGAGGGTCACCA
Organism: Streptomyces sp. L500; assembly: GCF_054551825.1. Taxonomy (NCBI): domain Bacteria; kingdom Bacillati; phylum Actinomycetota; class Actinomycetes; order Kitasatosporales; family Streptomycetaceae; genus Streptomyces; species Streptomyces sp. L500. The sequence goes on from NZ_JBTOLC010000003.1 coordinate 89,348, forward strand.
GGACGGCCGTGTCGTCGCGCTGGGTGGCGACGATGACCTGACGGGCCTTCTGGATCTCGGCGCGCAGCAGGACGTCGCTGCGGGTGGCGTCGCCGATGACGCCCGCGTAACCGAGGGCGGTGGCCGATTCGACGACCTTGGGGTTGGGGTCGACGACGACGATCCGTTCCTTCTCCCGGGCCTGCCCGCCCGAGCAGAGGGTCTGCACGGCCGACCGGCCCTTGGTGCCGAAGCCGACGACGACGGTGTGCTCGCGCAAGGCGGACCTCCAGCGGGCCAGCCGCCACTGCTCACGGGTGCGCTCGGTGAGGACCTCGAGGGTGGTGCCGACCAGGATGATCAGGAACAGGACACGGAGCGGCGTCACGAGCAGGATGTTCGACAGCCGGGCGCTGTCGCTGTACGGGACGATGTCGCCGTATCCGGTGGTGGACAGGGTGACGGTGGCGTAGTAGACGGCGTCGAGGAAGCCGACGCCGTCGTCGGCGTTGTCGTGGTAGCCGCCGCGGTCGCCGTAGACGATGGCGACGGTGGCGACCATGACCAGCAGCGCGAGCAGCAGTCGCCGGCCCACCTGCCGTATCGGGGCGACGGTGTAGCGGGGCAGGCGGACGCGGGAGTCGGTCGTGTGCCGCTCGTCCTGCGGCTCGTGCTCGGGGAGCTTCACCGGTCGCCCTCCCAGGGCAGGGCGAGGAGCTCGGCCTCGCCCTCCGGGCCCGGCCCGCCCGGCGGTACGACGGCCAGCGCGTCGGCGGCGGCCAGGCCGCGCAGCATGGCGGGGCCGTGGAAGCGCACCGGCCGGGCGTACCCGTCGGGCGTGCGGACCACGGGCACGAGCCGGGTGCTGGTGGCGTGGCCGGGCACGTCCTCGGTGAGCGGCGCCCGGCACGGCCGCCGCGCGGGACGGCCCGCGAGCGCGCGGAGCAGCGGTTCGGCCAGCGTCAGCAGTCCCGCGACGGCGGCGAGGGGGTTGCCGGGCAGCCCGACCAGATGCCGGCCGGACGCGAGGCGCGCGAGCAGCATCGGATGTCCCGGACGCACCGCTACCCCGTCGACCAGGGGCTCGGCGCCCAGCAGGCGCAGGGTGGGTCGCACATGGTCGACGGGCCCCGCGGCCGTGCCGCCGGTCGTCAGCACGAGATCGGCGTCCGACGCCTCCAGGGCGGCGCGCAGCGCCGAGGCGTCGTCGCCGAGGCGGCGCGTCGCCACGACGTCGGCGCCGAGCGCGCTCAGCCAGGGGCCGAGCATGGGCCCGAGCGCGTCCCGGATCCGCCCGTCGTGCGGCAGCCCCTCGCGGAGCAGCTCGTCCCCGAGGACGAGCACCTCGACCCGGGGGCGCGGCACGACCGGCAGCTCGTCGTACCCACTGGCCGCCGCCAGCCCGACCACGGCGGGCGTCACGACGACCCCGGCCGGCAGCAACTCGTCCCCCTCCCGGCACTCCTGCCCCCGGGGCCGCACGTCCTGCCCCTGCGTCAGATGCCGGTCGGCGTACAGCTCCCCGTGCGCCCGCACGACGCCGTGCTCGCTGCGCAGCACGGCGGTGGCGCCGGGGGGCACCCGCGCCCCGGTGGCGATCGCGACGGCCTCGCCGTCGCCGAGCCGCACGTCACCGCCTTGCCCGGCGAGGATGCCGGGGTGGCTCCCGCTGCCGGGCAACCGCCAGGGCCCGGGCCCGGCGACGGCCCAGCCGTCCATCGCGGAGGTGTCGAACGAGGGCAGATCGGTGAGCGCGACGAGCGCTCCGGCAAGCGTCTGCCCCAGGGCCTCACCGAGCGGCACCACTCGGGTCTTGGCTTCCTTCCGCCCCACCGCAGCCCACCCGGCAACGTTCCGCGCGACGTCCCAGGGGGTGGCGGGCGGATGCGCGGGGTGGCTTTTCGGGGCGCGGGGGGCGGGTTCCTCGGGTGCGGGCGCGCCGGGGGCGGGGTCGGGATCCGCAGGGGTGGGGTCCGCCGGTGCGGGGTCCGCAGGGGTGGCGGGCCCGGCGTCAGGGGACGCGGCGGCAGCGCCGCGACGGGCGGAGGCGGCATCCACCGGCGCGGCAGCGGAACCGGGCGGATCGACGGACTCGGCGTCGGTGGAAACGATGGCACTACGACGGCGCCCGGCAGAAGCAGAGCGCTTCTTCCGCTTCGCCGCCGCGCGGCCGCGGTCGGCCGGAGCCGCGTCGGGCTGATCGGCGTCGGGCTGATCGGCGGGCGAAGCCGCACCGGCGGAGCGGCATTCGGCTCCGTGCGCGGCTACGGTCCGGGCATCCGGCTCCGTACTGGGCACGGGGATCCGCACGGTCGGCGCGGAGCTGCCGGCAAAGGGGGCCCGGGGCGCAGGGTCGGGGGCGAACAACGTGTCGTAGAACCGCACCCCGGCGAACGGCACATCGAGCCGCCCGGTATCCACCCCCCGCTCCGCTGCGGGCGGTACGAACGGCTCCGCGAACGGATCCGCGTCGAAGTCGAAGCGGAACCGTTCGTCTCGCCCCCGGGCCACCGCCCCGGCGGCCTCTGCCACCCCGGCCACCCCAGCCACCCCGGCCGCCCCAGCCGCGTCGGCCGCCTGAGCCGCCTCCGCCGGATGCCCGGGACGTCCGCCCCGGGGCGCCCGGGACTGCCCCGCGAGCAGCGCCAGCGCCTCCGCCGTGGCGCGCTCGAGCGCGTCCTCGCCGTCCCGGTCGCGGCCACCACCCGCGCGCCCGCTCATGACGGCTTCCCGTCCGCTTCCGCCGCCCACCGCTCGGCCAGCGCACCAGCCACCCGGGCCGCCTCGGCCACGGCCTCCGGGCCGCCGCCCCGCAGCGCTGCGGCGTATCCGACGAGGAAGGTCGTCAGGGGCGCGGCGGGGCGGGCCACGCCGTGCGCGGCGTCACGCGCGAGGTCGAGGAGGCCGGCCGTGTCGACGTCGAGTTCGATGCCCAGTTCGGCCTTGACCGCGGAGATCCATTCATCCAGCACATGCCTATCGTCCCTGATGCGCGCGCGGGCCTCGCTGATGTCCTCCCAGGTGTCGCAGTCGAAGGAGGCGGTGGGGTGGGGCAGCCGGGCGAGCGACAGCTCGCCCGTGAGCATCCGCAGCGGCAGGCCGACGAGCGTGCCGTGCTCGGCGACGAGCAGCCCGAGCTCCCGCCGCAGCGCCTCCGCCCGGTAGACGGCGACCAGCGGCTGCTCCCGCCCGTCCCCGTCCACGAGGACGGCGCCTTCCGCCCCCGCGACGCCGTCGGCGCCTTCGTCGAGGGCCGTGAGCAGCCCCCGCACCGCTCCCGCCGCCAGGAACGGCAGGTCGGCGGAGAGCAGGAGCACCCGCTCCGCGCGGACCTCGCGCAGCCCGGCGTGGAGGCCCGCGAGGGGCCCACCGCCGGGCGGGTCCTCAAGGGCCCAGGTCACGGGCCGGACCGTGGGCCGCCGGGGGCCGACCACCACCGTCCGCCCGGCGTCGCCGCAGGCGCCCAGCACGCGGTCGAGCAGCGCCCGGCCGCCGACCCGCACGGCGGGCTTGTCCGCTCCTCCGAGCCTCCGGGCGGCGCCGCCGGCCAGTACTACCGCGTCGAAAACCGTCACCCGTCGAGTATGGCGACACCGACCCGGCGGCCCTGCTCAGCCCACCCCGGTCAGACCGTCCGCAGCAGCACCGCCGGCTGCTCCACGCAGTCCGCCACGTACCGCAGGAAGCCGCCCGCCGTGCCGCCGTCGCACACCCGGTGGTCGAAGGTGAAGGACAGCTGGACCACGTGCCGCACGGCCAACTCCCCCTCGTGCACCCAGGGCTTGGGGGCTATGCGGCCGACGCCCAGCATGGCCGCCTCGGGGTGGTTGATGATCGGCGTGGAGCCGTCGACGCCGAACACCCCGTAGTTGTTGAGGGTGAACGTGCCGCCAGCCAGCTCGGCCGGGCTGATCTTGCCCGCCCGCGCGGCCTCGGTGAGCCGGGCCATCTCCACGGACAGCTCGACCGCGTTGCGCGCGTTGGCGTCACGCACCACGGGCACGACCAGGCCGCGATCGGTCTGGGCGGCGAAGCCCAGATGGACGTCCGGCAGCCGGACGATCTCCTGGGCCTCGGTGTCCACGGTCGCGTTGAGCTCGGGGTACTTGGCGAGCGCCGCCGTGCAGATCCGGGCCAGCAGGGCGAGCAGGGACACCTTGGCGCCGCCGGAGGCGTTCATCGCCCGGCGCGCGGCCAGCAGTTCGGTGGCGTCCGCGTCCACCCAGCACGTGGCGTCGGGTATCTCGCGGCGGCTGCGGCTGAGCTTCTCGGCGACCACGCCGCGTACGCCGCGCAGCGGTACGCGCAGGCCGTCGGGCACCCGTCGCCCGCCGGAGGCGCGGCGGGCTGGCCGGGCCGTCTCGGGACGGGCGGTGTGCCGCGCCGTCTGGCCGACCGGCGCGGTGCGGGGGGCCTGCGCGGTGAGCGCGGTGAGTGCCGCCTCCTCGACGTCGGCGCGCAGGATCAGCCCGTCGGGGCCGGTGCCCCGGACCCGGGTCAGGTCCACGCCGCGTTCCCGCGCGAGCCGCCGGACGAGCGGGGAGATCACCGCCACGGCCGTGGGCGCCGGTGCCCGCTCGGCCGGGCGTCCGGTCTCGCGGGCCGGCGGCCTGACCCGGCGGCGGCGCGCCGCCGGGGCCTGCGTGCCGTAGCCGACCAGGACGTTGCCCGAGCCCTCCTCGCCGTTGGCCCTGGCCCCGGTGGCCTCGCCGCCGCCCGCCGGGGACGCCTCGGGGCCCGCCTGGCCGGCCGGCTTCGCCGCGGACCCGGCGGCCGCGCTGCCCGTGCCGCCCGTGGGAGCCGTCGGAGCCGTGGTGGCCGCCTCCCCGACCGCCACGGTCAGCAGCGGTGCTCCGACGGGCAGTTCCTCCCCTTCCTCACCGAAGCGGGCGGTGACCACGCCCCCGTAGGGGCAGGGCACCTCCACCATCGCCTTGGCCGTCTCGACCTCGACCACGGGCTGGTCGACGGCGACCACGTCGCCGACCTTCACCAGCCAGCGGACGACCTGCGCCTCCGTGAGGCCTTCGCCCAGGTCGGGCAGCGTGAACTCGCGCACCACCGCCATCAGCGCGCACCACTCTCATCCTCGTCAGGGGTCCATTCCGATTCCCATTGCAGCCGTGCCACCGCGTCCAGGACCCGGTCCACGCCCGGCAGATGGTGCTTTTCCAGCATCGGCGGCGGGTACGGGATGTCGAAGCCCGCGACGCGCAGCACCGGTGCCTCCAGGTGGTGGAAGCAGCGCTCGGTGATGCGGGCCGCCAGCTCCCCGCCAGGGCCGCCGAATCCGGTCGCCTCGTGGACGACCACCGCGCGCCCGGTCCGCCGTACGGACGCGCAGACGGTCTCCTCGTCGAAGGGGACCAGCGAACGGAGGTCGACGACCTCCAGGTCCCAGCCCTCGGCCACGGCCGCCTCGGCGGCCTCCAGGCAGACGGGCAGCGACGGACCGTAGGTGACGAGCGTCGCGGACGTGCCTCGCCTGCGGACGACCGCCTTGCCGATGCCCGGCACGTCGTCGGGGTGGTCCGGGTCCCAGTCGGCCTTGGACCAGTAGAGCCGCTTGGGCTCCAGGAAGATCACCGGGTCGTCGGAGGCGATCGCGGCGCGCAGCAACCCGTAGGCGTCGGCGACGGTCGCCGGGGCGACGACGTGGAGGCCGGGGGTGGCCAGGTAGTAGGCCTCGGAGGAGTCGCTGTGGTGCTCGACGCCGCCGATGCCGCCGCCGTAGGGGACGCGGACGGTGATCGGCATGGGCACGGCTCCGCGCGTGCGGTTGCGCATCTTGGAGACGTGGCTGACGAGTTGCTCGAAGGCGGGGTAGGCGAAGGCGTCGAACTGCATCTCCACGACGGGCCGCAGCCCGTACATGGCCATGCCCACGGCCGATCCGAGGATGCCGGCCTCGGCCAGGGGCGTGTCCGTGCAGCGGTCCTCGCCGAACTCCTTGGCCAGCCCGTCGGTGATCCTGAAGACGCCGCCCAGGGTGCCGACGTCCTCGCCGAGGACGTGGACCGCGGGATCCTCGGCCATGGCGTCGCGCAGCGCGCGCCCGAGCGCCTGCGCCATGCTGGCGGGCTTCCGGCCGGTTTCGACGGGCGCGGTGGTCATCGCTGGCTTCCTTCCTGGGGGCCGCCCGCGCGGGCGCCCGGGAGCTCTCCCGCGGCGGTCAGCTCAGCACGCAATTGTGCTGCCTGCTCGCGCAGTTGGGCAGTCTGCTCGGCGTAAACATGCGTGAACAGTTCCATCGGATCGAGCACCGGGTCCTGGTGCATCCGCTCGCGGAGATCGGCCGCCATGCGTTCGGCGGCGTCCTGTTCGGCCCGTATGGCGGCGTCGTCCAGCAGCTCGCGGTCGCGCAGCTCGCGCTCCAGCAGGGCGATGGGGTCGTGGGCGCGCCACGTCTCGACCTCGGCGTCGCTGCGGTAGCGGGTGGCGTCGTCGGCGTTGGTGTGGGCGTCGACGCGGTAGGTGACGGCTTCGACCAGGGTGGGGCCGCCGCCGGACCTGGCACGGTGGACCGCCTCGGTGAGGACCTGGTGGACGGCGGCCGCGTCGTTGCCGTCGACGAGCCGGCCGGGCATGCCGTAGCCGACGGCCTTGTGCGCCAGGGAGGGGGCGGCGGTCTGCTTGGCGAGGGGCACGGAGATGGCGAAGCCGTTGTTCTGCACGAGGAAGACGACGGGGGCCCGCCAGACGGCCGCGAAGTTCAGCGCCTCGTGGAAGTCGCCCTCGCTGGTGCCGCCGTCGCCGACCAGGGCGAGGGCCACGACGTCGTCGCCCTTGAGACGGGCGGCGTGCGCGAGCCCGACCGCGTGCGGCAGCTGGGTGGCCAGCGGGGTGCACAGCGGGGCGACGCGGTGTTCGTGCGGGTCGTAGCCGGTGTGCCAGTCGCCGCGGAGCAGGGTCAAAGCCTGCACGGGGTCCATGCCGCGGGCGACGGCGGCGAGCGTGTCGCGATAGCTGGGGAAGAGCCAGTCCCTCGGCTCCAGGGAAAGGGCCGCCGCGACCTGACAGGCCTCCTGCCCCGTGGAGGAGGGGTAGACGGCGAGCCGGCCCTGCCGCGTCAGCGCGGTGGCCTGCGTGTTGTAGCGGCGGCCGCGCACGAGCTGCCCGTACAGCCGCAGCAGAAGTGCCGGATCGCACCCGCCGGCGGCCTGGGTGCCGAGCACCCGGAACGGCTCCGCGTCGGGCAGCAGCGGCGCGGGGTCGGTACGGGGTTGCCAGGCCGGGGGCGGGGTGGGCCGGTACGAGCCGGGCTGCTCCAGAACCGTCATGGCGAGCACCTCCTCTTGGGACGAGCTTGACCGGAAAGCGTCCTGCGCTCTCCCTACCGATTGTTCGGTCGTCGGCACTTTTTGGCTACAGGCGACCCAAGCCTGTGGACAAACGGTTCTCCACAACCTGAGATATGGGCAGGACGTCCATGAAGGGGAGGCATGGCGGTATGCCGGACGAACAGATGGCCACTTCGGGCGGCAGACCGCCCGCCCGCCCGCTCGACGACATAGACCGCTCGATCCTGCGCATGCTCCAGACGGACGGCCGGGCCTCGATACGGTCCGTGGCCGAGCGGGTGCACGTGTCGCGGGCCAACGCCTACGCGCGGATCAACCGGCTGATCGACGACGGGGTGATCAAGGGGTTCGGCGCCCGGATCGACCAGGAGCGGGCCGGACACGGCGCCTCGGCCTACATCACGATGAAGATCGTCCAGAATTCCTGGCGCACGGTCCGCGAAAAGCTCCGGGAGCTGCCGGGTGCCGCCCACATCGCCCTGGTGAGCGGGGACTTCGACGTCCTGCTGCTCGTCCACACCAAGGACAACCGCGCCCTGCGCGAGCTCGTCCTGAGCCGTATCCAGGCGATCGAAGAGGTGCTGAGCACGCGGACGCTGCTGGTCTTCGAGGAGACGGACCTCAAGGAGGACCGCCCGCTCGACGACGGCCGCTAGGGCGCCCGTGGGGCGCCGCGGCCGCCGCCGGCGGGCGGCGGAAAGCGTCGGGGCGTCAGCGGTAGGTGCGCAGGCCCGCGAAGGCCGTGTGGACCACAGCGTCGGCCACCTCGTCGCTCGTGGCGGCCCCGCCCCGCTCCGGCCGGTACCACTCCACAACCGAGTTGATCATTCCGAAGAGCAGCCGGGTGGCCAGCCGGGCGTCCACGTCCTGCCGGAGGTCCCCGTCGGCGGCGGCCTCCTTCAGCAGCCCGGCGACGCGGTGGTCGAATTCGCGCCGCCGTTCCATCGCCCAGCGCTCGGTGTCCGTGTTGCCCCGGACGCGCAGCAGCAGCGTCACGTAGGGCAGCTCCGTGATCAGCACCTCGATGGTCCGCCGGGTGACGTACTCCAGCCGGTCGACCGCCCGTCCGCCGGTGGCGCCCGGCTCGTCCAGGACCGCGAAGAGGCCGTCCAGCGCCCGGCTTATGGCGAGCCGCAGCAGCTCCTCCTTGCCCTTGACGTGGTGGTAGATCGAGGACTTGGAGATCCCGGCGGCCTTGGAGAGGTGCTCCATGGAGGTGCCGTCGTAGCCCCGCTCGTTGAACACCTTGACGGCGACCGCGAGCAGCGATTCGGGCGTGTAGGTGTCGCGCTTGGCCATGGTCATGATTACAGCAGGCTCTCTTCGACGGCCGCACGGCGGCGGAGGGACAGGGAGGGGTGGTAGCGGCCGCCGGGGTACTCCCGGTCCAGCCCCGACAGGATGTCCCGGACCCGTCCCAGGCCGAGCTCCCGGCCCCACTCCAGGGGCCCGCGCGGGTAGTTCACGCCCAGCCGCATGGCCGTGTCGATGTCCTCGCGGGTCGCGACGCCCCGGGCGGCGGCGTCCTCGGCGAAGTCGACGAGCATGGCCACCGTGCGGGCGACGATCAGGCCGGGGACGTCCTCGATGACGCTGACCTTCTTACCGAGCGCCTGGAACAGCCCGACGGCGGCGCGCACGTCGGCCTCCGGCGCCTTCCGGGAGGGGGCGAGGGCGACCCGGGCGCAGGACCGGTAGTCGAGCGCGAGGTCGAAGTGGATCGTGGTCCCGCTGGAGCGGGGAGTGGCGGCCTCGCCCTGGGTGAGGGTGAGCCGGGTGCCGCCGGGCAGCGCGATGTACCACTCGGGCTCGCGGGGCGTGCGGTCCCGCACGACCTTGACGCCCGCCTCCTCGATCATGTCGAGCAGCGGCGCGCAGACGGGCGGCACCTGGCCGTGCCAGCCGATCTCCGCGGGGGCCTCGCGGGGCTCGGCCGTGCTCGGCTCGGGTTTCTGGGCGCCGTCGGCGTACGGGAACCATCCCGCGCCGGACTTCCGGCCCAGCAGCCCGGCCTGCACCAGCCGGCCCTGGGCCAGCGAGGGCGTGAACCTCGGGTCGTGGAAGAACGCCTCGTGAACCGAACGGGTGACGGCGTCGTTCACGTCCTGGCCGATGAGGTCGGTCAGCTCGAAGGGACCCATCGCGAAGCCGCCGCTCTCGCGCAGCACCGCGTCGATGGTGGCGGGGTCGGCGCCCCGCTCCTCGTACACGCGGAAAGCCTCGGCGTAGAAGGGCCGGGCGAGCCGGTTGACGATGAAGCCCGGGGTGTCGGCGCAGGCCACGGGGGTCTTGCCCCACGCGGCGACGGTGGCCCGGGCCCGCTCGGCGGCCGGCTCGTCGGTGGCGTGGCCGCGGACGACCTCGACGAGGGGAAGCACCGGGGCGGGGTTGAAGAAGTGCAGGCCGACGAAGCGGCCGGGCAGGCGCAGGGCCCCGGCGACGGCGGTCACCGGGAGGGAGGAGGTGTTGGTGGCGAGCAGGCAGTCGTCCGCGACGACCGATTCCAGCTCCTGGAAGAGCTTCTGCTTGGTGTCCAGCCGCTCCACGATCGCTTCGATGACGAGCGCGGAGTCGGCGAGCCCGTCGAGCCGCGCGACGGGCCGCAGACGGGCGAGAGCCGCGTCCCGGTCGGCCGCGTCGAGCCTGCCCTTGTCCACGAGGCGGCCGAGCCGGGCGGCGATCGCCCGGGCCGCGTCCTCCGCACGGCCGGGTACCGCGTCGTACAGCCGTACCGGGTGGCCCGCGGCCAGGGCGACCTGGGCGATGCCCTGGCCCATGGTGCCGGTGCCGACGACGGCGACGGCTCGGGCCGGGTCGATTGCGGTCATGACAGTGATCCTCCCCGATGAGTTGTCCACAGGTTCGCCGGGCCCCCTTGCCCCGACCGATCGTTCGGTTACTGTATCCACCGGGGGCGCGTCCGGCCCCCGTATCGGAGCCCCGCTCGACGAGGAGTTGGTCTGACGTGACCGCCGGACTCACCACCGCCCAGCTGATCGAGAAGCACCGCCCCACCCTTGACCAGGCGCTGGACGCCATCCGTTCCCGCGCCTACTGGTCCCCGCACCCGGAGCACCCCAAGGCCTACGGGCCCGAGGGCGCCCCCGGCAGCCTGGGCGCCGCCGAGGGCCGGGCAGCCTTCGACGTGCAGCGCGGCAAGCGCTTCGAGCTGGAACAGCCCGGCACCGACGGCTGGGCGGGCTCGGAGGTCTCGCCGTACGGCTTCGAGCTGGGCATCGAGTACCCGCACGCCGACGTCGACGTCCTCCTGCCCGCGCTGCGCGCGGCGATGCCCGCGTGGCGGGAGGCCGGCCCGCGGGCCCGGGCGGCGGTCTGTCTGGAGATCCTGGCCCGGATCAACGCCCGGACGCACGAGTTCGCCCACGCGGTCATGCACACCAGCGGCCAGGCGTTCATGATGGCCTTCCAGGCCGGTGGGCCGCACGCGCAGGACCGTGGCCTGGAGGCCGTCGCCTACGCCTACGCCGAGCAGACGAACGCCGCCCCGGAGACCGCCGAGTGGGTCAAGCCGCAGGGCAAGCGCGATCCCCTGAAGCTGAACAAGCAGTTCACCACCGTGCCGCGCGGCGTCTCCCTGCTCATCGGCTGCAACACCTTCCCCACGTGGAACGGCTACCCGGGCCTGTTCGCCTCGCTGGCCACCGGTAACGCCGTCCTGATCAAGCCGCACCCGCGCGCGGTGCTGCCGCTCGCCCTGACCGTGCGGGTCGCCCGCGAGGTGCTGGCCGAGGCCGGTTTCTCCCCCGACCTGGTCGCGCTGGCCGCCGAGCGGGACGGCGAGGGCATCGCCCAGTCCCTGGCCGTCCGGCCGGAGATCCGCGTCATCGACTACACGGGCTCCACCGCCTTCGGCGACTGGCTGGAGGCCAACGCCCGCCAGGCGCAGGTCTTCACGGAGAAGGCGGGCGTCAACACCGTCGTCGTCGACTCCACCGACGACTACAAGGGCATGCTGTCCAACCTGGCCTTCTCGCTGTCCCTCTACAGCGGCCAGATGTGCACCACCCCGCAGAACCTGCTCGTCCCGCGCGAGGGCATCGCCACGGACGCCGGGCACAAGTCCTTCGACGAATTCGTCGCCGACCTCGCCACGGCCGTGGAGCGGCTCCTGGGTGACGACGCCCGGGCCAACGCCCTGCTCGGCGCCATCGTCAACGACCAGGTGAAGGCCCGGATCGACGCCGCCGCGCAGCTCGGCGAGGTCGCTCTGGCCTCCCGTACCGTGGCCAACCCCGACTTCCCCGGCGCCACGGTCCGCACCCCGGTCATCGTCAAGCTCGACGGCGCCAAGCCGGACGCCGAGGCGGCCTACTTCTCGGAGTGCTTCGGCCCGGTGTCCTTCGCGGTCGCGGTCGACTCGACGGCCGACGCGGTGGAGCTGCTGCGCCGCACGGTGCGGGAGAAGGGCGCGATGACGGTCGGGGCGTACACGACCTCGGCCGACGCCGAGCGGCTGATCGAGGAGGCATGCCTGGAGGAGTGCGCCCAGCTCTCCCTCAACCTCACCGGCGGGGTGTACGTCAACCAGACGGCCGCGTTCTCGGACTTCCACGGCTCGGGCGGCAACCCCGCGGCCAACGCGGTCCTGTGCGACAGCGCCTTCGTCGCCAGCCGCTTCCGCACGGTGGAGGTACGCCGCCAGGCGTGACTCAGCCCACCGGGGGCACCGTCCCGGGCCCGCCCCAGTGGAACAGGGCCATCGCCACGCTCGTGGCCAGGTTGTAGCTGGAGACCTGCGGGCGCATGGGCAGGGCGACCAACCGGTCCGCCCTGCCCCTCAGCTCCGCCGAGACGCCGTGCCGCTCCGACCCGAAGACGAGCAGCGCGTCGTCGGGCAGGGGGACGCCCCGGATGTCGTCCCCTTCCGGGTCCAGGACGTACAGCGGCCCCGGGGGCAGCTCGTCGGCCGGCAGCCGTTCCACGGCCGTCGCGTAGTGCAGCCCGGCCCCCGACCGCACGGCGTTGGGGTGCCAGGGGTCGATGTCCCCGGTGGTGACGACGCCGGTCGCGCCGAAGCCGGCCGCCAGCCGGACCACCGCGCCGACGTTGCCGAGGTTGCGGGGGTTGTCCAGGACGACGACGGGCGCCTGCCGGGGCCGCCGGGCCAGCGCGTCGAGGTTGGCGCGGCGGTCCGGGCGGGCGGCCAGGGCGGCCACGCCGGTGGGATGGATCCTGGGCACGAGCTCGCGCAGCGTCGCCGCGGGCACCTCCACCAGGAGGTCGTCGAGGGTGGCCGTCAGGTCGTCGGCCAGGTCGGCGGAGAGTGCCAGGACGGAGGCCTTGTCGCTGGTGAGGGCGGGGCCCACGGGCGCGCCGAAGCGCAGGGCGTGCTTGAGCGCGTGGAAGCCGTCGAGCAGCACGGCGCCGGGCGCGTCGGCGGCCCACCGCCGCAGCGCGGCGGTGCCGGGGTCGTCCTGGGTCATGGGCCTCAGCCTACGGTCCGCCGGCCGGGCCCCGGCACGGCGGCCGGAGCGTCGGCCGGGCCTTCGGTCTCCTCCTCGGCCGGGGTCCGGGGAGCGGGGCAGGGCCCCACCGGCTCCCGCCGGCCGCGCGCCGGGGGAAGCAGACGGCGGGCGCCCTCCAGCCGGCGCAGGAAGGACGTCGGCAGGAACACCGCGTCCGCGACGATCATCGCGAGGGAGAAGAACGGCAGTCCCAGCAGCACGGCGATGCCGAGGTGCTCGGCCATCATCAGCACCAGCAGCACGTTCTTCACCCGTCGGTTGAGCAGGGTGAAGGGGAACGCGACCTGGACGGCCACCGTGCCGTAGCTGAGCAGCAGGACGACGAGGCTGCTCGCGGCGAGGGCGTGGGAGAGCCAGGGCCAGGGGGAGAAGTAGTCGATGTGCATGGGGTAGAACAGCGCGGTGCCGTCCTGCCAGCGCGAGCCCTGAACCTTGTACCAGCCGGCCGTGGCATAGATCAGACAGACCTCCGCCATGATCACCAACAGGGCGGCGTTGTGCGTCAGATGGGCCAGCGCGTCGAGCACGGCGCGCGGCTCCCCGGGGGCGTACCGCCGCACCGCCCACCACAGCCCCTGGACGGCCCACAGCGCCCACAGCGTGACGGGCCAGGAGAGGCCGGGCAACGGTCCTTCGCCGGTCCAGGACATGCTGTCGTCGCCGAGGACCTGGGCGAGGACGAGCCCGATCCCGCACACCGTCCACAGCACGATGCCCGGCACGTCCCGCGCGTCGCCGTCGGCACGTCCCCACGCGTCGCCGTCGGCGCTCTCCCGCGCCAGGCGTGCCGCGCGGCGGGCGTCGAGGGACCAGACCTGGCCGCAGCGCGTCAGGACCATGTACAGCGCCATCAGATGGACGACGTTGTCGCCGCCGTCGCCGATGAACACGCTGCGGTTCTGGAGCGAGAGCACGCCGAGCATGGAGAGGACCGACATGGTCCGGGTGCGCCAGCCGAGCATCAGCAGGGCACTGAAGACGATGGCGAGCGCGTAGACGGTCTCGAACCACGCGGGGCTGTCGGACCACATCAGCGCGGTGAAGGCGTGGTTGTCGCCGATGAGCTCGTGGGCCATCCGCCAGCTCCAGGGCGCGTCCGGCCCGTACAGCTCACGGCGGTTGGGCCACTCGCGCAGCAGGTAGCACAGCCAGGTGAAGGAAAGCCCGATCCGCAGGAGGGCCGTCTGGTACGGACCCAGGGAGGCGCCGGTGACGCGGGCGAGAGCGCGCGACAGCGAGCGCGTCAGTGAGGTGGTCATCGGTTCCTCGCCTCCGCGAGATCGGCGGTGCTCACCGGCCACCAGCCCAGCACCCGGTACACCGGCTTGGTGTCGGCCTTCTCGTCGCTCCAGGGCGGGGGCGCGATGGGCGTGGTCACGGACCGCACCTGGACGCGTCCGACCGGGCGGCCGTCCTGGCTCGCGCCCAGCCGGGAGAGGGCGATGCGGCGGACGTACTGCTCGGCGAGGCGGCCGCGCAGGCCGCTGGGGCGCTCCTGGGCGTCGTGGGTGCCCGCGTAGAAGTCCCAGGCGCGGCGGAGCTCGTTCTGCCGGGTGTGGCTGGGGACGGGGTTGTGGAGTATGTCGGCGCCGTCGCGGGCCGACAGGTCGGCCCAGGGAGTGACGGTGGTCCGGCCGTCCGCGCCGGTCAGCTCGGCGCGCGCCTGGACGGCGACGTTCTGCTGGAGCGGGTTGGGGGCGAAGAACTTCCAGTTCTGCTCGAACTCCGGGTAGACGTAGTCGTCTATCTCCGCCGCGTGCCGTTTGCTGACCGTGTTCGGCGGCGCCACGTGCAGGAACATCATCGCCAGGTGCACCGCGACCGCCAGCGTCACCACCGCGACGCCGACGGCGACGACGACGCGTGCCGGCAGGGACAGGCCCTCCGGTCCGGCGGCACCGTCGGCCCGCTCGCGCGCCTCGTCCGTCTCCATCGCCCCGCCCCTGTTCCTTGTCCGCCGGTCCATGCGCCCGTGGCGCGCGCTGCCGGGCGCCCGAGCGCCCCGGTGTGCACCCGAACCGTACCGACGCGACCCCAGGAGGCCCAGCGCCGACGAGTTATCCACAGGGTTGACAGGGTCTGGGGCTCCCCTCACCATTGAACCGAACGATCGGTCGGTAGGGAGAGTCATCGAGGCGAGGGGGCACGGCATGACCACGACGGCGCCGGAGACGGGAGCGCTGGAGGCGGTGTTCGAAGCCGCCGTGGCCGCAGACGAGCGGATCGAGCCACGCGACTGGATGCCCGACGCCTATCGCGCCACGCTCGTCCGGCAGATCGCCCAGCACGCCCACTCCGAGATCATCGGAATGCAGCCCGAGGCCAACTGGATCACCCGCGCGCCCTCGCTGCGCCGCAAGGCGATCCTCATGGCCAAGGTGCAGGACGAAGCGGGCCACGGCCTCTACCTCTACAGCGCCGCCGAGACCCTCGGCACCGGCCGCGACGAGCTGCTCGACAAGCTCCACGCCGGCCGCCAGCGCTACTCCTCGATCTTCAACTACCCCACTCTGACCTGGGCGGACGTCGGCGCCATCGGCTGGCTCGTGGACGGCGCGGCCATCACCAACCAGGTCCCCCTCTGCCGCTGCTCCTACGGCCCCTACGCCCGGGCCATGGTCCGCATCTGCAAGGAGGAGTCCTTCCACCAGCGCCAGGGCTACGAGCTGCTGCTCGCCCTCAGCCGGGGCACCGAGGCCCAGCACGCCATGGCGCAGGACGCGGTGAACCGCTGGTGGTGGCCGTCCCTGATGATGTTCGGCCCACCCGACGACGAGTCCGCCCACTCCTCCCAGTCCATGGCCTGGAAGATCAAGCGGCACTCCAACGACGAGCTGCGCCAGCGCTTCGTGGACATCTGCGTCCCCCAGGCCGAATCCCTGGGCCTCACCCTCCCCGACCCGGACCTCCGATGGAACGAGGAGCGCGGCCACCACGACTTCGGCGCCATCGACTGGGACGAGTTCCACGAGGTCCTCCGAGGCAACGGCCCGTGCAACGAACAGCGGATCACCCAGCGCCGCAAGGCCCATGAGGAGGGCGCCTGGGTCCGCGAGGCAGCCGCCGCGTACGCCACCAAGCACGCGGCCGAACACGGAGAGGCGACAGCATGACCGGCACCGACTGGCCCCTGTGGGAAGTGTTCGTGCGCAGCAGGCGGGGCCTGTCCCACACCCACGCCGGCAGCCTCCACGCCCCGGACGCCGAGATGGCCCTGCGCAACGCCCGCGATCTCTACACCCGGCGCTCCGAAGGCGTCTCCATCTGGGTGGTGCCGTCCACAGCCGTCACCGCCTCCTCCCCGGACGAGAAGGACCCCTTCTTCGAGCCCGCCGCCGACAAGCCCTACCGCCACCCGACCTTCTACGACATCCCGGAGGGGGTGAAGCACCTGTGACCGCACCCATGACCACACCCGCGACCACCACCGCGACCGCCTCCGCGCAGGCGCACGCGACCGCCGCCCTCGCCCTCGGTGACGACGCCCTGGTGCTCTCCCACCGGCTGGGCGAGTGGGCCGGGCACGCCCCCGTGCTGGAGGAGGAGGTCGCCCTCGCCAATATCGCGCTCGACCTGCTCGGCCAGGCCCGCGTCCTGCTCTCCCTCGTGGGCGACGAGGACGAGCTCGCCTACCTTCGCGAGGAACGCGCCTTCCGCAACGTCCAGCTGGTCGAGCAGCCCAACGGCGACTTCGCGCACACCATCGCCCGCCAGCTCTACTTCTCCACCTACCAGCACCTGCTGTACGAGCGGTTGGCGGGCGACGGGGAGTCGCCCTTCGCCCCGGTCGCGGCGAAGGCGGTCAAGGAGGTCGCCTACCACCGGGACCACGCCGAGCACTGGACCCTGCGCCTCGGCGACGGCACGCCGGAGAGCCACTCCCGGATGCAGCGCGCGCTGGACGCCCTGTGGCGGTTCACGGGCGAGCTCTTCGAGCCCGTGGCAGGGCTGCCCGTCGACCCGGCCGCCCTCCGCGACGGCTGGCTGACCTCCGTGACCGACGTCCTCCGGCGCGCCACCCTGACCCTGCCCGAGGGCCCCCAGGCCGGCGCGTGGACGGCCGGCGCGGGCCGACAGGGCATCCACACCGAGCCGTTCGGGCGGATGCTCGCGGAAATGCAGCACCTCCACCGCAGTCACCCGGGGGCGACATGGTGAGCACGCCCACGGGAGCCCCGGCCCCCGTATCCCAACTCGAAGAGGTATCCCGCCTCGAAGAGGACCTGCTGGCCCTGGCCGGGTCCGTGCCCGATCCCGAGCTGCCCGTGCTCAGCCTGGCCGAGCTGGGCGTCCTGCGCGGCCTGCGCGTCACCGGCCCCGGCCGGGTCGAGGTGGAGCTCACCCCCACCTACACCGGCTGCCCCGCCATCGAGGCGATGTCCGCCGACATCGAACGCGTGCTCCATGAACAGGGGCAGGCCGAGGTCACCGTCCGCACGGTCCTCTCCCCGCCCTGGTCCACCGACGACATCACGGCCGAAGGCCGCCGCAAGCTGGAGGAGTTCGGCATCGCGCCACCGGGGCCGACGGGGGCGAAAGGCCCTGTCATGGTCGGCCTGGCCATTCGGTGTCCCCACTGCGGATCCACCGACACCACGCTGCTGAGCCGCTTCTCCTCCACCGCCTGCAAGGCCCTGCGCCGCTGCGAGGCGTGCCGCGAACCGTTCGACCACTTCAAGGAGTTGTGATGGCAGCGGCCCGCCATGGCGCCTTCCACCCGCTGCGAGTGACGGCCGTCGAGCCCCTCACCGACGACTCGGTCGCCGTCACCCTCGCGGTCCCGCCCGCCCTGCGCGCCGCCTTCCGGTACGCGCCCGGCCAGCACCTCGCCCTCCGCCGGAGCGTGGACGGCACGGAGATACGCCGCACCTACTCCCTCTGCGGCCGGGCCCCGGGCGCGGAGGGCCCCGAGACACTGCGGGTCGGAGTGCGGCTGGTGGACGGCGGGGCGTTCTCGACGTACGCCCTCAAGGAGCTGGCCGCGGGGGACACCGTTGAGGTGATGGCCCCGGCCGGACGGTTCGTGCTGCGGCCCCGCCCCGGCCGCTTCGCGGCGATCGTCGGCGGCAGCGGGATCACGCCCGTCCTGAGCATCGTCTCGACGCTGCTGGCGAGCGAGCCGGACGCCCGGTTCTGCCTGATACGCAGCGACCGCACCACCGCCTCGACGATGTTCCTCGACGAGGTCGCCGACCTCAAGGACCGCTATCCCGACCGGCTCCAGCTCGTACAGACCCTCTCCCGCGAGGAGCAGCAGGCCGGGCCCGCCTCCGGCCGGCTGGACGAGGAGCGGCTGACGCGGCTACTGCCCGCGCTGCTGCCGGTGGCGACGGTCGACGGCTGGTTCCTGTGCGGCCCCCATGGGCTGGTGCAGGGCGCGGAGCGGGCGCTGCGCGGCCTGGGCGTCCCGCGCGAGCGGATCCATGAGGAGATCTTCCACGTGGAGGACGCCTCGGCGGTTACGGCGGCCGCGGCCCCGGCGCCGGGCACGCGCACAGCCCTCACGCACAGCGAGGTGACCGCCAAGCTGGACGGCCGCAGCGGCAGTTGGCCCGTGCGGGACGGGGAGACGCTGCTGGAGACGGTGCTGCGCAACCGGGCCGACGCGCCCTACGCCTGCAAGGGAGGCGTCTGCGGCACCTGCCGCGCGTTCCTGGTGTCGGGCGACGTACGGATGGACCGCAACTTCGCTTTGGAACAGGAGGAGTTGGACGCGGGATACGTACTGGCCTGCCAGTCCCACGCCACCACGGAGAAGGTGGAGCTGGACTTCGACCGCTGACCGCATTCCCGGATCGCCAATTCCTCATTCCCAATTCCCCGCCGCTGCCCTACTTTGACAGGTCGTCAGATAGCCATACGTCATACGGGGCGTTCGAGGAAGGGGCGGCGGCCATGGACTTCGCCTTCACCGAGGAGCAGCAGGCGGCTGCCGAGGCGGCCCGGGCCGTCTTCGGCGGGGTGAGCGCCGACGGGGTGCCCAGCCCGGCCCTGGTGCCGGGCGCGGTCGCCGAGGACCTCGACCGCCCGCTGTGGGGCCGTCTCGCCGACGCGGATCTGTTGAGCCTCCTCCTGCCTGTGGAGCGCGGCGGCGCGGGGCTCGGGCCGATCGCCCTGTGCCTGGTGCTCCGCGAGGCCGGCCGGGTCCTGGCCCGCGTGCCCCTGCTGGAGACCAGCGCCGCCGCCTTCGTCCTGGGCGCGTACGGCGGCGGCGCGACGGGTCCGCTGCTGGACGCCATCGGCCGGGGCGAGCTCGTCGTCACGGCCGCCGCCCAGGGCCGCACCGGGCACGACCTCCCCGAACTCGCCGTCACCGCCCGGCAGGACAGCGACGGCCACTGGATCCTCGACGGGCAGCAGACCGCCGTGCCCTGGGCGCCCACCGCCGACCGGATCCTGCTGCCCGCCCACGCCGGGGACGGCCGTACGGTCCTCGCCCTGGTCCCGCCCGGCCGTCCCGGAGCCACCCTGGAGGACCAGGTCTCCACCAACGGCGAGCGATACGCCCGGGTGACCCTGGACGCGGTGCGCGCCGGGCAGGACGAGGTGATCACGGCGGACGGCGCCTGGGCGCGGCTACGGGAGCTGCTCACCGTCGGCACCTGCGCCCTGGCACTGGGCGTCGGCGAGGCGGCGGCCCGGATGACCGGTGACTACACGAGCAAGCGGGAGCAGTTCGGCTTCCCCCTCGCCACGTTCCAGGCCGTGGCGGTCCAGTGCGCGGATCGCTATATCGACCTGCGGGCGATGGAGGCCACACTTCTGCAGGCGGCCTGGCGCGTCGAGACGGCCCCGGCGCACGAGGAAGCGGGCGCGCTGCCCGTCGCCGCCGACATCGCCGTCGCCAAGGTCTGGGCCTCCGAGGGCGTACGCCGCGTCGTCCAGACCGCCCAGCACCTGCACGGCGGCTTCGGGGCGGACACCGAGTACGCCCTCCACCGCTATCACGCCTGGGCGAAGCAGCTGGAGCTCTCCCTCGGCCCGGCAGCCGCCCATGAGGAGGCCCTGGGCGACCTGCTGGCCGCCCACCCCCTGACCTGAGGAACGAGCTGAGGAACGAGCTGAGGAACGGCTAGATCACGGCGCCCGGAGCGCCCGCGGCGTCCACGACCGGACGGCCGGTGGCCGCCCACGCCTGCATGCCGCCCTCGACGTTCGCGGCGTCGAGGCCCTGCTGCACCAGGTAGGCCGTGACCTGCGCGGAGCGGCCCCCGGACCGGCAGATGACATGGATCCGGCCGCCCTCGGGGGCCTTCTCCGTCAGCTCACCGAAGCGCGCCACGAAGTCGCTCATCGGGATGTGCAGCGCGCCGTCGGCGTGCCCCGCCTGCCACTCGTCGTCCTCACGCACGTCGAGCAGGAAATCGTCGGCGGACAGGGCGTCGACGCCGACCGTGGGCACTCGGGAACCAAAAACCATGGCCCCGACGCTACCCGACCGGCTAACCGGTCAGCGAGGCCAGATGAGCCTCCCGTTCCGCGATCTGTGCCAGCAGCCCGTCGGCGATCTCCACCAGCAGCCCGTCCGGGTCCTCCGGCGCCATCCGGAGCATCGCGCCGATCGCGGAGGCCTCCAGTTCGGCGGCCACCGCCGAGAGCATGTCCTTGCGCTGGGCCAGCCACTCCAGCCGCGCGTACAGCTCCTCGCCCCGGCTCGCGCGCCGCTGCGCCGGCACGGGACCCGCCGCCCACTCCTCGGCGAGCTCCTGGAGCAGCGCCTCGTCGCCGTCGGCGTAGGCGGCGTTCACCCGCACCATGAAGGCCTCGCGGCGTGGCCGGTCCGCCTCGTCCGGGGCCAGGTCCGGGTGGGCCTTGCGGACGAGCTCCCGGTAGGCGCGCCGGGCCCCGTCACTGGGCCGCACCCGGGCCGGCGGGCGCACCCGCTGCTCGGTGAGCATGGCCGTGGCCTCCGGCGACATCCCGGAGTCGTCGATCCAGCCGCCCAGCAGGTCGTCGACCCCCGGCATGGGCTGCACCAGCGCCCGGGCCTCGCGGGCCCGGCGGGTGTCCTCCGCGTCCCCCGAGCGGGCCGCGACGGCCTCCGCGATCAGCGCGTCGAGCTCGTCGAGACGGGCGTACATCGGGCCGAGGCGCTGGTGGTGGAGGCGGGAGAAGTTCTCCACCTCGACCCGGAAGGTCTCCACCGCTATCTCGAACTCGATCAAGGCCTGTTCGGCCGACCGCACGGCCTGGGCGAGCCGCTCGGTTCCGGGTTCCTCCGCGCGCGGCTCGTCGGGCGTCTCGGCTTCCGTCTCAGCTTCCGGGTTCATCACCCGCCCAGGGTACGAGGTGGCCTCCGGCCCGGGGCCCGCGCTCCGGCCCGGACCACCCACGGGCCCACCCACGGGCCCACCCACGGGCCCACCCACGGGCCCACCCACGGGCCGTGATCACCGACCGGCCTCACACCCCCGTCTCCGCCGCCACCCGCCCGGTACGCACGGCCTTCGCCAGCTCCGCGTGATCGGCTTCCATGCGGTCCGCGTACGTGACGGCGAAGGCGGCGATCGCCTCGTCCAGTTCCCCGCCCTTGCCGCAGTAGCCGGCGATCAGCAGCGGGTCGGCGCTGTGCGCGTGCGCCCGTGCCAGCAGGGCGCCCGTCATCCGCCCGTAGTCGTCGAGCTCGCCGGGGGCCAGCGCCGCCGGGTCCACGCTGCCCTTGCGGTTGCGGAACTGCCGCACCTGGTACGGGCGTCCCTCGACCGTCGTCCACCCCAGCAGCACATCGCTGACGACCTGCATCGACCGCTGTCCCAGCACCACGCGGCGTCCCTCGTGCGCGACGGGCGCCGCCTCGAAGCCCGCCTTCTCCGCGTAGGGCAGCAGCGTCGACGGCCGGGCCTCCTTCACCTGGAGCACCAGCGGCTCGCCCCGGTGGTCGTGCAGCAGCACCACGTACGAGCGCAGTCCCACGCTGCCGGTGCCCACGATCCGGAACGCCACGTCCTGGATCGTGTACCGGCCCAGCAGCGGCAGCAGCTCTTCCGGCAGCGTGCCCAGGTACGGGCCGAGCGAGGCCGCGACGGCGGCCGCCTCCCCGTCCGGCACCCGGCGCAGCACAGGCGGGGCGTCCACGAACCGGCGGCCGCCGTGGCCGTCCTCCTCCGTCGCCTTGGCGGCGAAGCGGGCGCTGGTGTTCCGCCGGGCCTTCGCCCCTACCCGCTCCAGCGTGCCCACCAGCTGATGGGCGTCGGCGTGGGAGACGAGCTCCTCGTCGGCGATGGCGTTCCAGGCCTCGGACGCGGGCATCCGGGCCAGCAGCCGCATCGTGTGCCGGTAGGCGCCGGCGGCGTCGCGGGCCGCCGTGCGGCAGGTGTCCTCGTCGGCCCCGGCCTCGCGCCCGGCCAGCACCAGGGAGGCGGCGAGGCGCTTGACGTCCCACTCCCACGGCCCGTGGAGGGTCTCGTCGAAGTCGTTGAGGTCCATCACTATCTCGCCGCGCGCGTCGCCGTAGAGCCCGAAGTTCGCGGCGTGCGCGTCCCCGCACAACTGCGCGCCCACGCCCGTGACGGCCGTGCCCGTCAGGTCGTACCCCATCAGCCCGGCCGAGCCGCGCAGGAAGGCGAAGGGGGAGGCCACCATGCGGCCCACGCGGATCGGCACGAGCTCGGGCAGCCGCCCGGCGTTGGACTTCTCCAGGCTCTCGACCATGCCGGGGCGCCCGGCGGCGGGCCGCCAGCGGGCGTGCGCGGCGCGGGGCACCTCGTCGCGCAGCGCCTTGCCCGCCACCTTGGCGGCCCTGCCGACTCTGTCGGCCCGGCGCGCGGCCCCGGCCGGCTCCCCGGCCGTCCGCTCGGCGGAACCCGAGACGGAATCCGAGGCCAGACCCGAGACGGAACCCGAAGTGAATCCCTGGGCGAAACCCGGTACGTACGGCAGTCGCGTCATCGCGGCGCCACCTCCCCATCGGCGTCAACCGCCCATCGGTGTCGATCTTCCCCGACGGTACCGCCCCGCCGGGGCCCGTGTCCGGCAGGACGGCCATGCGGCGGCACGCGGCAAATCCCCTTGCCCGCAAGACCATTGGCCGCCACACATACCAGACCTTCTCCCACGAAATCCGCTTCTGCGTGAAGGGACGCGCTGGATACCCTGCACACCCATCGCACATCGCGTCGTTCTCCCCCTCGCAAGGAGTCATCGTGTCCCAGGTCCAGCGCATGTCCCGGCTGATGGTGAAGACTCTGCGCGACGATCCGGCGGACGCCGAGACGATCAGCCACAAGCTGCTGGTCCGGGCCGGATACGTGCGCCGCAACGCGGCCGGCGTCTGGACCTGGCTGCCGCTGGGCAAGAAGGTCCTGGACAACGTCTCGGCCGTCGTCCGCGAGGAGATGGACGCCATCGGCGCCCAGGAGGTGCTGCTGCCCGCGCTGCTGCCCAAGGAGCCCTACGAGGCGAGCGGCCGCTGGGAGGAGTACGGCGAGCTGCTGTTCCGGCTGAAGGACCGCAAGGGCGCCGACTATCTCCTGGGCCCCACGCACGAGGAGATCTTCACGCAGACGGTCAAGGACCAGTGCGTGTCCTACAAGGACCTGCCGGTGATGCTCTACCAGATCCAGACGAAGTACCGGGACGAGGCCAGGCCGCGCTCGGGGGTGCTGCGCGGGCGCGAGTTCCAGATGAAGGACTCGTACTCCTTCGACATCACGGACGAGGGGCTGGCCGAGTCGTACGCCCTCCACCGGGCCGCCTACCAGCGGATCTTCACCCGGCTGGGGCTGGACCACCGGATCGTCTCGGCGGTGTCGGGGGCGATGGGCGGCTCGGCGTCGGAGGAGTTCCTGGCCCCCGCCGCGGCCGGCGAGGACACCTTCGTCGACTGCCCGGCGTGCGGGTACGCGGCGAACACGGAGGCGGTGACCTTCCCGGCGGACCGCGCGGAGCCGGTGGACGCGTCCTCGGTGGGCCCGATGGAGGAGCTGGACACCCCGGACACCCCGACGATCGAGTCCCTCGCCCGGCAGCTGGACGTCCCGGCCTCCGCGACCCTGAAGAACCTCCTGGTGAAGGTGGACGGGGAGATCGTGGCCGTGGGCGTGCCCGGCGACCGCGAGGTCGACCTCGGCAAGCTGGGCGAGCACCTGGCCCCGGCGGTCGTGGAGCTCGTCACCGCCGAGGACTTCGCCGGCCGCCCGGACCTGGTGCGCGGCTACGTGGGCCCGCAGGGCCTGGCGAAGGTCCGCTACATCGCCGACCCGCGCGTCGCCCCCGGCACCGCCTGGGTGACGGGCGCCAACAAGCCGGACACCCACGCGCGCGACGTCGTCTGCGGCCGGGACTTCGAGGTCGACGACTACCTGGACGTCGTCGTGGTCGAGGAGGGCGACCCCTGCCCGTCCTGCGGCGCGGGCCTGCGGCTCGGCCGGGCGATCGAGATCGGGCACATCTTCCAGCTCGGCCGCAAGTACGCCGACACCTTCCAGCTGGACGTGCTGGGCCCGCAGGGCAAGCCGGTGCGGGTGACCATGGGTTCGTACGGCATCGGCGTCTCGCGGGCGGTGGCGGCGCTGGCGGAGCAGACCGCCGACGCCAAGGGCCTGTGCTGGCCCGCCGAGGTCGCCCCGGCCGACGTCCACGTGGTCGCGGCCGGCAAGGCGGCGCAGATCGAGCTCGCCCTGGACGCCGCCGAGCGGCTGCGGGCGGCGGGCCTGCGGGTGCTGGTCGACGACCGGGCCGGGGTCTCCCCCGGGGTGAAGTTCACGGACGCGGAGCTGATCGGCGTCCCGAGGATCCTGATCGTCGGCCGCCGGGCCGCCGAGGGCGTGGTGGAGCTCAAGGACCGCCGCGGTGGTGAGAGCGAGGAGCTGCCGCTGACGGACGCGGTCGCGAAGCTGACGGCCTGACCGTCCGATCATCCGGTCCGGCCGGAGCACACCCGCTCCGGCCGGACCGGTAGGTGTGAGCACTCCCACACACCGGACGAGGACATAGCAAGACGGTCGGCATCGTGATCACGATGCCGACCGTCTCGTCTGTGCGCGAGGGGGGAGTTGAACCCCCACGCCCTTTCGGGCACTGGAACCTGAATCCAGCGCGTCTGCCTATTCCGCCACCCGCGCATTGGGTGTGTCTTCCGCTTCCCGGACCGTTCCCCCGGCGTTTCCGCCCGGTTCTTGTCCGTTCGCCTTCCGACATCGAGAACATTAGCACGCCCTCGCGGGTGCCTTCACACCCATTGCCTCCACCCCGTCCCCGGGGGAGGGCCCGGTGAGGGCTCCGGTTGCGGGACACTGGCTTCGGGGCACCTCTACGATCCGCGTGGAGGCGACACTCGTCACTCCTGGCGTCGAAGGGGAACCAGCCGTTTTCCCGACGCGTGGATACGATCAGTAAGCAGTATCAGGAACGACACTGAGCATCAGAGACGTCACTGAGGGAAGGAGGTGCCCCGTGGGAGTACTGAAGCGCTTCGAGCAGCGACTCGAGGGTCTCGTGAACGGCACCTTCGCCAAGGTGTTCAAGTCCGAGGTGCAGCCGGTCGAGATCGCGGGAGCACTCCAGCGGGAGTGCGACAACAACGCCACCATCTGGAACCGTGACCGCACCGTCGTCCCGAACGATTTCATCGTGGAGCTGAGCGCGCCGGACTTCGAGCGCCTGAGCCCCTACTCCGGCCAGCTCGGCGACGAGCTGTCCGGCATGGTCCGCGACTACGCCAAGCAGCAGCGGTACACCTTCATGGGGTCCATCAAGGTCCACCTGGAGAAGGCCGACGACCTCGACACCGGCCTGTACCGGGTGCGCAGCCGCACCCTCGCCTCCAGCGAGTCGCAGGACCCGAACGCCCGGCAGCAGGCCGCGCGCCCCGGACCGGCCGCCGCCACCCAGGGCGCCGGCTATCCGCCGCAGCCCTCCGGCGTCCCGCCCATGCCCGCGTCGCCGCCGCCCGGGGTCCGTCCCCTGCCGCCGCGCGCCGGCGGTCCGGGGCCCGGCGCGGTGCCCGGGGCCCAGACGCGCCGCTGGATCGAGATCAACGGCACCCGTCATCAGATCTCGCGGTCCACGCTCGTGCTGGGCCGCAGCACCGAAGCGGACGTACGCATCGACGACCCCGGCGTCTCCCGCCGGCACTGCGAAATCCGGGTCGGCACCCCCGCGACCGTCCAGGACCTGGGGTCGACCAACGGCATCGTGGTGGACGGACAGCACACCACGCGCGCTACGCTCCGCGACGGCTCACGGATCGTCGTGGGCAGTACCACCATCGTTTATCGGCAAGCCGAAGGGTGAAGCGGGGGCAATGTCAGAGCTGACCCTCACGGTCATGCGGTTGGGTTTCCTCGCCGTACTGTGGCTGTTCGTCATCGTGGCCGTCCAGGTCATTCGCAGCGATCTGTTCGGCACCCGCGTGACCCAGCGCGGCTCCCGCCGCGGCGGGGACACCCGCCCGCAGCGCGCGCAGGCCCCGGCCGCGCCGCCGCAGCAGCGCCAGCAGCAGCAGCCCGGCGGCCGTCGTGCCGACCGCGGCCGTCGCGGCGCGCCCACCAAGCTGGTGGTCTCCGAAGGCAGCCTGACCGGCACCACGGTGGCTCTCCAGGGCCAGACGATCTCCCTCGGTCGCGCCCACGACTCGACGATCGTGCTGGACGACGACTACGCCTCCAGCCGGCATGCCAGGATCTATCCCGACCGCGACGGCCAGTGGATCGTCGAGGACCTCGGGTCGACCAACGGCACCTACCTCGACCGGACCCGGCTGACCACCCCGACCCCGATTCCGCTCGGCGCGCCGATCCGTATCGGCAAGACCGTCATCGAGCTGCGGAAGTAGTAGGACCATGACGACCGGAGGGTGGGCAGCGTGGCTGGGAAGGGGCTGTACCCGGAGCCGACGGGCGAGGTGCGCATGAGTCTGTCACTGCGCTTCGCCGCCGGATCGCACAAGGGCATGATCCGGGAGGGCAACGAGGATTCCGGTTACGCCGGCCCCCGGCTGCTCGCCATCGCCGACGGCATGGGCGGCCAGGCGGCCGGCGAGGTCGCCTCCTCCGAGGTGATCTCCCAGCTGGTCGGGCTCGACGACGACGTCCCGGGCTCCGACATCCTCACCTCCCTCGGTACCGCCGTGCAGCGCGCCAACGACCAGCTGCGCGTCATGGTCGAGGAGGACCCCCAGCTGGAGGGCATGGGCACCACGCTCACGGCCCTGCTGTGGACCGGTCAGCGGCTCGGTCTCGTCCACGTCGGCGACTCCCGCGCGTACCTCCTGCGCGACGGGGTGCTCACGCAGATCACCCAGGACCACACCTGGGTGCAGCGGCTGGTCGACGAGGGCCGGATCACCGAGGAGGAGGCCACCACCCACCCGCAGCGCTCCCTGCTGATGCGCGCGCTGGGCAGTGGCGACCACGTCGAGCCGGACCTGTCGATCCGCGAGGTGCGGGCCGGCGACCGCTATCTGATCTGCTCCGACGGGCTCTCCGGTGTCGTCAGCCACCAGACGATGGAGGAGACGCTCGCCAGCTACCAGGGTCCGCACGAGACGATCCAGGAGCTGATCCAGCTCGCCCTGCGCGGCGGCGGCCCGGACAACATCACCTGCATCGTGGCCGACGTCCTCGACGTCGACGGCGGGGACACCCTCACCGCCGAGTTCAACGACACGCCGGTGATCGTCGGCGCGGTCGCCGAGAACCAGCTGCACATCATCGACAAGCGGGCCATGCAGACCCCGGCCGGCCGCGCCGCCGAGCTGGGCCGGCCCGTGCCCCCGCAGGAGGGCGCGCCCGGCGGCTTCGGCCCGCCCGGCAGCGGCGACGCCGGGATGGGCGGCATGCCGGACGGCGCCTTCGGCCCGTTCACGGACGAGGACTTCGTCAAGCCCCGGCGCAAGGGCCGCTGGCTCAAGCGCTCCCTGATCCTCGCCCTGGCGCTGGGCGTGGTCGGCGGCGGTCTGTACGGCGGCTACCAGTGGACGCAGACGCAGTACTACGTGGGCGCGAAGGACAACGACCACGTGGCGGTCTACCAGGGCATCAACCAGGACCTGGCGTGGGTGAGCCTGAGCAGGCTGTACAAGGACCACCCCGAGATCGAACTCAAGTACCTCCCGGTCGACCAGCGCAGCCGTGTCGTCGACACGATCACCGTCGGCAGCCGGGACCAGGCCGTGCAGAAGGCCAAGGAGCTCGGCACGCTCGCCGGCGCCTGCAAGAAGGAAGCCGAGCGGCACAAGGCCGAGCAGCAGCAGCGCGAGAGCGAGAAGCAGAACACCGACCGCACCGGCGGCACCGCGAGCGGCGCCCCGAAGGACACGGCGAAGGAATCCGGCGAGACCCGCTCCCACGCCGCCCAGGCCACCCCGGCCCCCACCCCGGGCCCCACCCTCAGTGAGGAAGAGCAGAAGTTGGTCCCGCAGTGCAGCAGCGCTCAGCAGTGAAGCCGTAGGGGGCCACCACCGCCATGTCAGCGATTTCACCCATTCCCAACTCCGGCAGCAACACGACGACCATCAGCACCGTGGGCGCGCCGAGCCGGCGCAACACCGAGCTCGCGCTGCTGGCCTTCGCCGTCATCCTGCCGTGCTTCGCCTACGCCAACGTGGGTCTGGCCCTCGACGGCGAGATGCCCTCCGGCATGCTCGGCTACGGCATCGGCCTCGGCCTGATGGCGGGCGTCGGTCACCTGGTCGTCCGCAAGTTCGCCAAGTACGCCGACCCGCTGCTGCTGCCCCTGGCGACGCTGCTCAACGGCATCGGCCTGGTCATCATCTGGCGGCTGGACCAGTCGCCGCGACTGATGGCCCGCAAGGCGTTCGCCCCCGCCGCGACCAACCAGCTGCTGTTCTCGGCCCTGGGCATCGCCCTGTTCGTGGCCGTCCTGATCTTCCTGAAGGACCACCGGATCCTCCAGCGCTACACCTACATCTCGATGGCGGTCGCGCTCGCCCTGCTGGTCGCCCCGATGTTCTTCCCCGCCGTCTACGGCGCCCGCATCTGGATCACGATCCCCGGCCTGGGCTCGATCCAGCCGGGTGAGTTCGCCAAGATCGTCCTATCGATCTTCTTCGCGGGCTATCTGATGGTGAAACGCGACGCGCTGGCCCTGGCCAGCCGCCGCTTCATGGGCCTGTACCTGCCGCGCGGCCGTGACCTCGGCCCGATCCTGGCGGTCTGGGCGTTCTCGATCCTGATCCTCGTCTTCGAGACCGACCTCGGTACGTCGCTGCTGTTCTTCGGCATGTTCGTCGTGATGCTCTACGTCGCGACCGAGCGCACCAGCTGGATCGTCTTCGGTCTGCTGATGTCCGCCGTCGGCGCCGTCGCCGTGGCCAGCTTCGAGCACCACGTCCAGCAGCGTGTCGACGCCTGGCAGCACCCCTTCGACGCCTTCAAGGACGGCAGCTCCGACCAGATCGCCCAGGCCCTGATGGCCTTCGGCTCCGGCGGCGTCTTCGGCACGGGCTGGGGCCAGGGCCACTCCGACCTCATCGGCTTCGCCGCCAACTCCGACTTCATCCTGGCCACGGTCGGCGAGGAGCTCGGCCTGGCCGGCGTCATGGCGATACTCCTGATCTACGGCCTGATCGTGGAGCGCGGCGTGCGCACCGCCCTCGCGGCCCGCGACCCCTTCGGCAAGCTCCTCGCCACGGGCCTGTCCGGCGCCTTCGCCATCCAGGTCTTCGTGGTCGCCGGCGGTGTCATGGGCCTCATCCCGCTGACCGGTATGACGATGCCGTTCATGGCTCAGGGCGGTTCCTCCGTCATCGCCAACTGGGCGCTGATCGCCGTGCTCATCAAGATCAGCGACACCGCGCGGCGCCCCGCGCCGGCGCCCGCCCCGAACCCCGACGCCGAGATGACCCAGGTGGTCCGCCCGTGAACAAGCCCGTGCGCCGGATCGCCATCTTCTGCGGTCTCCTCGTCCTCGCCCTGATGATCAGGGACAACTGGATCCAGTTCGTCCAGGCCGACGAGCTCAAGACGAACAAGCACAACCGTCGCGTCACGATCGCCCGCTACAGCCAGCCGCGCGGCAACATCATCGTCGACGGCCAGGCGATCACCGGCTCCCAGGAGACCGGCGGCATCGACTTCAAGTACAAGCGCACCTACAAGAACGGTGAGATGTGGGCTCCGGTCACGGGCTACAGCTCACAGGTGTTCGACGCCAACCAGATCGAGAAGCTCGAGGACAAGGTCCTCACCGGCGACGACGACCGGCTGTTCTTCAACCGCACGGTCGACATGATCACCGGCAAGGGCAAGAAGGGCGGTGACGTGATCACCACCCTGAACAGCAAGGCCCAGGAAGCCGCCTTCAAGGGCCTCGGCGACAAGAAGGGCGCGGTCGCCGCCCTCGACCCGCGCACGGGCAAGATCCTCGCGCTGGCCTCCACCCCGTCGTACGACCCGTCGACGATCGCGGGGGCGCAGGACAGCAAGGCGTGGAACGCGCTCACGGCCGACAAGAACCAGCCCATGCTCAACCGGGCGCTGAAGCAGACCTACCCGCCGGGCTCGACCTTCAAGGTCGTCACCGCCGCCGCGGCGCTGGAGAACGGCCTCTACAAGGACGTCGACGCCAAGACGGACTCGCCGCTGCCGTGGATCCTGCCGGACACGCGTGTGGAGCTGCAGAACGAGGGCAACATCCCCTGCAAGGACGCCTCGCTGCGGGTCGCCCTGCAGTGGTCCTGCAACACCGTCTTCGGCAAGATCAGCGCCGACCTCGGCAACAAGAAGATGATCGACGAGGCGAACAAGTTCGGCTTCAACAAGCCGGTCGACACGCCCGTCCGCGCCGTGCCCAGCATCTTCCCCAAGGACAACCGCCCGCAGAACGCGATGGCCGGCATCGGCCAGGCGTCCAACCGGGTGACCCCGCTGCAGATGGCCATGGTGGCCTCGGCCGTCGCCAACAACGGCAAGCTCATGGAGCCGTACATGGTCGACAAGCTGCGCGCGCCGAACCTGAACGTCATCGAGCACCACCAGCCCAAGCAGATGAGCCAGCCGATGTCGGCCGAGACCGCCCAGAAGCTGCAGAGCATCATGGAGACGGTCGTCGAGCAGGGCACCGGTAAGAAGGGCCAGATCAGCGGCGTCAAGGTCGGTGGCAAGACGGGTACCGCCCAGCACGGCGTCGACAACAGCGGCAACCCGTACGCGTGGTTCATCTCCTACGCGAAGACCGACAAGGGCTCGCCGGTCGCCGTCGCCGTCGTCATCGAGGGCTCGGACACCGTCCGCGACGACATCGCCGGTGGCGAGCTCGCCGCCCCCATCGCGAAGAACGTCATGGAGGCGGTCATCAACTCGGAGAAGTGATCCGGCTCACTCGCCACGGCCGAACCACTCCTCCGTCTGTACCGGTCGTATATCGGGTGCCGGTGGCGCCCCGAAGGCACCCGGCGCGCCGGGTACGGTATGCCGGACAGCACACCGCCGGACCCACGCCGGTGAGGTCAGGAACACGGAAGGGCTGGAGCTATGGAAGAGCCGCGTCGCCTCGGCGGCCGGTACGAGCTGGGCTCGGTGCTCGGCCGCGGTGGCATGGCGGAGGTCTACCTCGCGCACGACACCCGGCTCGGCCGCACCGTCGCCGTGAAGACGCTGCGGGTGGACCTCGCCCGCGATCCGTCCTTCCAGGCCCGGTTCCGTCGTGAGGCCCAGTCGGCCGCCTCGCTCAACCACCCGTCGATCGTCGCCGTGTACGACACCGGCGAGGACTACGTGGACGGGGTCTCGATCCCGTACATCGTCATGGAGTACGTCGACGGGTCGACGCTGCGCGAGCTGCTGCACTCCGGCCGGAAGCTGCTGCCCGAGCGCACCCTGGAGATGACCATCGGGGTGCTCCAGGCGCTGGAGTACTCCCACCGGGCCGGCATCGTCCACCGGGACATCAAGCCCGCCAACGTCATGCTCACCCGCACGGGCCAGGTCAAGGTCATGGACTTCGGCATCGCCCGGGCCATGGGCGACGCCGGCATGACCATGACGCAGACGGCGGCCGTCATCGGCACCGCCCAGTACCTCTCGCCCGAGCAGGCCAAGGGCGAGCAGGTCGACGCGCGCTCCGACCTCTACTCCACCGGCTGTCTGCTCTACGAGCTGCTGGCGGTCCGGCCCCCGTTCATCGGCGACTCGCCGGTGGCCGTCGCCTATCAGCACGTGCGGGAGGAGCCGAACCCGCCGAGCACGTACGACCCCGACGTGGCGCCCGAGATCGACGCCATCGTCCTCAAGGCGCTGACCAAGGATCCGGACTACCGCTACCAGTCGGCCGACGAGATGCGCGCCGACATCGAGGCGTCCCTGGAGGGCCGTCCGGTGGCCGCGGCGGCCGCGCTCGGCGCCATGGGCGGGGGCGGCTACGGCATGGCGGACCAGCCGACCACCATGCTCCGGTCCCAGGACCAGGGGCACATGGCCCAGACGTCGATGATGCCGCCGGTGGCGGACGGCGGGGGCTACGGCGGCTACGACAACGGCTCGCACGGCGGCCGGCGCGGCGGCGGGAACGGCCGCAAGAGCAACCTCTCGACGATCCTGCTGGTCGTCGCGGGCGTGCTGGTGCTCGTCGGCGCGATCTTCATCGGCAAGTCGCTCTTCAGCGGCGGCGGCAACAACTCCAAGGTGACCATCCCGCCCCTCACCGGCCAGACCCTCGCCGAGGCCAAGCGCTCCGGCGACAACGGCGGCTTCAAGGTCGTCGAGGGCGAGCAGAAGAACTGCGACCAGCCCAAGGGCAAGGTCTGCGACCAGGACCCCAAGGCGGGCACCAAGGTCGAGCGAGACACCGAGGTCAAGGTCTCGCTGTCCAAGGGCCCGGTCCAGATCGAGGTCCCGAAGGTGACCGGCCAGTCGTTCGACCAGGCCAAGGCACAGCTGGAGTCCCTGGGCTTCACGGTGACGCAGAAGCAGGAGGAGTCCAGCCAGCCCGCCGGCCAGGTCACCAAGCAGGACCCTGACGCCGGTGAGAAGGCCGAGAAGGGTGCGGAGATCACCCTCACGGTGGCCACCCAGGCGGCGAGCAAGACGGTGCCGTCCGTGACCGGTCAGCCCTTCGACGCGGCGCAGAAGCAGCTCAAGGACCTGGGCTTCCAGGTGACCCGCGAGGACGAGGACTCCACTCAGCCCGCCAATACGGTCACCCGGCAGAGCCCCGACGGCAACACCTCCGCGCGGCCCGGCTCGACGGTCACCCTGTTCGTCTCCAAGGGCGCGGCCCAGCAGAAGGTCGGCGTCCCCGCCGTGGTCAACCAGAAGCTCAAGGACGCCAGGAACGCGCTGACGGGCGCGGGCCTGAAGGTCGGCAACATCACCGGCCCGCAGGACGACAACGCCCTGGTGCTGGTGTCCGACCCGGCCGCGGGCGCCCAGGTGCCCAAGGACACCCCGGTGAACCTGACGACCATCGCCGGCGCCCCGAACCCGGGCGGCAACCCCGGCGGTCAGCAGGGCGGCCAGCCCGGCGGCACCGACCAGGACACCGGCTTCTTCGGCGGCATCATCGGCGGCCGTCGTCACTGACGCCCGTAGGACAGCGAAAAGCCCCGGCATCCGCGAAGGATGCCGGGGCTTTTCGCTGTCTCGCTGTCAGCCGCCGCTCAGCGCAGCTCCTTGGGCGGGGTGCGCTTGGCGTCGACCTTCTCCGTGCGCTCCAGCTCGGCCCAGACGATGTAGCGGTAGTCGGAGGTGTAGACCGGCGTGCAGGTCGTCAGGGTGAGGTAGCGGCCCGGCCGGGTCTTCCCGGACTCCTTCGGCACGGAGTCGAGGACGTCGACGTTGAAGCGGGAGGTCTCCTTGAGGTCGGCGTAGACCTTGTAGACGTACCAGGTGTCGCGGGTCTCGAAGACGACCGGGTCACCGGTCTTGATCTTGTCGATGTTGTGGAACTTGGCGCCGTGCCCGTCGCGGTGGGCGGCGAGGGTGAAGTTGCCCTGCCGGTCCCAGGGCATGCCCGCCTTGACGGGCTCGCGGTAGAAGCCGGCGACGCCCTCGTTGAGGACCTTGCCGCCGGTGCCGGGCTTGACCAGCACCTCGCCGTTCCGCATGGCCGGTACGTGGAGGAAGCCGATGCCGTCCTTGGTGTCCAGCGCGCCCGGTCCGGTGGCCGTGGCCGGGGCCTTGGCCCAGTTGTCGCGTACGTGGCTGCCCTGGCGCTTGGCCTCGCGGTCGGCGAGGACGTTCGTCCACCACAGCGAGTAGGCCACGAAGAGCGCCATGATCACACCGGCGGTGATCAGCAGCTCGCCTATGACGCCGACGACGGCGGCGAGCCGCCTCCGTGCGAGGTCCTGTCGCCGTGGCTCGTCGCCGTCGGTCCGTGCCACCGCGCCCGTACCCCGTTCTCCGCTGTGCCGTCACTCCACGAGCGCGTCCGGTTTTCCCTTGCTCCGGGGCCGCTCGTCGACCATCTTGCCCCACACCACCATGCGGTACGTACTGGTGAACTCGGGGGTGCAGGTGGTCAGCGTGATGTAGCGGCCGGGCCCGGTGAAGCCGGAGCCGGCCGGAACGGGGTCGATGACCTTGGTGTTCGCCGGGGACGTCTGATCCAGACGGCTTGTCATCTCATAGGTGTAGAAGGTGCTCTGCGTCTCGACGACGACCTTGTCGCCGGGCTGCAGCCTGTTGACGTAGCGGAACGGTTCGCCATGGGTGTTGCGGTGGCCCGCGAGCGCGAAGTTGCCCTGCTTGTCCCAGGGCATCGCGGTCTTGAGGCTTCCGGTGGCGTAGTGGCCGACCATGCCGCGGTCCAGCACCTGGTGCTTGCCGACGCCCTCGGCGATGGGGGCCTTCACGTCCAGCTTGGGGATGTAGATGATCGCGAAGCCCTGGCCCGGCGAGAACTCCCCCGCGTCCCGGGCGGCGCCCTGGGCGCCGCCCTTGTCCCAACTGTGCCGCAGGCTGTCGGCCGTACCGCCCGCCTGGCGATGGGCGATGACGTTCGTCCACCACAGCTGGTAGGCGACGAACAGCAGCATGACCACGCCCAGGGTGATGAACAGCTCGCCCACGACCCGGCTGGCTATCACCCCGGGGCTGTCCCTGCGGGCGCGCGCGGCCCGTTGGGCGGCGCGGCGGCGCTCCGCGCGCCCGCCGGTCACCACCGGGCGCTCCGGCCGCTCGGACCGCGCCGGCCCCTCCGGCTCGACGCGCCGGAGCGTCATCGTCGCCTCGTCCTCGGGCGGCAGCGGCTGGGCCACGGCCCCGGGGGCGTAGGCCCCGGAGTCGTACGCCGCGGTCACGCCCCGGCCTTGCCCACCACCGGGGCGAGCCCTGCCGACCGTTCCACCGCCCCCATGTCGCCACAGGCGACCAGCCAGTTGGCCAGCATGCGGTGGCCCCACTCGGTGAGCACGGACTCCGGGTGGAACTGCACGCCCTCGACCGGCAGGTCGCGGTGGCGCAGGCCCATGATCACCCCGCCTTGTGAGGAATCGGAAGGGGTCGTCCAGGCGGTGATCTCCAGCTCGTCCGGCCAGCTGTCGCGCTCGGCGGCCAGCGAGTGGTAGCGGGTGGCCGTGAAGGGCGACGGGAGGCCGTGGAAGACGCCCTTGCCCTCGTGCGTCACGGGGGAGGTCTTGCCGTGCAGCAGCTCGGGCGCCCGGTCGACGACGCCGCCGTAGGCGACGGCCATCGACTGCATGCCCAGGCAGACGCCGAAGACCGGCACGCCCGTGGCGGCGCAGTGGCGCACCATGTCGATGCAGACCCCCGCCTCCTCGGGCGCGCCCGGGCCGGGCGAGAGGAGGACACCGTCGAAGCCGTCCTGGGCGTGCGCGGGCTCGACCTCGTCGTTGCGGCGCACCTCGCATTCGGCGCCGAGCTGGTAGAGGTACTGGACGAGGTTGAAGACGAAGCTGTCGTAGTTGTCCACGACGAGGATGCGTGCGCTCACCGGACCACCGCCACCGTTCCGTTGCTCACCGGCATGCCGTTGTCGACCGTGACGTCGTTGAACGGCAGCAGCGGTTCCGCCCAGGGGAAGACGTACTGGAAGAGGACGTAGACGGCCGCCAGCACGAGCAGCAGGGAGATCAGCGCCTTCACCCACGCGTTGCCCGGCAGATGACGCCAGATCCAGACGTACATGCTCTACCCACTCGCCGATGATTGGATGTTTGGGCACCAGACTAAGGGTCGGCGCCCCGCCCGCGGGGGTCAGCCGGACAAAGCCGCGGGCCTGCCGCCGGAGACCGGACGGGTCTCGGCCAGATGGCCCCAGACGATGAGCCGGTGGCTGTGTCCCCACTCCGGATCGCAGGTGGTCAGGGTCAGATAGCGGCCGGGCTCCCGGTAGCCGGACCCGGCGGGCACGGGGTCGATCACGGCGACGTCGGTGGGCAGCGTCCGGTGGGGTGGGGTGTCGACGCGGTAGGTGAACCAGGTCGTCCCGTCGTTGATCACCACCGCGTCGCCGGGCCGCAGCTCGTCGAGGTCCTTGAAGGGGTCGCCGTAGGTGCGGCGGTGGCCGGCGACGGCGAAGTTGCCGGTGCCGCCGGGGGGCGCGGTGCCCGCGTAGTGGCCGAGGCCCCGTTTCAGCAGCTCGGTGCCGGTGCCCTCCAGGACGGGCTTGGCCCAGCCGGAGCCCAGCCGGGGGACGTACATCACGGCGAAGGCCGCTCCGGGGCGCTGCCCGGCGGGGCGCGCGGGTGATGCCTGCGCGCCGCTGCCCGCGACAGAGGGCGCGTCACCGGCGCGGGGCGCCGGGGGTACCGGCGGTGCCGGGGAGGCGGTCCGGGGGCCGTCGACGGGCGCTGAGGGGGCGTCAGGAGCCGGCGTGGAGGGTGGTGCGGCGGCGGGCGGGCCGGCGGCCCAGCGCTCCCGGAGCCGGCCGATCTCGTCGTCCATGGCGCTGTCGGCGCGGACGCCGGTCCAGTAGAGGAGGTAGACGACGAAGAGCACGATCAGCGTGCCGACGGTCAGGCACAGTTCGCTGAGCGTCCGTACGACGAGGCGTGAGCGCACCGGCCGGACACCTCCCGGGGGTCATCCCATGGGCTTGGCGTAGTGGAGATCCACTGTGCCCGAGTAGCCGGGGAGAGTCACCGCCTCGTGCTGGTCGACTTTCCAGCCGAGGCCGTAGGCGGCGACGTACTGGAGGTAGTTCTGGATCGCGGGGGAGGCGTCCAGGGCCTTGCGGAGGGCGCCCCGGTCACCGACTGCGGTGATCTTGTACGGCGGCGAGTAGACGCGGCCCTGGAGGATGAGGGTGTTGCCCACGCAGCGGACCGCGCTGGTGGAGATCAGCCGCTGGTCCATCACCTGGATGCCCCGGGCGCCGCCCTGCCAGAGGGCGTTGACGACGGCCTGGAGGTCCTGCTGGTGGATGACGAGGTCGTTGGGCTGGGGCTGGGGCACCCCGGGGATCTTCGCGGTGGCGTTGGGCGGGGCGTCGGTGAGGGTGACGGTCATGCCCTGGCCGGCGAGCTTGCGGGTGCCGGCGGAGTCCTCCAGGTCGGCGAGCTTGCGCTGTTCGGCCGCCGTGCCACCGTTGTCACGCCGGGCGAGGGCGTCGACCTGGGCGCGGGCCGCCGCGGCGCTGTCCTCGAGGTCGCCGTTCTTGCGGCTGCGTTCCCGGATGAGGTCCGAAAGGCGGAGCATGGAGTCGTCGGTGCGGATGTTGGTGCCCTGGGCGGTGTTGAAGCTCATCCAGAAGATGAGGCCCGCGAGGGCGAAGACACCGCCGGTCAGCAGCCGCACCGGACGGAAGCGCCGGATGGGCCCGCTGGTGGAGTCCGCAGAATTACTCACCGTACCCTTATCCTCTCCGACGCCGCGGAAGCACTACGCTAACGGACGCCCGGGGGAACGAAGCGCTCCCGTCGCTCCCGCCCCGGCGGACAGCCCATGTGATACCCAGCCCCATGTGAACCCCAGCGCGGTCACGCAGCGCATCGACAGGAGAGTTTCCTCGTGCCGAAGTCACGGATCCGCAAGAAAGACGACTTCACGCCGCCGCAGGTGAAGCAGCAGAGCATCAAGCTGGCGACGGGGCGTCGCTGGGTGGCGCCACTGATGCTGGCGCTGTTCCTGATCGGCCTGGCCTGGATCGTGATCTTCTACGTGACGAGCGGCGACATGCCGGTGGAGTCCCTGAAGAACTGGAACATCGTGGTCGGCTTCGGCTTCATCGCGGCGGGGTTCGTCGTCTCCACCCAGTGGAAGTAGCGCGAGTTATCCACACCCTCGTCCACAGTGGGGAAAACTCAGAAGATCTGTGGATAACTTCCCTGGCATTGACGCCGGTGTGACTGATCGCAAGCGCTGTGTATCCATGGTCACACCGGCGCCTTCCAGCGAAAACGCAGCTCGGCAGGGGTGCGCGGACCTAGAACACCCGTTCCCACAGGATGGGGTCCACGATCCCCCGTCGTTGTGGACAACCTGTGCGTCCACCGATGTGGGTGACCCGCGCCCCTCGGCACGGCCCCCGGCCGGACCGGGCGGAACGGCGGGCCGGGATCAGGTGAGCTGCGCCGTCCGGACGACCACCATGGCGGCGATCACCAGCAGGGCCGCCGCACAGGTCAGCCGCTGGACCAGCAGCCGCTTGCCGCGCGGGGCGTGCACCATCCCGTAGGCCACCGCCGTGCCCACCACCAGGCCGCCGACGTGCGCCTCCCAGGCGATGTTGCTCCAGGTGAAGGTGAAGATCAGGTTGAGCACGAGCAGCGCGACGACCGGCCGCATGTCGTACTTCAGACGCCGCATCAGCACCGCCGTGGCACCCAGCAGACCGAAGATCGCGCCCGAGGCGCCGAGCGACGGCTGGTTGGGCGCGGCGACGAGATAGGTGAGCGCGCTGCCGCCGAGACCGGCCAGCAGATACAGGGCCAGATAGCGGGCACGGCCCAGCGCCGCCTCCAGCGCCGGGCCCAGCCACCACAGCGAGAGCATGTTGAAGGCGATGTGCATGACTTGCTGATGCAGGAACATCGCGGTCAGCAACCGGTACCACTGCCCCTCGGCGACGCCCTCCAGCGGGCCGAAGTCCGACAGCGTCGCCCGCCCGAACAGTTCCAGGGCGTCCACCAGCCGGTCCCCGGTGGCCATCACCGCGATCCACACCGCGATGTTGATCCCCAGCAGGACCTTGGTGACCAGCCGCGGATCGGTCGTGTGCACCGCGCCGGCGACCGTGCGCGCCGCGGTCGCCCGGGGGTCGTGGCCCGTGCCGGAACCGCTGCTCACGCACTCCGGGCACTGGAATCCCACGGACGCGCTCACCATGCACTCCGGGCAGATGGGGCGCTCGCAGCGGGCGCAGCGGATGCCTGTCTCCCGGTCCGGATGCCGGTAGCAGCGGACGGCCTGCTCGTTCATGCTCTCCCTCGCCCCTGTGTCGGGCCCTCGCCCCTGTGCCGGGCCGGTGTGCCCACCGCACAACGCACGGCCCCGCCCGTCATACGGACGGGCGGGGCGCCAGGTTCCCATGGGACGCCGGGGCCCGGGGGCCCCACGGCGGATCCTCGCGGGGTGTGCGGAGCGGTCGTCAGCCCTCGCGGGTCTCGACGACGACCGACTCGATGACCACGTCGTTGACCGGACGGTCGGTGCGCGGGTTGGTGGCGGTGGCGGCGATGGCGTCCACGACCTTCTTCGACGCGTCGTTCGTGACCTCGCCGAAGATGGTGTGCTTGCCGGTCAGCCAGGTGGTGGG
Organism: Streptomyces sp. L500; assembly: GCF_054551825.1. Taxonomy (NCBI): domain Bacteria; kingdom Bacillati; phylum Actinomycetota; class Actinomycetes; order Kitasatosporales; family Streptomycetaceae; genus Streptomyces; species Streptomyces sp. L500. The sequence goes on from NZ_JBTOLC010000003.1 coordinate 128,733, forward strand.
CGACACGGTGATGAAGAACTGCGAGCCGTTGGTGCCCGGACCGGCGTTGGCCATGGCCAGCAGGTACGGCTTGGTGAAGGCGAGGTCCGGGTGGAACTCGTCCTTGAACTGGTAGCCCGGGCCGCCGGTGCCGTTGCCCAGCGGGTCACCACCCTGGATCATGAAGCCACTGATGACACGGTGGAAGATCGTGCCGTCGTACAGCTTGTCCGTCGTCTTGGCGCCCGTCTCCGGGTTCACCCACTCGCGCTCGCCCTTCGCCAGCTCGACGAAGTTCTTCACCGTGGTGGGGGCGTGGTTCGGCAGAAGCCGGATCTCGATGTCGCCCTGGTTGGTCTTCAGGGTGGCGTAAAGCTGCTCGGCCACGATCTACCTTCCATAGTGTTCACTGACAGCCACCGATCCTCGCACGGCGGCTTCGCGGCGAGTAGCCGACAAAGCCCGGCGCGCGACGGCGAACCGTGGCATTGTCGACCGGAGCTCCCCTGATGACCCGGATGCCCGATCGCACATGCCGGACCGCCCATCGGCAGGCATGATTTTTCCACTGGGTGGAAAGGCGACAAACCATACGCCACCGAGGAGGAGGATCCCGTGACCCGCAAGGACAGCGTGCGCGCCGCGACCAGCACCGCCAAGGACAGCGTGCGCCACGCCGCGGAAGTGGTGGCGCCCTACGCCGGCACGGCCAAGGACGCCGCCGTGCACTACGCCCACGAGGCCCGCACCCGGCTCGCGCCCAAGGTCGCCGAGGCCGCCCACCAGGCCCGTTCACAGTACGACGCCCACCTCCAGCCGCGCATCGAGCACGCGCGCGGTGCCCTGCCGCCCAAGGTCGACCAGGTCGCGACGAAGGCCCGCGCCGTCGCCGAGCCCGTGCGGGACGAGGCCCTCTCCCGGGGCACGGCCGCCATCGCCGCGCTGCGCGGCCAGGTGTCCGCCGACGACGTGGAGAAACTGACCCGCCGCCGGAACCGCCGCTGCCGCACCGGACGCGTGGCCAGGCGGCTCGTCGTGTTCGGCCTCCTCACGGCCGGCGCCGTCGTCGCCTGGAAGTGGTGGGACCGGCAGGCCAACCCCGACTGGCTCGTCGAGCCCCCGGAGGCCACCGAGCCCGCCGACCGCGCGCACCTGTCCTCCGTCGACGGCAGCGGTGGCCGTTCCGCCCTCGACCCGGAGGTCCAGGCCAAGCAGGACCGGGCCGACACGGAGTCGTCCACCGAGGACGACACCGACCGTCCCTGACGACCGCGCCCGGCGACCGTCCCTGACGACTGCGGCCGAGGGGCGGCGAAACGGGCGGCGGCACAGGCCCTCCACACGGCCCGCACACACTCGGCACACACCCCGGCCGCACCGCCCGGCCCCCGGGGACGACAAAACCCCTCCGACCACGTTTCCGCAGGTCGGAGGGGTTTTCCATGTGGAGCCTAGGGGAGTCGAACCCCTGACATCTGCCATGCAAAGACAGCGCTCTACCAACTGAGCTAAGGCCCCGTCGGGGACCAGACTACCCGGTGTCGGCGCTCTTTCCCGACCGGGTATCGCCGCGACCCACCACTCTCCGTAGGATGCACCGCAAGATTCGCGGCAGCGAAGCGAAGGGGAGAGCGTGATGGACGCAGCACAGCAGGAAGCCACCGCCCGCGCACGGGAGCTACAGCGCAGCTGGTACGGGGAGCCGTTGGGGGCGCTCTTCCGCCGTCTCATCGACGACCTCGGCCTCAACCAGGCCCGCCTCGCGTCCGTTCTGGGCCTTTCCGCCCCCATGCTCTCCCAGCTGATGAGCGGTCAGCGCGCCAAGATCGGCAATCCCGCCGTGGTCCAGCGGGTGCAGGCGCTCCAGGAGCTCTCCAGCCAGGTCGCGGACGGCACCGTGAGCGCGGCGGAGGCCGCGGAGCGGATGGAGGAGGTCAAGAAGAGCTCGGGCGGCTCCGTCCTCAACTCCACCCAGACCACGGCCAGCAGCGGGGCGCCGACCGTGCGCCGGGTGGTGCGCGAGATCCAGTCGCTGCTGCGGTCGGTGGCGGGCGCGGGGGACATCATCGACGCCGCCGAGACCCTCGGCCCCGCCCATCCCGAACTCGCCGAGTTCCTCCGGGTGTACGGCGCCGGGCGGACCGCCGAGGCGGTCGCCCACTACGAGGCGCACCAGAGCTGACCGTGCCGGGGGGCGCCGGCGCACGGCGGGGGCGGGGGTGACGCGCACGACATGGGTGAGCTCTTCGCTGGGCGGTACGAGCTGGTGGACCCGATCGGGCGGGGCGGGGCGGGCGCCGTCTGGCGGGCCTGGGACCAGCGACGGAAGCGCTATGTGGCGGCGAAGGTGCTTCAGCAGAGCGACGCCCACACGCTGCTGAGGTTCGTCCGCGAGCAGGCGCTGCGCATCGATCATCCCCATGTGCTGGCGCCGATGAGCTGGGCGGCCGACGACGACAAGGTGCTGTTCACCATGGAGATGGTGGGCGGCGGCTCGCTCGCCCATCTCATCGGCGACTACGGGCCGTTGCCGGCGCATTTCGTCTGCGTATTACTGGATCAGCTGCTGTCCGGGCTCGGCGCGGTGCACGCGGAAGGCGTCGTGCACCGGGACATCAAACCGGCCAACCTCCTTTTGGAAGCGACCGGTACGGGCCGCCCGCATTTACGGCTCTCCGATTTCGGGATCGCCATGCGCAAGGGCGAGCCGAGGCTCACGGACACCAACTTCGTCATGGGGACGCCGGGTTACTTCGCGCCGGAGCAAATGCTGGGCGAGGAACCGGACTTTCCCGCCGACCTCTTCGCCGTCGGGCTGGTGGCGCTCTATCTCCTCACGGGCCGGAAGCCGGACGCCGAGGCGCTGGTCGAGCTGTTCCCCGAGCAGGGGGTGCCGAGCGCTCCCCAGGAGGTGCCGGAGCCGCTCTGGGAGGTCGTCGCGAATCTCCTCCACCCCGATCCGTACGCCCGCTTCCGCACGGCCACGGGGGCGCGCAAGGCCCTCGCGGCGGCCGTGGAGCTGCTGGATCCGCCCGACGCCGACGAGGAGCGGATCGAGGTCTTCGACCAGTTGGGCCCGCTGCCGCCGGGCTTCGGCCCGGACGGGCCGGAGCGCCGGCCGGCGCCGCAACCGCCGCGTCCCGCCTACCCGCCCACGCGCCCCTACACCGCCCCGCGACCGCTTGCCCCGCCCGTTCCTCCGCCCCTGCCTCCACCGCCCGCACAGGAGCCCTCCGCGGCGTCCTCGCGGAGCCCGCGACGGCCCTCCGGGCCACCGTCGAAGGTGGTCGTGCCGGTGCTGCTCGTGGCCCTGCTCAGCCTCGCGATCGGGGTGTGGGCGCTCGTCGCCGGACAGGGCGGATGATCTTTACGTTCGCAATCATTTTATTTGCGTACGCAACCAAATCCTCGGTGCAAACGGCCGCGCAAACGGTCCGGGCCCGAACGCACGAACAGGGCCCCGGCCGCTTCCGCGGCCGGGGCCCTGCTTCAGTTCAGTTCGTGTCGCGGAACCGGCGACTCACACACCCGAACCCGAGGGAACGGAGTCGGTCGCCTCCGTCCACAGGTCCTGCTCGGCGCGATCCGCCTGGATCTGCCGGTACACGAGGAGCCCGCCGATGGCGGCCAGTGCGACCAGGAGCAGCTTCTTCACCGCGCGACCTCGTCTTTCCTTGACGTAAGGGAGCCTCTGGTGGCCGATGATACACACCGGCCGATACCGATCGGTGACCTGTGCCCGCTCCCTTGCCGGGGCCGCTCCGGCGCGCGCCCGGCGCCCGGGTCCACCGGCGGCCGTACGGGGCGGCATGAACTCCCAAAAGCGATCGGGCCGGACGGAGAATTCCGTCCGGGCCGATCGTACTGTGGGGCTAACAGGACTTGAACCTGTGGCCTCTTCCTTATCAGGGAAGCGCTCTAACCGTCTGAGCTATAGCCCCGCGCCTTGCGACACCGAAAGATTAGCGCACTTGGGGCCCAGTCCCAAAATCGCCCGGGCCCCGTGCCCCGGGCGGCGCTATTCGTCCTCGGCGAGCGTCAGCTCAACACCGCCCACGAAACCGGCGGCGAGGTTGTAGACAAAGGCGGCCAGCGTGGCCAGGGCGGTCGCCAGCACGACGTCGACCACCGCGATGACGGTCGTGAAGAGCAGCACGTGTGGCAGCGAAAGGAACGACTCCAGGTCGAAGCCGCCGCCCTCGCCGGAGGCCGTGGCGTCGCTGACCGTGCCGCCGACGGCCTGGAAGACGCCCATCGCGTCCATGACCGACCACAGGACGGCCGCGGCCACGATCGTGCAGACGCCGAGGGCGACCGACAGCAGGAAGCTGACCTTCATCACCGACCACGGGTCGGCCTTCGCCACCCGCAGCCTGGCCTTGCGCGTACGCGGGCCCGTGGGGGCCGTACGGGCCGCCGGGCGCTGCGCGGAGGCCGGGTCCTGGCCGGCGGCGCCCTCGGGCGACCGGGCGGGCCCGGGCACCTTGGCGGCCTTCGCGTCCTTGCCCGCCTTCGCGTCCTGACCGGCCGGGCCGGACTTGGCCGCAGGACCGGCCTGGGCGGACCGGGCGGCCTGGGAAGGCTTCCCGTCCTTGGCGCCCTTGCCGTTCTTGGCCCCCTTGGCGGCCCCGCCGGAGGCCTTGGCGGCCTCGGCGGCGGGCTCGGAGGCGGAATCGGAATCGGAGCGTTCGGCCGGAGGCTCGTACGCCTTCGGCGGGTGGTACGGCTGTGGACCTCGGGTCTCCGTCATGGTCTCCCCCTTGACTGCGGTCCTGGTGCCACCGGCCCGGGAGCCCGCGCCGTCCTTGTCGGCAGCGCCGACCTTGTCGGCAGCGCCGTCTTCACCGGCCGTGCCGTCCGCGGCCGAGCCACGGGCCTCCGTGTCGGAGGGGACGGGTGGGGCGGCTTCCTGCCGCTCGGCGCCCGCACCGCTCTTGGCGGTGCCCGTGGCTCGACTCACGTATTACTCCTCGGTGTGCTCAGGCGTGGTGCCCTCGGCCGCCTCGGACCCGCCCTCGGCCGCGTCGGTCACCTCGTCGACACCCTCAGCCTCGCGACCGGCCTCGGCGTTCCGGGCGATGCCCACGACGGCATCGCGCTTGCCCAGGTTGATCAGTTGGACGCCCATGGTGTCACGGCCCGTCTCCCGGACTTCGGCGACCCGGGTGCGGATCACACCGCCGCCCAGCGTGATGGCCAGAATCTCGTCGCCCTCCTCGACCACCAGGGCGCCGACCAGGGAACCGCGGTCCTCCACGATCTTGGCGGCCTTGATGCCGAGGCCGCCGCGACCCTGGACGCGGTACTCGTCGACGTTGGTGCGCTTGGCGTACCCGCCGTCGGTGGCGGTGAAGACGAACGTACCGGGACGGACCACATTCATCGAGAGGAGCTCGTCACCCTCGCGGAAGCTCATGCCCTTGACACCGGAGGTGGCACGGCCCATCGGACGGAGGGTGTCGTCCGAAGCGGTGAAGCGGATGGACTGCGCCTTCTTGCTGATCAGCAGCAGGTCGTCCGTGGCGGAGACCAGCTCGGCGCCGATCAGCTCGTCCTCGACGCCACCGTCCGTCTCGCGGAGGTTGATGGCGATGACACCGCCGGAGCGCGGCGAGTCGTAGTCCTTCAGCGAGGTCTTCTTCACCAGGCCCGACTTGGTGGCCAGCACCAGGTAGGGCGCGGCCTCGTAGTCGCGGACGGCGAGGATCTGGGCGATCTTCTCGTCCGGCTGGAAGGCCAGCAGGTTGGCCACGTGCTGACCGCGCGCGTCCCGGCCGGCGTCCGGCAGCTCGTACGCCTTGGCCCGGTAGACCCGGCCCTTGTTGGTGAAGAAGAGCAGCCAGTGGTGGGTGGTGGAGACGAAGAAGTGGTCGACGATGTCGTCTTCCTTCAGCTTCGTACCGCGCACGCCCTTGCCGCCGCGCTTCTGCGAGCGGTAGTCGTCGGTCTTGGTGCGCTTGACGTAGCCGCCACGCGTGATGGTGACGACGATGTCCTCCTCGGCGATCAGGTCCTCGATGGACATGTCGCCTTCGAAGGGCACCAGCTTGCTGCGCCGGTCCTCGCCGAACTTCTCGACGATCGCCGTCAGTTCGTCGCTGATGATGCCGCGCTGCCGCTCCGGCGAGGCCAGGATGGCGTTGTACTCGTTGATCTTCGCCTGGAGGTCGTCGTGCTCGGCGGTGATCTTCTGGCGCTCCAGGGCGGCCAGTCGGCGCAGCTGCATCTCGAGGATGGCGTTGGCCTGGATCTCGTCGATCCGCAGCAGGTCCATCAGGCCCGTGCGGGCGACGTCGACGGTGTCGCTGCGCCGGATGAGCGCGATGACCTCGTCGATGGCGTCCAGGGCCTTGAGCAGGCCGCGCAGGATGTGGGCGCGCTCCTCCGCCTTGCGCAGACGGAAGCGGGTGCGCCGGACGATGACCTCGATCTGGTGCGTCACCCAGTTGCGGATGAACGCGTCCAGCGAGAGGGTGCGCGGCACACCGTCGACCAGCGCCAGCATGTTCGCGCCGAAGTTGGTCTGGAGGTCGGTGTGCTTGTAGAGGTTGTTGAGGACGACCTTGGCGACCGCGTCCCGCTTGAGGACGATCACCAGGCGCTGGCCCGTGCGCGAGGAGGTCTCGTCACGGACGTCGGCGATGCCGCCGATCTTCCCGTCCTTCACCAGGTCGGCGATCTTCTGGGCGAGGTTGTCCGGGTTGACCTGGTAGGGCAGCTCGGTGACCACCAGGCACTGGCGGTTCTGGATCTCCTCGACCTCGACGACGGCGCGCATGGTGATCGAGCCGCGGCCGGTGCGGTAGGCCTCCTCGATGCCCTTGCGGCCCACCACGAGGGCGCCGGTCGGGAAGTCGGGGCCCTTGATCCGCTCGACGAGCGCGTCGAGCAGCTCCTCGGCGGAGGCCTCGGGGTTGGCCAGGAACCACTGGGCGCCCTCGGCCACCTCGCGCAGGTTGTGCGGCGGGATGTTGGTGGCCATGCCGACGGCGATACCGGCGGAACCGTTCACCAGCAGGTTGGGGATGCGCGACGGCAGGACCGTCGGCTCCTGGTTGCGGCCGTCGTAGTTGTCCTGGAAGTCGACGGTCTCCTCGTCGATGTCCCGGACCATCTCCATCGACAGCGGCGCCATCTTGCACTCGGTGTAGCGCATGGCGGCGGCCGGGTCGTTGCCCGGGGAGCCGAAGTTGCCGTTGGAGTCGACGAGCGGCATCCGCATGGCCCAGGGCTGGGCGAGGCGGACGAGCGCGTCGTAGATGGAGGCGTCGCCGTGCGGGTGGTACGTACCCATGACGTCACCGACGACACGGGCGCACTTGTAGAAGCCCTTCTCGGGCCGGTAGCCGCCGTCGTACATCGCGTAGAGCACGCGGCGGTGCACCGGCTTGAGGCCGTCGCGGACGTCGGGGAGCGCACGCGAGACGATGACGCTCATCGCGTAGTCGAGGTACGAGCGCTGCATCTCCGTCTCGAGCCCGACGGGCTCGACGCGCATGCCCACGCCCTCCAGGGGCGCCGGGGCACCCTCGGGCGTGACCTCGGGGACGGGAGCGGTGGGAGTCTCAGGGGTCTCGTCGGCCATTGCTGTTCAAAGTCCTTTCGCGCTGCGGGCTGTTTCGAGTGGCCGACAGGCTCAGATGTCGAGGAAGCGGACGTCCTTGGCGTTGCGCTGGATGAAGGAACGCCGTGCCTCGACGTCCTCGCCCATGAGCACCGAGAACAGGTCGTCCGCCTGCGCGGCGTCGTCCAGCGTGACCTGGCCGAGCACCCGGTGGTCGACGTCCATGGTGGTGACGCGCAGCTCCTCGGCGTTCATCTCGCCGAGACCCTTGAAGCGCTGGACCGAGTCGTCCTTGATCCGCTTGCCGTTCTCCCGGCCCAGCTGGATCAGGGCGTCGCGCTCACGGTCGGAGTACGCGTACTCGAAGTCGTCCCTGCTCCACTTGATCTTGTACAGCGGGGGACGGGAGAGGTAGACGTGCCCGGCCTCGACCAGCGGACGCATAAAGCGGAAGAGGAAGGTGAGCAGCAGGGTGTTGATGTGCTGGCCGTCGACGTCGGCGTCCGCCATCAGGATGATCTTGTGATAGCGGAGCTTCGAGATGTCGAAGTCCTCGTGCACACCGGTGCCGAAGGCGGAGATCAGCGCCTGGATCTCGGTGTTCTGCAGGATCTTGTCGATCCGCGCCTTCTCGACGTTGAGGATCTTGCCTCGGATCGGGAGGATCGCCTGGTACTGCGGGTTGCGGCCGGACTTGGCCGAGCCGCCGGCGGAGTCACCCTCGACGATGAAGATCTCGCACTTGGCCGGCTCGTTCGACTGGCAGTCGGAGAGCTTGCCCGGCAGCGACGCGGTCTCCAGCAGGCCCTTGCGGCGGGTCAGGTCGCGAGCCTTGCGGGCCGCCACCCGGGCGGTGGCCGCCTGGATGGACTTGCGGATGATGTCCGAGGCCTCGTTGGGGTTTCGGTCCAGCCAGTCCGTGAGCTGCTCGTGGACGACCTTCTGGACGAAGGTCTTGGCCTCGGTGTTGCCCAGCTTGGTCTTGGTCTGGCCCTCGAACTGCGGCTCGCCGAGCTTGACGGAGATGATCGCCGTCAGGCCCTCGCGGATGTCGTCGCCCGTGAGGTTGTCGTCCTTCTCGCGGAGCAGCTTCTTGTCGCGCGCGTAGCGGTTGATCAGACCGGTGAGCGCCGCGCGGAAGCCCTCCTCGTGGGTGCCGCCCTCATGGGTGTGGATGGTGTTGGCGAAGCTGTAGACACCCTCGCTGTACTGGGTGTTCCACTGCATCGACACCTCGAGGGAGAGCATCCGCTCCTTGTCCTCGGCCTCGAAGGCGATCACCGAGGGGTGAACGACCTCGCCCTTGCGGGAGTTGAGGTAGCGGACGAAGTCGGAGATGCCGCCCTCGTAGTGGTAGCGGACGGCGAGGGGCTTGCCCTCCTCGTCCACGTGGGCCGGGCGCTCGTCGGTCAGCGAGATGGTCAGGCCCTTGTTGAGGAAGGCCATCTCCTGGAAGCGCCGCGAGAGCGTCTCGAAGGAGTACTCGGTGGTCTCGAAGATGTCGCCGTCGGCCCAGAAGGTGACGGACGTGCCGGTCTCGTCGGTCGGCTCGTTCTTCTGCAGCGGGGCGGTCGGAACGCCGAGCTTGTAGTCCTGCGTCCAGTGGTAGCCGTCGGTCTTGACCTCGACCGCGACGCGCGTGGACAGGGCGTTGACGACGGAGACGCCGACGCCGTGGAGACCGCCGGAGACGGCGTAGCCGCCGCCGCCGAACTTGCCGCCCGCGTGCAGCACGGTCAGGACGACCTCGACGGCGGGCTTGCCCTCGGAGGGGACGATGCCGACCGGGATGCCACGGCCGTTGTCGACGACGCGGACGCCGCCGTCGGACAGGATCGTCACGTCGATGGTGTCCGCGTGACCGGCGAGGGCCTCGTCGACGGAGTTGTCGACGACCTCGTAGACGAGGTGGTGGAGACCGCGCTCGCCGGTGGAACCGATGTACATGCCGGGCCGCTTGCGGACCGCGTCCAGGCCCTCCAGCACGGTGATCGCACTGGCGTCGTACGACGTCTCACCGCCACCGCCAGGGGCGCCGGACCCGGCGCCCACGGCCTCGGAGGGGGTGGTGTTCTCGTTGGGGTTGCCGGAATCGGCCACGAAGCGCCCTTTCTGGCACAGCACAAGCCATCCCCTGCCGCGGCGGGGGTTCCCGGGGCAAGGCAGGAGCGGCTGCGTCGTTCAGTGTCGGTCAGTATGAGTCGGCGATCCCCGCGATCCGGCGGGATTACTACCAGTGTACCGGTGGCGCTGACATGAATGGGGGTTTGCCGGTGCCTGAGTCCTCTTGTGGCGCCCTGAACCGGCATCAGCCGACTCCCCATATGCGGCCCCGGCCTCCAAGAGGCTCACAGGGGCACTCAGCGCTTCGACCCGGCTTCGCGCTGTCAACCGCCCGTTACCGTGCGCCGAGTGCCCACCGGTCCCGGGCGTCACGTGGGCCCGTCACCCGTCCCGGCCCGGCTTCCACGCGGCCGTCAAAGGTGCTCCCGACCTGGGAGAACCTTTGACCAACCATGACCCGGGGATCAGCCGTGGATGCCGCGGATCATCCGTAGGTGTCGCCGGGGCCCGTGCTCCCCGGCGCGCGCAGCGGCCCGTACCGGCGCCCGGGGCCGCCCGGCCCCAGCACCTTGATCGTCTTCACCGTGCCCTGGCCCAGGTCGTCGTTGAGCCGGGCCACCAGCGTGGGCGCGAGCATCCGCAGCTGGGTCGCCCAGGCCGTCGAGTCGCACTGCACCGTGAGCACCCGCGCGTCCTCGTCGTACTTCTGCGGCTCGCAGTGCAGCGCCAGCTGCTCCCCCACGATCTGCGGCCAGCGGCCCATCACCCCGCCGACCGCCGCGGGCGTCTCCCAGCCCCGCTCGGTGATCAGCCGGTTGATCGCGGCGCCCAGCGGCAGCGGATCGCGCCCGTCGGCGCGCGCCCCGGAGCGCAGCCCACCGCCACGGCGGGCCTGCTTCTTCTGCTGCGCCGCCGCGCCCCGCGCCCGGGCCTGCTCCTTGGCCGCCCGCAGCGCCACGCGCGCCAGATCCACACCGGAGGGCTCCGGGGTCTTCCCCCGGTCCCCCGGGCCGTGGTCCCGGTGACCGGCCGGCGTGCTCATACGCGCTCGACCCCGCCTCGCTCGACCGCGAAGCGGGCACCGGTGAGGACACCGGGCACATCGTCGTCCACGGCCGCCGTCACCAGGACCTGCTCGCCCGGAGCGACCAGCTCCGCCAGCCGTTCCCGCCGTCTGGCGTCCAGCTCGGCGAAGACGTCGTCGAGCACGAGCACCGGCTCGTCGCCCTCCGCGCGCAGCAGCTCGTACGAGGCCAGGCGCAGCGCCAGCGCGTACGACCAGGACTCGCCGTGGCTCGCGTACCCCTTGGCGGGCAGCTCGCCCAGGCGCAGCAGCAGCTCGTCGCGGTGGGGGCCGACGAGCGTCACGCCGCGCTCGATCTCCTGCTTGCGGGCCTCGGCGAGGGCGGCGAGCAGCGCCTCGTAGAGCTCCTCGCGGGTGTGGGCGCCCTCGATGCCGGCCGGGCCTCGGTAGTCGAAGGAGACGGGGCCGCCGCCGGGCGCCAGCTGCTCGTAGGCCTTGTCGGCCAGCGGGCGCAGGGTGGCTATCAGGTCGAGCCGCCGGGCGAGCAGCTCCGCGCCGGCGCGGGCCAGGTGCTGGTCCCAGATGTCGAGGGTGGAGAGGTCCATCTGGCGGCCGCCGTGGCGGCGGGCCATCGCGGCGGACTTCAGGAGGGTGTTGCGCTGCTTGAGGACGCGCTCGTAGTCGGAGCGCACGCCCGCCATCCGGGGGGAGCGCGCGGTGATCAGCTCGTCGAGGAAGCGGCGGCGCTCGCCGGGGTCGCCCTTGACGAGGGCCAGGTCCTCGGGGGCGAACAGCACGGTGCGCACGATGCCGAGCACGTCGCGCGGTCTGACCTGGGAGGAACGATTGATCCGGGCCCGGTTGGCCTTGCCCGGGTTGAGCTCCAGCTCGACGAGCTGCTGCCGCTCGCCCTGGACGACGGCGGCGCGGATGATCGCCCGGTCGGCGCCCATCCGCACCAGCGGCGCATCCGAGGAGACCCGGTGGCTGCCGAGGGTGGCCAGATAGCCGACGGCCTCGACGAGGTTGGTCTTGCCCTGGCCGTTGGGGCCCACGAAGGCCGTGACGCCCGGTTCGAGCGGGACCTCGGCCCGGGCGTACGAGCGGAAGTCGGCCAGCGACAGATGCGAGACGTGCATGGTTGCGTGCCGACCTCCCCCGGCTGCTGGGTGTTGCTTCTCGGTTCTACTTCTTGGTCTCGACCGCGTGGCCACCGAACTGGTTGCGCAGCGCGGCGATCATCTTCATCTGCGGGGAGTCCTCCTGGCGCGAGGCGAAGCGCGCGAAGAGGGAGGCCGTGATCGCGGGCAGCGGCACGGCGTTGTCGATGGCGGCCTCGACCGTCCAGCGGCCCTCGCCGGAATCGGCCGCGTAGCCGCGCAGCTTCTCGAGGTGCTCGTCCTGGTCGAGGGCGTTGACCGCCAGGTCCAGCAGCCAGGAACGGATGACCGTGCCCTCCTGCCAGCTGCGGAAGACCTCGCGCACGTCGGTGACGGAGTCGACCTTCTCCAGGAGCTCCCAGCCCTCGGCGTAGGCCTGCATCATCGCGTACTCGATGCCGTTGTGGACCATCTTGGCGAAGTGGCCGGCGCCGACCTTGCCCGCGTGGACCGAGCCGAAGTCGCCCTCGGGCTTGAGCGCGTCGAAGACCGGCTGGACCTTCGCGACGTCCTCGGCGGAACCGCCGTACATCAGCGCGTAGCCGTTCTCCAGGCCCCAGACGCCGCCGGAGACACCGCAGTCGACGAAGCCGATGCCCTTGGCCGCCAGCTCCTCGGCGTGCTTCTCGTCGTCGGTCCAGCGGGAGTTGCCGCCGTCGACGACGATGTCGCCGGGGGAGAGCAGCTCGGCGAGCTCGTCGATCGTGGACTGCGTCGCGGCACCGGCCGGGACCATGACCCACACGACGCGCGGGCCCTGGAGGGAATCCACAAGCTCCTTCAGGCTGTGGACATCCGCCAGGTCCGGGTTGCGGTCGTATCCGATGACGGTGTGGCCCGCGCGGCGGATGCGCTCGCGCATGTTGCCGCCCATCTTTCCGAGACCGACGAGACCGAGCTCCATGGGTGATCCTCTTTGCCGTAGTCGTGCGTGTCGTACCAGGGGTACGTGCTTCGAGCCTACGCCTGGGGACGGACGCACACCTGTGGGGTCAGGACGCTCAAACGGGTCGTCCTCGCGTCCCGCAGGGGCGCGGGGAACCGCGCGCTCGGCCACGACCGGCTCGCGGCCGAGAAACCGGCCGCGAGCCCGCCGCTCACCCTCAGCCGGACAGGCGAACCGGCATGATCAGGTACTTGTAGGCCTCGTCCGCCTCCGCGTCCATCGCCGGCTTGCCGCTGAGCAGCGCCGGCTTGGTGGACGTGGTGAAGGACAGCTGCGCCACCGGCGAGTCGATCGCCGAGAGACCCTCCAGCAGGAAGCCGGGGTTGAAGGCGATCGAGATGTCGTCGCCGTCGAGCTGGGCGTCGACCCTTTCCACAGCCTGTGCGTCGTCGCTGGAACCGGCCTCCAGGATGAGCACGCCCTGCTCGAAGCTGAGCCGCACCGGGGTGTTCCGCTCGGCGACCAGGGCCACGCGCTTGACGGCCTCGACGAACGGCGCCGTCTCGATCACGGCGACCGAGTTGAACTCGGTCGGGAAGAGCGTGCGGTACTTCGGCAGGTCGCCCTCGAGCAGCCGCGTGGTCGTACGGCGGCCGGCGCCCTCGAAGCCGATGAGGCCCTCACCGGCGCCGGAGCCGCTGAGCGCGATCGAGACCGTGTCGCCGCCGCTGAGGGACTTCGCGGTGTCCAGCAGGGTCTTGGCGGGCACCAGGGCGACCGCGGAGATGTCCGGGGTCTCTGGCTTCCACATGAACTCGCGGACCGCGAAGCGGTAGCGGTCGGTGGAGGCCAGGGTGACCGTGTCGCCCTCGATCTCGATGCGCACACCGGTGAGCACCGGCAGCGTGTCGTCACGGCCGGCGGCGATGGCGACCTGGGCGGCGGCCGAGGCGAAGACCTCCGCCGGGACGGTGCCCGTGGCCGTCGGCATCTGCGGCAGCGCCGGGTATTCCTCCACAGGCAGGGTGTGGAGTGTGAATCGCGAGGAGCCGCAGACCACGGTCACGCGCACACCGTCGGTGGAGATTTCCACAGGCCTGTTGGGAAGTGCGCGGCAGATGTCGGCGAGCAGTCGGCCGGAGACGAGGACGGTGCCGTCCTCCTCCACATCCGCCTCGACCGAAACGCGGGCCGAGACCTCGTAGTCGAAGCCGGAGAGGCTCAGCGAACCGTCCTCGGCCTTCAGCAGCAGGCCCGCGAGGACCGGCACCGGCGGACGGGCCGGGAGGCTGCGGGCCGCCCAGGCCACTGCCTCCGCGAGTACATCGCGCTCCACCCGGATCTTCACCGGAACCGCCTCCTGCTTGTTGCTGGCTCGCCCTGCTGGCTTCTTCCTCGGCGACTGGCGCCGGAGAACAGTCTGACGTACGTCGCTGACAGTCGGCGCTGCTGCCGGTCAAATCGAGATCCGGGGCGTGGCGCGGCGCGAGGCCGAGTCATCCACAGCACCCACTTCGAAACGAGTTCCCCGCTAGATCTCTGTGGTCGTAGTAGTAGGGGCTGTGGAAACCGTGGAAAACTTCCTTTGCCCAGGTCAGGACCGATTTTTTGTCCACCGGGCCTGTGGGTGGCGGGGGTGGAAAACCGGGGTGGTCTGTGGAACGCGAAAAGTTCTGCACACCCGGTGCACAGGCGGGGCGCACTTCTCCCCAGGGCTGTCCCCAGCTTTACCCCGGTTGCCCACAGCCCAACCCGGCACCTGGGTGTGATGGCTTTCACTCGGTGCGGTGAGACCGGGCGTTTCGTTGCCGAACAGTGGACAGCGGTGTGGAAAGGCTGTGTATAACACCGGTCCACCTGTGGGTTGCCGGTGGACAACTTCGAGGGCCGCTGTGGACGCTCCGGCTGTCCACAGGCTGTGGAACGTGGTTTGCCACAAATCCACACCCGGCTGACCTCGCCTGATGGCATATCAACAGCCCGGTCTGTGGACACCGTATGGATAACTTCGCGGTCCCCAGGGTGTGGATCGTGGACAGAGCCCGAATCTGTGGAGAACCGGCAGGTCAGAGGCAGGATTCGAACATGCTGGGGACGGTGGGCGCCAACTTCGCCGGCCCCGGGAACGCCGAAGGGCGCCCCGGGAAGCGTCCCGGAGCGCCCTAGAACCGCCCTCGCGGGCGGTCTCAGCCGTTCTTGATGCGGTTCGTCAGCTCGGTCACCTGGTTGTAGATCGAGCGCCGCTCGGCCATCAGCGCGCGGATCTTCCGGTCCGCGTGCATCACGGTCGTGTGGTCACGGCCGCCGAACTGCGCGCCGATCTTCGGCAGCGAGAGGTCCGTGAGCTCCCGGCACAGGTACATGGCGATCTGCCGGGCCGTCACCAGCACCCGGCTGCGCGAGGCCCCGCACAGGTCCTCCACGGTGTGCCCGAAGTAGTCGGCGGTCGCCGCCATGATGGCCGGCGCGGTGATCTCCGGAGAGGCGTCCTCGCCCCCCGGGATCAGGTCCTTGAGGACGATCTCGGTCAGGCCCAGGTCCACCGGCTGCCGGTTCAGGCTGGCGAAGGCCGTCACCCGGATCAGCGCGCCCTCCAGCTCACGGATGTTCCGCGAGATCCGGGACGCGATGAACTCCAGCACCTCCGGCGGGGCGTTCAGCTGCTCCTGGACCGCCTTCTTCCGGAGGATCGCGATGCGCGTCTCCAGCTCCGGCGGCTGGACGTCCGTGATCAGGCCCCACTCGAAGCGGTTCCGCAGCCGGTCCTCCAGGGTCACCAGCTGCTTGGGCGGCCGGTCCGAGGACAGGACGATCTGCTTGTTCGCGTTGTGGAGCGTGTTGAACGTGTGGAAGAACTCCTCCTGCGTCGACTCCTTGCTCGCGAGGAACTGGATGTCGTCGACCAGCAGGATGTCCATGTCGCGATAGCGCTTGCGGAACGCGTCCGCCTTGCCGTCGCGGATGGAGTTGATGAACTCGTTGGTGAACTCCTCGGAGCTCACGTAGCGCACCCGCGTGCCCGGGTAGAGGCTGCGCGCGTAGTGCCCGATGGCGTGCAGCAGATGGGTCTTGCCGAGCCCGGACTCCCCGTAGATGAACAGGGGGTTGTACGCCTTGGCCGGCGCCTCGGCCACCGCCACGGCGGCCGCGTGGGCGAACCGGTTGGACGCGCCGATGACGAACGTGTCGAAGAGGTACTTCGGGTTCAGCCGCGCCGTCGGCTCGGCCGCTCCCGTGCCCGCCGAGGACGACGAGGAGGACCCCGAGCCGGACCCGGAGGGCGCCGGGACGGCCGACGGCGACGGCCGGTCGGCGGGACGGCCGACGGCGCCCGTGTCGGGCAGCTCACGGCGCTGCGGCTCGTACGGCGCGCGCTCGGGCCGCTCCGGGGAGCGGTACTCGGGCTGCTGCTCGTACTGCGAGGCGTAGGGGTCCCGGTCACTCTCGGTGTACGAACCGAGCCGGGGCTGCTGCCAGCCGTAGTCGCCGCGGTCGCCCCGGTCGCCGCCGTGGGGCCCGGACGGCGCCGAGTGGCGCGGCCAGGCGCCCGGGGGCTCGCTGCGGGGCTGCTGGTAGTCCGGGTAGGCGGGGCGCACGGTCGGCAGGTCGTCGCCCGGACGGGCGCCGTAGCCACCGTGGCCCTCATAGCCCTCGAACGTGTCACGGCCCTGGCCCGGGCCGTGCGGCCGGGGACGCTCGGCCTGCTGGTGGCGCTCGGGCTGCTGGGGGGCCTGGGCCGGGGGCTCGCCGGCGGAGTCGTCGACGGTGATCGCGATCCGGATGGGGCGGCCGCACTCACGGCTCAGGGTCTCGCTGACGATCGGGGCGAGCCGGCCCTCGAGGACGCCCTTGGCGAACTCGTTGGGCACCGCCAGCAGGGCGGTGTCGGCCACCAGCGCCAGCGGCTGGCAGCGCTTGATCCAGTGCTCGTCCTTGCTTTCCACGCCCTGACCACGCCCCTCACCGAGGAGCTGTTCGAGCACGCGCGGCCACACTGCGGCAAGATCGGCGGGCAGGTCAGCCACAGGGCACGCTCTCTCAGTCACGGGGGGTGCCCCGGAGTCCCACGAATGTGTGGTTCTCGGGACGGGCGGGAAGGATTCGGAGTTCAGCCACGGTAGTCAGGGCGAGGCGCGTGGTTCAAGTCGTTGTCCACAGGGTGTGTACAAATGTGCCATGAGGTGTCGCCTGTCGTCTTCCCGCCTTCGGGGAGGCTACGGTGGTACCCGGGTACGCTGCCGGTTTGACCGGATGGCGTAACCACGCGTACCGTGACCAGGTCGAGTTGTCGATGGCTGCTGCCGCCTGCCTCCGATGGGCAAAGATCACGGACTTCGAGTCCGGGATTATGAAGCGGTGCACTTGGGCGTATTGCGAGTCTCCTCGTGGGCGCACGGTGACAGCCAGGCGATGTCCCGCCATCAATTCATTTCTGGAGTCCCCGAGTGAGCAAGCGCACCTTCCAGCCGAACAACCGCCGCCGCGCGAAGACCCACGGCTTCCGCCTGCGCATGCGCACCCGTGCCGGCCGCGCGATCCTCGCGTCCCGCCGTGGCAAGGGTCGCGCTCGCCTGTCGGCCTGACCAGCCTGACGTCGAGGTCCTGACGTGCTGCCTTCCGAGTCTCGGCTGAGGCGGCGCGAGGACTTCGCGGCCGCGGTTCGTCGAGGACGCAGGGCAGGCCGCCCGCTCCTCGTCGTCCACCTACGCAGCGGTAACACGGACCCGCACGTGCCCGGGGGGATCGCCCCCTCGGCACGTGCGGGTTTCGTCGTGAGCAAGGCCGTGGGCGGGGCCGTCGTCCGCAATCTGGTCAAGCGGCGATTGCGCCACCTCGTGCGGGACCGGCTGGATCGGCTCCCCGCCGGTAGCCTGGTGGTGGTGCGAGCCCTGCCCGGCGCGGGCGAGGCGGGTCACGATCAATTGGCCCGTGATCTCGACGCCGCGCTGGAGCGGCTCCTGGGAGGGGCGCCGCGAAGCAATCCCCCGGGGGGTGACCCCCGGAGTCCCGGTCACCCGGGAGGGAGCGCACAGTGAAGTACCCGCTGCTCTGGTTGATCAAGATCTACCAGTGGACCATCAGCCCCCTGCTGGGCCCGGTCTGCAAGTACTACCCGTCTTGCTCGCACTACGGCTACACCGCGATCGACAGGCACGGTGCGGTCAAAGGAACGGTGCTGACGGCCTGGCGCATCCTGCGCTGCAACCCGTGGTCGCTCGGTGGCGTCGACCACGTCCCTCCCCGGAAGCGTCCGGTCTGGCACCAGCGGCTGAGGAGCCGACTGGGCGGGCACCCCACCACGGGGCCCACCGCACAGCCCGAGACCCAGTCCAACGCCCAAGGAGCCTGATTCGTGGACACGATCCTCGGTCCCCTCTATTACGTTGTCTCCTGGATCATCGTCCAGTTCCACGCGTTCTACAGCTTGATCTTCAACAAGGACAGCGGCTGGGCGTGGGGTCTGTCGATCGTCTCGCTGGTGGTGCTGATCCGCATCTGCCTGATCCCGCTCTTCGTGAAGCAGATCAAGGCCACGCGGAACATGCAGGCGCTCCAGCCGAAGATGAAGGCGATCCAGGAGCGCTACAAGAGCGACAAGCAGCGCCAGTCCGAAGAGATGATGAAGCTCTACAAGGAGACGGGCACCAACCCGCTCTCGAGCTGTCTCCCGATCCTGGCCCAGTCGCCCTTCTTCATCTCGCTGTACCAGGTCCTGAACCACATCGCGCAGGGCAAGGTCGTCGGCGTCATCGACCAGTCGCTGCTGGAGAGCGCCCGGCAGGCGCACATCTTCGGTGCCCCGCTGTCGGTGAAGTTCATGGACTCCGCGGCCAAGGTCGAGTCCCTGGGCGCCAGCCTGACGGACGTCCGGGTCGTCACGGTCATCATGATCGTCCTGATGTCGCTGTCGCAGTTCTACACGCAGCGCCAGCTGATGACGAAGAACGTCGACCTCACGGTGAAGACGCCGTTCATGCAGCAGCAGAAGATGCTGATGTACGTCTTCCCGATCATGTTCGCCGTCTTCGGCATCAACTTCCCGGTCGGTGTCCTCGTCTACTGGCTGACCACCAACGTGTGGACCCTGGGTCAGCAGATGTTCGTCATCCGGCGCAACCCCACCCCCGGCAGCCTCGCCTTCCAGCAGCGCCAGGAGCGCCTGCGGGCCAAGGGCAAGCTGAAGGAGGACCCGGCGCAGGTCGAGGCCCGTGAGGCGGCCGAGTCCGCCCGTGCGGCCCGCCAGCAGCCGAAGCGCCAGACGAAGGCCAAGCGCCAGACCGGCGGCGCGGGCCACTCCGTCGCCTCCTCCGGCAAGACGACGCTGGAGAATCAGGACCAGGAGTCCGGCGAGACCAAGGCCAAGCAGGCCGGCGGTGCCGCCCGCGGTGCCAAGTCCGGACAGCGCAAGGGCGGCCCGCAGCGCCCCAAGCACCCGACCAAGAAGTGACGAAGGAGTCCCCCGTGACGGACACGGAGCGCCAGACCGCCGAGGGCACCGACACCCTGTCCCGCCTTGAGCAGGAGGGCGAGATCGCGGCCGACTACCTCGAGGGTCTGCTCGACATCGCCGACCTGGACGGCGACATCGACATGGACGTCGAGGCCGACCGCGCCTCGGTTTCGATCATCAGCGACTCCACCAGCCGTGACCTCCAGAAGCTGGTCGGCCGGGACGGCGAGGTCCTGGAGGCCCTCCAGGAGCTCACCCGTCTCGCGGTCAACCGGGAGACCGGTGACCGCAGCCGGCTGATGCTCGACATCGCCGGCTTCCGGGCCCGCAAGCGCGAGGAGCTGTCCGGGCTGGGCGCCCAGGCCGCCCAGGAGGCCAAGAGCACCGGTCAGCCGGTCAAGCTGGACCCGATGACCCCCTTCGAGCGCAAGGTCGTCCACGACGCCGTCGCCGCCGCCGGTCTCCGCAGCGAGTCCGAGGGCGAGGAGCCCCAGCGTCGCGTGGTCGTTCTGCCCGCCTGACCTGTCCCACGTCCAGGTGTGTACGGCCCCGTCTGCTCGCAGACGGGGCCGATCCTTGTCAGCCTGATATTCAGACTCCGAATATTCACCATCAACGTTCGTCGACGTTTGTACGGAAGGACGGTTCCCCGTGGAAGAGGCAGCGGAGCTCCCCCCGGCGCCCGCGGCGGCGCGGGCTGTTTTCGGTGACCGCTTTCCGGAGGCCGTCCGCTACGCGGAGCTGCTCGCGGACGCGGGCGTCAAGCGCGGGCTGATCGGTCCCCGTGAGGTCCCGCGACTGTGGGAACGCCATCTGCTGAACTGCGCGGTGCTGGCCGAGGCCGTGCCGGACGGCGTCTCCGTGTGCGACGTCGGCTCGGGTGCCGGGCTGCCCGGCATCCCCCTGGCCCTGGTCCGGCCGGACCTCCAGATCACCCTGCTGGAGCCGCTGCTGCGCCGCACCACGTTCCTCCAGGAGGTCGTGGAGCTGCTGGGCCTGGACCACGTCACGGTGGTCCGCGGACGCGCCGAGGAGATGCTCGGGAAGATCGACCCCGTGCATGTCGTCACCGCGCGGGCCGTGGCCCCGCTGGACCGGCTCGCGGGCTGGGGCGTGCCGCTGCTGCGTCCCTACGGCGAGATGCTGGCGCTCAAGGGCGACACGGCCGAGGAAGAGCTCAAGGCCGCCCGTGCCGCGCTGGGCAAGCTGGGCGTCGTCAAGACCTCGGTGCTCCATGTCGGCGAGGGAGTGGTCGACCCGCTGTCGACGCTGGTGCGGGTCGAGGTCGGGGAGAGCCCCGGTGGGGTGCGCTTCGCCGCCAAGCGGGCGAAGGCGGCCCGGGCCACCCGGGCGCGCCGTCGCTGATGCTCCATACAAGCTGGCAAAACTACCCGTAGCGGAGTGTCGCGGCGCGGCGACGGTGAGTGCCATGCATCGTGTTTCACGTGAAACATCGCTCCCTGCTGCATGGAATCATCGGCCGCGCCCGCGCGGCCTCCGCGCCGCGTGACCGCCGAGCGGTCAAGGACATGGCTTCGTCCACAGGTCCATGGGATTCATCCACAGGAGAACGGGCCTCGCTGGTTCACGACACCGAAAGCATGGCAGGCTCTGTCCATCGCGAGCCCGATGTCGAGGAGAGTGAATCCTTGCGGTCCGACGCCAATATCGCGGGGCCGATGGCCGACCCGGTCCCCGGCCCCCGCCCCTCCGACTCCGAATCGATGGCCGCTCCCGGCCCCCTGCCCATGGGTGAGCTTGTTTCACGGGAAACGCCGCCGCCTCCCATGCCGAGGCCGGAGCAGACCCGAGTGATGGTGGTGGCCAACCAGAAGGGCGGGGTCGGCAAGACCACGACCACCGTGAACCTGGCGGCCTCGCTGGCGCTCCATGGCAACCGGGTGCTGGTCATCGACCTCGACCCGCAGGGGAACGCCTCGACCGCGCTGGGCATCGACCACCATGCCGAGGTCCCGTCGATCTATGACGTCCTCGTGGACAACAGGCAGCTCTCCGAGGTCGTCCAGCCGGTCGTGGATGTGGAGGGCCTCTTCTGCGCCCCCGCCACGATCGATCTGGCCGGCGCCGAGATCGAGCTGGTCTCCCTGGTGGCCCGGGAGAGCCGGCTGGACCGGGCGATCAAGTCCTATGAGCAGCCGCTGGACTACATCCTCATCGACTGCCCGCCGTCGCTCGGTCTGCTGACGGTCAACGCCCTGGTCGCGGGCGCGGAGGTGCTGATCCCCATCCAGTGCGAGTACTACGCGCTGGAGGGTCTGGGGCAGCTGCTGCGCAATGTGGAGCTGGTGCGGGGGCATCTGAACCCCAAGCTCCATGTGTCGACGATCCTGCTGACGATGTACGACGGCCGGACCCGGCTCGCCTCCCAGGTGGCGGAGGAAGTGCGCAGCCACTTCGGGCATGAGGTGCTGCGGACCAGCATTCCGCGCTCGGTGCGGATCTCCGAGGCGCCCAGCTATGGGCAGACGGTCCTCACCTACGACCCGGGCTCCAGTGGCGCGCTGTCGTATCTGGAGGCGGCCCGGGAGATCGCGCTACGGGGGATCGGGGTGCGGTACGACGGCAGCAGGGCTCATATCGTGGGCCGTCAGCAACAGCAAGATCAGCACAGCATGTCGGAGGGGCTTCAGTGAGTGAGCGACGTAGAGGACTGGGCCGGGGGCTCGGTGCGCTGATCCCGCCGGCGCCGAAGGCAGCGGACCAGAGCGGACCGGCGGTCGGCCCCGGCGCGACGTCCCCGACCGCGGTGCCGGTGCTGACGGCTGAGCGGGGGGTCGCTGCGGCGAAGGTCGCCGCCCTTCCCCTGGAAGAGATCGGCACGCCCCGGGACTCCCGGCGCGATTTCGGCTCGGCGGACTCCGTTTCACGTGAAACCGAGGCCGCGCCCGTAGCCGGTCCGGCTGCCGAGGGTGAAGACGGCCAGGTGGCTGGCGCCCACTTCGCCGAGCTTCCGCTGGATGCCATCACGCCCAACCCCCGGCAGCCCAGGGAGGTGTTCGACGAGGACGCCCTCGCCGAGCTGGTGACCTCCATCCGTGAGGTCGGGCTGCTCCAGCCCGTCGTGGTGCGGCAGCTGGGCCCGGAGCGCTTCGAGCTCATCATGGGCGAGCGGCGCTGGCGGGCGTGCCGGGAGGCCGGGCTGGAGCGGATCCCCGCCATCGTCCGGGCCACCGATGACGAGAAGCTGCTGCTGGACGCGCTCCTGGAGAACCTTCACCGGGCTCAGCTGAACCCGCTGGAGGAGGCGGCGGCCTACGACCAGCTGCTCAAGGACTTCAGCTGCACCCATGACGAGCTGGCGGACCGCATCGGGCGCTCGCGCCCCCAGGTCTCCAATACCCTGCGGCTGCTGAAGCTGTCGCCGACCGTGCAGAAGCGGGTCGCCGCCGGTGTGCTCTCCGCCGGCCATGCCCGGGCCCTGCTCTCCGTCGACGACGCGGAGGAGCAGGAGAAGCTCGCCTATCGCATCGTGGCCGAGGGGCTGTCGGTGCGTTCGGTCGAGGAGATCGTGACGCTGATGAAGTCGCGGTCGAAGAAGCCGGTGAAGGGCAAGGGCCCCCGGGCCGGCGCCCGTGTCGCCCCGGCGCTGACCGATCTGGCCTCGCGGCTGTCGGACCGCTTCGAGACGAGGGTGAAGGTCGATCTCGGCCAGAAGAAGGGCAAGATCGTCGTCGAGTTCGCCTCGATGGAGGACCTTGAGCGGATCCTGGGCACGCTCGCTCCCGGCGAGGGCCGGGTGCTGGAGCAGCCGCTCGCCACCGACGAGGAGCGGAACGCCGACGCGTAGCCCCCTGGACGACATCGCTTCCGTCGGGTTTCTCTGGCGCTCACCTTGAGGGCGGGTCGTGTTTCACGTGGAACTCATTTGCGTGGAACACGACCCGCCCTTTGCCATGTCAAGCTATCGGCACAATCGGCCTGTGGATACGATGCGTTGAGGTGTGGCACATCCACGTTGGACACGGTTCACGGAGGGGCGGGGCCATGCGAACGGTGAGCCGGACCGGACTGGTGGCAGCGGGCTTGGGCCTGGGGGCAGTCGGCGGATTCGTCGGCGGTCTGCTTCGGGAGCGGAGCGTTCTGGCCACAGCCCGGAGCGTGGTACGCGACGGAAGTGAGGAACTGACCGCATGGGGCGTCGGCTCGTACCGCTCACGCTGGACAACCTCCCGGACCTGCCCAAGCGCTGCCGCGCCTGTGTCTTTTGGGAGCTGGACCCCGTCAGTGGTGAAGCCGCGCTGAGGGCCGGGCGCCCCGAGCTGGAGAAGGAGGCCTGGATCTCCGCCGTGCTGCTGGAGTGGGGATCCTGCGGCCGGGTGGTCTATGTCGACGAGATCCCGGTGGGCTTTGTGCTCTACGCTCCCCCCGCCTATGTCCCTCGCTCGACCGCTTTCCCCACCAGCCCGGTCGCCGCGGATGCCGTCCAGCTGATGACGGCTTGGCTGATGCCCGCCTACCAGGGGCAGGGGCTGGGACGGGTCATGGTGCAGACCGTCGCCAAGGACGTCCTGCGGAGGGGCTTCAAGGCGATCGAGGCCTTCGGCGACGCCCGGTGGCAGGAGCCGGCGTGTGTGCTGCCCGCCGACCATCTGCTGGCCGTCGGCTTCAAGACCGTACGCCCGCACCCCCGCTACCCCCGGCTGCGGCTGGAGCTGCGTTCGGCGCTCTCCTGGAAGGAGGACGTCGAGCTGGCCCTGGACCGGCTCCTCGGAGCCGTCCAGAAGGAACCCGCGCTACGGCCGTTGTGAACGAAGAAGCGGCGCGCGGTTTCACGTGAAACGTGAAACCGCGCGCCGCTTCTTTCGGCTTCGCTTACGCGTGGATGAAGTCCGTGAGCTCGCGCTCCAGAGCGGCCTTCGGCTTGGCGCCGACGATCGTCTGGACGACCTCGCCGCCCTTGTAGACGTTGAGCGTCGGGATGGACATCACGCCGTACTTGGCGGCCGTGGTCGGGTTCTCGTCGATGTTCAGCTTGACGATCTCGATCTTCTCGCCGTGCTCGGCGGCGATCGCCTCCAGGGCCGGGGCGATCTGGCGGCACGGGCCGCACCACTCGGCCCAGAAGTCCACCAGGACGGGCTTGTCGCTCTTGATGACGTCCTCGTCGAAGGACGCGTCGGTGACGGCCTTGAGAGCCATTGAGATGTCTCCTTGAGTCTTCTGTGCGTGGGGGAAGGAGGTGAAGGTCAGACGGCGGCGGACTGCTCGGGCTCGCGGACGTTCTCGCCGTCGCCGAGCGCGGCCAGGTAGCGCTCGGCGTCGAGGGCGGCGGAGCAGCCCGTGCCGGCGGCGGTGATCGCCTGGCGGTAGGTGTGGTCGACGACGTCGCCGGCGCCGAAGACACCGGTGGCGCTGGTGCGGGTGGAGGGGGCGGCGACCTTGAGGTAGCCCTCGTCGTCCAGCTCCAGCTGGCCCTTGAACAGCTCGGTGCGCGGGTCGTGACCGATGGCGATGAACAGGCCGGTCACGGGCAGCTCGGAGGTCTCACCGGTCTGGACGTTGCGGAGGGTGAGGCCGGAGAGCTTGTTGTCGCCGTGGATCTCGGCGACCTCGCTGTCCCAGACGAAGGAGATCTTCGGGTCGGCGAAGGCCCGCTCCTGCATCGCCTTGCTGGCGCGCAGGGCGTCACGGCGGTGGACGACGGTGACGGACTTGGCGAAGCGCGAGAGGAAGGTGGCCTCCTCCATCGCGGTGTCGCCGCCGCCGATGACGGCGATGTCCTGGTCCTTGAAGAAGAAGCCGTCACAGGTGGCGCACCAGGAGACACCGCGGCCGGAGAGCTCGTCCTCACGGGGCAGGCCGAGCTTGCGGTGCTGGGAGCCGGTGGTGACGATCACGGCCTTGGCGCGGTGGACGGTACCGGCGGAGTCCGTGACGGTCTTGATCTCGTCGCTGAGGTCGACGGCCACGACGTCGTCCGGGATGAGCTCGGCGCCGAAGCGCTCGGCCTGGGCCCGCATGTTGTCCATCAGGTCGGGGCCCATGATCCCCTCGCGGAAGCCGGGGAAGTTCTCCACGTCGGTGGTGTTCATCAGCGCACCACCGGCGGTCACCGCGCCCTCGAAGACCAGCGGCTTCAGGGAGGCACGGGCGGTGTAGAGCGCGGCCGTATAGCCCGCGGGCCCGGAGCCAATGATGATCACGTTGCGGACGTCGCTCACGGGTGTCTTCCTTGTCTGCCGACAGCTGTCTGGAACCTTGCTGGGTCTCACCCCACCCAACGGATCCTACGGGGCGAGCATTCCCGGCAGGTACGACAGCGCGGGCGCGGCGGCTCAGCCACGCGTCACGGTCTGGGTGCTCAGCACCTTCCCGGGGGCGGGGGCCGTGGCCGAGCCACAGGTGGCGGAGACCATGTACGCGTCGACGCGGGCGGCGTCGCCGGGATGCGGCAGGACGATCAGATAGGCGTCCTCGCCGCCGAAGGTGTCCTGGCGGGTGGCCAGCGCCTGCTCCGGGCGCTTGATGCCCGCCCGTACACAAGCGGGGGCGGTGACGCCCGAGTCGCTCAGCGTCTTCTCGGGAGCGGTCCGCGGGGTCATGCCCTGGACCTCGGGCCCCTTCGCGGACTTCAGCAGGGCCTGGACCCGTGCCGTGAGATCTCCGGTCGCCCGGTCCGAGGGAGAGATCCCCTCCGTCCGGGGACCGTCGGCGTGGGTGTCGCCGCTGCCACCGGACTGGAGGAGGAAGCTGCCCACCCCGATGACGGCGGCGGCACAGGCGGTGCCGAGCAGTGCCCGGGGCCAGCGTCGGACGCGCCGGGTGCCTGGGCCCGACGCGGGGTCGCGCCGCTTGGGACCCGTTGTGGCATGGGGACGGCCCGCAGGACGGTCGGCGACACCGGTTTCACGTGAAACAGCGGTGTCGGCGAGTGCCGGGGACTCCATGGTCGGCTTCCCGGTCCCCGTTTCACGTGAAACACCGCTTTCCCGGGAGACGCCGGCACCCGTCTCGGGGGCGGTGGCGCTCAGCAGGGCCTCGGCCGCGAGCGCGGCGTCGATGCGCTCGGCGACATCCACCGGCATGCGCGTGGGGCCGGGCAGAGTGCCGAGCAGCCCACGGATCTCGTCCAGGGAGCTCCGTACGTCCTCGCACAGCGCGCAGTCCGCGAGATGCTCCCGGATGTCCGTCGTTCGTGCGGGAGAGAGCACACCTTCGGTGAGTGCGGAGATCTCCGCGACCTCCGGGTGCCCATCCGTGCCGGTCCTCGAAGTCACGCTCGCCCACCTCCGCCCTTCACTGGATCTGTGTCGCTCTGTCCCGCCGGTGGTGGGACGGACGTGCCCTGCGACCGGTTCCTTTCCCGGTCGGAGGCGGGGCTACCCCTGCCGTCCGGGCGCAGATGGGTGAGCATCGGCAGCAGTCGTGCCCGTCCCCGGGCACATCTGCTCTTCACCGTGCCGGCGGGAACGTCCAGGACCCTGGCCGCCTCGGCGACCGGATAGCCCTGCATGTCGACGAGGACCAGGGCGGCCCGCTGGTCCGGGGGTAGTTTGGCCAGGGCCCGGATCAGCTCCCGGTGGAGATCCCCGCGCTCGGCCGGCGCGGCGGCGGACTCATGGGGTTCGAGGAGCTGCTCGAGGCGCTCGGTCTCCGCGAGCGGGTCGGTGCGCCGGGAGGCGGCCTTGCGGGCCCGGTCCAGACAGGCGTTCACGGTGATGCGGTGGAGCCAAGTGGTGACGGCCGACTGGCCGCGGAAGGTATGGGCCGCCCGGTAGGCGGAGACCAGCGCGTCCTGCACGGCGTCCGCGGCCTCTTCCCTGTCGCCGAGCGTCCGGAGCGCCACCGCCCAGAGCCGGTCGCGGTGGCGCCGCACTATCTCCCCGAAGGCGTCGGGGTCGCCGTCGATGTGGAGGGCGAGCAGCTCGGCATCGCTCGCGCCGCCATGTGTGACGTCGTCCACCGTCGAGCCCTCCCCTTGAGCGGTGCGATACCGCCTCAGCCGGTGAACTTCACCTCGTTGATGGCCTGCTTGTAGCCGGCGCTGCTGAAGGTCGTGGAGTCGTACGGGGAATAAGGCACCGCAGTGATCCACAACAGGATGTAGCGGGTCTCCGGGGCGTCCTTGAAGGAGACGTGGACCGCCTTCCCGGAGGTCTTCGTCGTCGACAACGCCTTCATGGAGCTCGGTGGGACCGAGGGCGACAGCGAGTCGGTCGCGTAGAAGGACAGGGTGGTGTGGTCGCCGCCGTAGCGCATCTCCACCGAAGCGGTGCTGAGTTTCTGGCTGGACCCGAGGTCGTAGACGATCCCGATGCCGGGCTTGATCTGGAGCTTCGGCCCGTCCTTGAACGAACTGGAATGCCACGGGGAGCCCTTGTCCCCGTTGTAGGTGCTGTGCACGTCGCCGGCCTGGGGGCTGCCGTCCGGCGCGTACTCCTTGGCGTCCGCGATCCGGATCGGCTGGGGCGTGTTCTTGGGGAGGTCGTCCCCCGAGGACTGGGAGCGCGGGGTGTCCGTCTCGCCGTCCTTGAGCAGGGTGTCGGCGAGCTGCCAGCTGCCGAGGCCCAGCGCGGCGATCAGCAGCGCCGAGACCGTCCACTTCAGGGCCCGGCCGGTGCGCCCCTCGAGCGGAGCCGGCGGGGGCACCGGAACGGGCTGGACGGGGCCGCCGTTGCGCGATGCCGGGTGCGGGCGGGAGTAGGCCACCGGCGTGGGGTACGCCGGCTCCGGCGGCCGGATGCGCGGCATCGCGGCGACGGCCTTGGCCAGCTCCTCCGGGGTGGTGCAGGGCTGCTCCTGCCGGGAGGCGGTCGCCCCATCGTTGACGAGCGCGCGCATGGCCAGCTCGGAGAGGCCGCGGTGGACCCCGGCCCGGACCTGGTCGGGGGCGATCAGGCCGACGCCCTTGGGCAGCCCCGAGAGGCCGTGGGCGTTTGTCTCGTACGGCCAGCGCTGGGTGAGGGCCGCGTACAGCAGGGCGCCGATGGCCTCGGTGTCCGTGCGCTGGGGGTGCTCGGAGGTGATCCCCCGCAGAGCCGCCATGACGGCGAGCCCGCGGATGCGGTACTGGCCGGTCTCGGTGCGCAGCACCGAGCCGGGGTTGAGGCGCAGATGGGCCAGGCCCTCGCGGTGGGCGGCGGCCATGGCCTGGGAGACCTGGCTGACGAGCTGGTACGCGTCGTGCGGCTCGAGCGGGCCGGAGGTGAGGACGGGGGTCAGCTCGGTCGCGTCGGGCAGCCACTCGTGGACCACGTAGACGAGGTCGTTCTCCTCGACGGCGTCGAGGACCTGGACGAAGCGCGGGTCGCCGAGGAGGGCCGCGGAGCGGGCGGCGGCCAGGACGGGACGGGCGCGGGGGTGGTCGGCGGGCAGGAGGTGGACGCCCACCGCGCGGCGGAGCTTCTCGTCGACGGCACGCCAGCTGCTGAATCCCTCCAGACGGGTGACGCACTCCTCCAGGCGGTACCTTCTGGCGAGCTTGTGGCCGCTGTGCAGCTCGGGCGGTTGCGCGTCGCGCGCGGGGCTTTCGCTCTCCGCGCGCTGGATGTCCTTGTGGGTGCCGACCTTCTTCGCGGTCTTCGCCCCGTCGGTCGTGGCCTGGTCCGCCTGGGCGGTCAGCGGCTGGTCGCCGTTGTCAGCCACGTCGACGGCAGCCGTGCTCCGTTCCGCCACCGTCGCTCCTGCCTCCCCATCCGTTGGACGCTGTCCACAGCCAAGACAATTGTGCCCACAGTCCGGCGCTATGCACGACACGCGGCGGCGGGCGATGGTTGTGCTCCGGTCAGCGACCGAGCCGGCCGCGAACCATACCGACCATGGCGGTCAGCTCCTCGATGCGCATCCGCTTCGCCGCGATGTAGAAGACGGCGATCAGTACCAGTCCGCCGCCGACCAGGGAGCCGAGCGAACCGGGAACACCGTTGCCCAGAACCTGACCGATTCCGTACGCGGCGGCGCCACCGACCAGAGCCGCCGGGACACAGGCGCCGATCAGTCTGGCGTAGGTGCGGACGACGTGCGCGCCGTCGAGGTCGCCGCCGAGGCGGGTGCGCAGACGGCGCCAGGCGACCCCGACACCGACGGCGTAGCCCAGGCCGTAGGAGAAGGCCATGCCGGCGACGGCCCAGCGGGACGGCAGGAGCAGGAAGCTCAGCCCGGAGAAAGCGGCGTTGACGGCGGCGACGATCACCGTGTTGTAGAAGGGGGTGCGGGTGTCCTCATAGGCGTAGAAGCCGCGCAGGATGACGTACTGGGCGGAGTACGGGATGAGGCCGAGGCCGAAGGCCATGAGGATGTAGCCGATGTTGGTGGCGGCCGCGCTGCCGGAGCCCCCGCCGAACATCAGCGTCGACGTGGGGACGCCGAGCGCGAGGAAGGCGAAGGCGCACGGCACGATCGCGACGGCGGACGTCCGCAGGCCGTGGGAGAGGTCGTCGCGGACCGCCGAGACGTCGCCGTCGTGGGCGGCGCGGGAGATCCGGGGCAGTACGGCAGTCATCACCGAGACGGTGATGATGGCCTGCGGCATCTGCCACAGCTGGAGGGCGTACTGGTAGGCGGCGAAGCCCGAGCCCTTGTAGCCGGCCTTCTCGGCCAGCGTTCCGGCCTTGGTGGCGAGCTGAGTGACGACGACCAGGCCGAGCTGGTTGGCGAGGACGAAGAAGAACGTCCACTTGGCCAGGCCCGCGGCCTTGCCGAGGCCCTGCCCGCGCCAGTCGAAGCGGGGACGGATGCGGAAGCCGGCGTCCCGCAAGTAGGGGAGCATCGCCAGCGCCTGAACCACGAGACCCAGCAGGGTGCCGATGCCGAGCAGCCGGATGCCCTCGGGCGTGATCGTGGCCGAGCTGACGTCGCTGCTGGAGGCGGGGCCGAAGGCCCAGATGAAGGAGCCGAAGGTGGCGATGATGATGATGTTGTTGAGGACCGGGGTCCACATCATCGCGCCGAACCTGCCGCGCGCGTTGAGGATCTGCCCCATGACGACGTGCACGCCCATGAAGAACATGGTCGGCAGGCAGTAGCGGGCGAACGCCACAGCCACGTCCATGCGGGTGGGGTCGCCGGCGATCGTCGGCGACATCATCTGGATGAAGAGTGGCGCTCCCAGCACACAGACGGTGGTCACGCCCGCCAGAAGTACGACGACGAGGGTCAGCAGCCGGTTGGCGTAGGCCTCGCCGCCGTCCTCGTCGTTCTTCATCGCGCGCACCAGCTGCGGGATGAAGACCGCGTTGAGGGCGCCACCGCCGACCAGGATGTAGATCATCGTGGGCAGGGTGTTGGCGACCTGGTAGCCATCGTTGAGCGTGCTGACGCCGATCGCCGCCGCCATGACGAGGTTCCGGCCGAAGCCGAGGAGGCGGGAGACCATCGTCCCCGCCGCCATCAGCGCGCTGGACTTCAGCAGGCCGGACGCCTTTCCGCCGCCCTTGGCCGCGGGCGCCGCGTCCGTCGGCTCGGGCTCGGCCGCGGGCGGGACCACCGGAGGCTGCGGGGGCGGCGGCACGGGGGAGCCGTACTGGCCGGGGGCCGAGCCGAACTGCCCGGGAGTCGATCCGTACTGGCCGGGAGCCGGGATCGGGCGGCCGTCCGGGCGCTGGGGCTCGTACGGCTGCTGCTGATCGCGGTAGAGGTGCGCGAAGGCGTCCCGCTGCGGCTGCTCGCCGAAGCCGCCCACGCCGATGACCTGGGTCGCGTCCTGCTCCTCGTACGGGCCGGCCGCCGCCGGGGGCTGCTGCGCCTGGGCCGGGGCCCACGCATGGGTGTCGGGCCCGCGCGGCGGCGCCGGGGGCTGCTGGTAGCCGCCGGACTGCGGCGCGGCGTACGGGTCCGACGCGTAGGCGTCCCGGAGGTACGGGTCCCGGGCGTACGGGCCCTGATGCGGCTGGTCCGCGGCGGCAGGGGCCGGGGCAGGCGGGGGCGGCGGGTACTGGCCCCGCTGCTCGCCCCCGGTGCCCTGACCGCGGTCACCGTCGTACGGCGCGCTCATCGCTACCCCACCTCATCGTCCGCGGCCTGCCGGCCCCATAAAACGTCAACGTTCCACTTTCTCACCTGAGCCGGACGGGTCACCGCTCCGCGCTCCGGTTTCCGCCGCCGGATCACCCGGCTGCTCCGGCTTGTCGTCTCCGGGGCCACCACTGTCGCCCGGGTCTCCGCCGCCCGCCCCGTCGGGCCCGCCCCCCGCGGCCTTACGGGCGGCGGCCCGCTTGCGCTGGAGGTAGATACGCAGTCCCGCGAGGACCAGGAGGAGGACCCCACCGGCGATGACGAGCAGAACCATAGGGGTGATGGACGTGACATGCACAGTGAAGTAGATCGGATCGCCGTACGTCTGACCGTCCTCGGCGTAGAGCTGGGCCTTCACCTTCACCGGACCGTTGGCGTTGGCCCGCGTCTCGAACTTCACGGACTGCTGGCGCCCGCCCCCCACCTCGACCGGCTGGGGAGCGTCGATCTTGAGGCGGTTGGGCTGGCTGGAAGTGAGGACGAGCTTGAGTCCCCGCACCCCCTGGAGCAGGCCGTTCTGCACGGTCACCGGGATGGTGGCGCTGCGCCCGGAGAGGGTCGCGTCGGACTTCGCGATCAGATGGACCTGCCGGATGAGCTGGTCCAGATACGACTGCACCGCGTCCCGGAACGTCTCCCCGCCCTTGGGGTCGCCCCGCCACGAGGTGGACATCTCCCGCATGATCGCGCTGCCGAACGGGGTGACCACGCGGTCCTGGGAGGTCAGGATGACCTTGAAGCTGTCCAGGGAGCTCTGGGTCCGCTGGATCGCCTCGAACGCCTCGGTGGGCAGCTCCCGCGCGCGCAGCGAGTCCGGATACGAGCCCGAGCCGGGGATGTGCTGGTTGGCCGCCGGGTCGGGCTGGGCCTTGGCCGCGTCCCCGAGGTCGGCCGGCTGGGTCCAGCGGCCGTCCGTCAGGCCCTTGAGCGCCGTCGCCATCGCCTGGGCCTGGCTCGTCGTGGGCATGCGCTGCGGCGCGACCACGATGCTGCGCTCGTTCTCGGGAGCCTGCTTGTTCACCATGAGGCTCTGGGCGAGGAAGCGCTGCACGGCCAGCGAGGAGTCATTGGCCTTGATCATCTCGCCGTCGAAGACGGTCGAGAGCCGGGCATCCGCCACGATCGCCGTGTTGCCGCCGCCGATCTGCCGGGCCGCGGTGGGCGCGTACGAGGAGCCGCCGGGCTCGCGGACGCTGTCGCTGCGGGCGATCACATTGTGGGCGCCGGCCGAGGTGGCCACGTCCACGATGGAGGAGTCGACGGCGCCGTCGACGGGCCAGGCGAAGTCGGTGCGCGGCTTCACCCCGAGGATCGTCTCCACGGTCGTCGAGGCGAGCTCCGTGGCCGACTGGAGGTGGCTGAGCGCCCCGGGGACGTCCTTCCCCCGGTGGGCGAGCGAGGCGAGGTCGGGGTCGCCGAACGGCAGCGCCACCACCTGGTGGTCCGCGACGGCCTCCTGGAGCTGGTTGAGCCACTGCTTGGCCACCGCCTGGCCCCGGCCGGGCGCGGGGTTCTGGTCGCCCGGCCCGCCGATCCGGTAGCTCTTCGTCATCGCCTCGACCGTGGCGAGCAGATCCGGGTCGATCACCCAGGTGACCGGCAGGCTCTTGCCCAGCGCCACGAGCTGCTGGAGCCGTCCCCCCGGCGCCAGCTCGGCGGCCAGGTCGTCATTGGGGAAGACCGGCGTCTGCTGCTGGTCGGAGACCGTCCGGGCGGTGAGATGCGTCGCGGAGACCAGCGGCCACAGGAAGGTCAGCCGGGTCTTCTTCGCGTCGGTCGTCGAGGGCTGCCAGGGCAGCAGGGTGCGCTGGATGCCCAGGACCTGCTCGGACTGTCCGCCGGACTGCCCCGAGAGGGTGACGCCGAGCTGGTAGACGCCGTCCTTGCCCAGCTCCATGTCCTTCACCGGAACGGTCATGGTGAAGTCGCGGCTGACGCCCGGCGGCAGGCTGTCGATCTTCTGGGCGTGGTTGCCGCCCACCTCCGGGCCGTCGGAGCCCGCCGAGAAGGGCGCCCGGACGCCGATGTCGTCGATGTCGCTGCGCGTGGTGATCTGCGGGCCCACCCGCAGCGCCACATGGGCACCGGTGATCGTCGACTTCGTGTTGTTGGTGACCCGGCCCGAGACGGTGAGCGTGTCGTCCTGCTTGGGCGCGACGGGCGTCACGGTGTCGAGAGAGACGTCGACGGACCGGGCGCTCGCCGAGCTCGCCGATTCGGCCCGCGCCGCCGGAGCCTGCGGCAGCTGCCCCAGCCCCACGACCAGCAACACGCCGGCCAGCAGCAGAGCGGTGCGCCGGAACCACCGGCAGGCAGGAGCGGGCGATGTCCCCTCGAAGGCCCCTTGGACCTCTGCCGCCTCGGCCACGCGCTCGCCCGTCCCTCGTCATCGTCGGTGGTCGTCGGATGGTGCGTCCACGAATGGTAACGAGGCCCGCTGTGACGAAGTGCTGCGGACCGTACTACAAGATCGCCACGGGGCCCGTTGTCCAGGCTCCGCCTGCTTTGTGAGAGGTGTCATAGTGCGTCCGACAACCGGGAGGCTTCGGCGCGCCCGGACACGTACCCTCTTCTGTTGTGCCGAACGCCAACAATGACAGCCACACCCCGCCGTCGACGACCGAGCTCAGCCAGGCGCAGCGCCGTGCCGTGAGCGAGCTCCTGCGGGTCTCCCCCGTAGCCGACGATCTCGCCCGCCGCTTCAAGGAGGCAGGCTTCACGCTCGCCCTGGTCGGCGGATCGGTACGGGACGCGTTGCTCGGCCGTCTCGGCAACGACCTGGACTTCACCACCGACGCCCGTCCCCAGGACGTGCTGAAGATCGTCCGGCCGTGGGCCGACGCGGTCTGGGAGGTCGGCATCGCCTTCGGCACCGTGGGCTGCCGCAAGTCGGACTTCGACATTGAGGTCACCACATACCGGTCGGAAGCGTACGACCGGACCTCCCGGAAGCCCGAGGTCTCCTACGGCGACTCCATCGAGGAGGACCTGGTCCGCCGCGACTTCACCGTCAACGCCATGGCCGTGGCGCTGCCGGAGAAGGAGTTCATCGACCCGCACAACGGCCTGGAGGACCTGGCCGCGCGCGTTCTGCGCACCCCCGGGACCCCCGAGGAGTCCTTCTCCGACGACCCGCTGCGCATGATGCGGGCCGCTCGCTTCGCCGCCCAGCTGGACTTCGAGGTCGCGCCCGAGGTGGTGGCAGCCATGACCGGGATGGCGGACCGCCTGGAGATCGTCTCGGCCGAGCGGATCCGGGACGAGCTGAACAAGCTGATCCTTTCCAGCCACCCCCGCAAGGGCCTCACCCTGCTCACGGAGACCGGGCTCGCCGCCCTGGTCCTCCCCGAGCTCCCGGCGCTGCGCCTGGAACGCGACGAGCACCACCGCCACAAGGACGTCTACGAGCACACGCTCATCGTCCTGGAGCAGGCCATGGCCCTGGAGGCGCCTCGTGACCAGCCGGGGGGCGGCCCCGACCTGGTCCTGCGCCTGGCGGCGCTGCTCCACGACATCGGCAAGCCGAAGACGCGTCGCTTCGAGAAGGACGGCCGGGTCTCCTTCCACCACCACGAGATGGTGGGCGCGAAGATGACCAAGGCCCGGATGACCAAGCTCAAGTACTCCAACGACCTGGTCAAGGACGTCTCGAAGCTGGTCGAGCTCCACCTGCGCTTCCACGGCTACGGCACCGGGGAATGGACCGACTCGGCCGTCCGCCGCTATGTCCGTGACGCCGGGCCGCTGCTGGACCGCCTCCACAAGCTGACGCGGTCCGACTGCACCACCCGCAACAAGCGAAAGGCCAACGCCCTCTCGCGCGCCTACGACGGGCTCGAGGAGCGCATCGCCCGGCTCCAGGAGCAGGAGGAACTGGACGCGATCCGGCCGGACCTCGATGGCAACGAGATCATGGAGATCCTGTCCATCGGTCCCGGCCCGCAGATCGGCCAGGCCTACAAGCACCTGCTGGAGCTGCGCCTGGAGCACGGCCCCATGGAGCGGGAGGCCGCCGTGGCCGCGCTCAAGGAGTGGTGGGCCGAGCAGCAGGGCTGATGCCGCGCGCGGTGATGTTTCACGTGAAACGCCACCGCGGTACGGACAAGTGAAGAGGGCCAGGGGCGGTGTTTCACGTGAAACACCGCCCCTGGCCCTTTCCGGGTTCGGCCGCCGGTTACTTCTTGTTGTCGCCCAGGCAGAGCGTGAACTTGTTGGCGCGCTCTTCCCAGGTGAGCGCCGCCGTGGTGCCCTCGACGTTGTTGCAGGCGAGGGTGTACAGCGTGGAGCCGTCGACCTTCTTGAGCACCTTGTGGCTCGCCTTGCTGTCGGTGCAGTCGACCTTCTTGATGTCCGGCTTGGAGTTCGTGCCCTTGTTCTGGAGGCAGTCGCCGACCTCCAGCACGGTGGTGTCGTCGCTCGTGATCATGTCCTTGGCGATGTAGATGCCCGTGAGGACCAGGACGCTGAGAACGATGCTCCCGATCTTCTTGCCGATCTTCTTGCCCGTGGAGGGGGCCGGCGGAGGCGTCGGCGCGCCGCCCCAGCCGCCCGGCTGCTGACCGTACGGCGGGGGAGCCGGCTGGCCGGGCTGCTGGCCGTACGGGCCCGGCTGGCCATAGGGCGCGGGCGGCTGCTGGCCGTAGGGGGCACCGCCCTGCGGGCCGTACGGGTTCTGGTGGGGCGGCGGAGTGGTCACGGAGACCCCTTCGGGGACGGTGGTTTTCGGTCGGCGGACGCCGCCCGTAAGTTATCCCGTGTCCATGACATTCCCGCAGTTCAGCGGCATGCTGTGGCCTTGATGTAATAGTTAGCTGCGACGAAATCCAGCCATAGCAGAAGCAATCGCCGCATAGATGAGGGCCACTCCGATCACCAGTGCGGGCGACCGCCCGTCCGGTGGGAGCACCAGCGAGGCCACCGCCGCCGCGCCCACGAAGGCGACGTTGAAGAGGACGTCGTAGAGGGAGAAGACCCTCCCCCGGAAGGCGTCGTCGACCGACGCCTGGACCACCGTGTCCGTGACGATCTTGGCGCTCTGGGTGGTGAGCCCCAGGACGAAGGCGGCGATCAGCATGGGAACGAGCTCGAAGGGCAGGCCGAGCGCGGGTTCCAGGACCGCCGCGGCCGCGGAGCAGCTCACCAGCCAGCCCAGCCGCCCCACCCGGCCGACCGCCCATGGGGTGATGGCGGCCGCGGCGAAGAAGCCGGCCCCCGAGGCGACCACGGCGTAGCCGAGCAGGACCAGACCGCCGGGACCGCCCCCGGACCAGGCGTACCGGCAGAGCATCAGCAGCATCACCGTCAGCGCGCCGTAGCAGAAGCGCAGCAGCGTCATCGCCGCCAGGGCCCGGGCTGCCACGCGTCGCTCGTTCAGATGGCGGAGCCCGTCGACCAGGCCCCGGGCGGAGACGGCCAGTGCCGTGCGCAGCCGGACCCGGGGCGCCGAGGCGTCCGGCCCCAGCAGGCCGATGGGCATGCGCAGCGAGCAGAGCGCGGCGCAGAGATAGAGAACGGCGCCGAGGAGGACGACCGACGCGTCGTCGGCGGTGCCCTCCGGAGGGGCGAGCCGGACGGCGAAGGCGAGGCCGCCGCCCGCGGTCGCCGCGAGCGTACCGGCGGTCGGGGCGAGGGCGTTGGCCATCACCAGGCGCTCGGGGGAGTCGACGACGCGTGGCAGGGACGCCGAGAGGCCGGCGAGAACGAAGCGGTTGACGGCGGTGACCGAGAGCGCGGAGGCGTAGAAGAGCCGGTCGGGCACCCCGCCGACGATGAGCAGGGCGGTCACCGTGGCCAGCGCGGCGCGGAGGAGATTGCCGTGGAGCAGTACCTGCCGGCGGCTCCAGCGGTCGAGCAGGACGCCGGCGAAGGGGCCCAGCAGCGAATAGGGCAGGAGGAGCACGGCCATGGCCGAGGCGATGGCGGCGGGGGAGGTCTGCTTCTCGGGGGAGAAGACGACGTACGCGGCGAGCGCGACCTGGTAGACGCCGTCGGCCGCCTGGGAGAGCAGCCGTACTGCCAACAGCCGGCGGAAATCGCCCAACTGGAGCAGGACGCGAAGATCACGCACAACGGGCATGGTCAACAGCCTCACACAACGCACAGGTCCCCGGGCGGATTACCCGGGGACCTGTGGTCGAGCGGAGCGGGCCCGTGTGCGGTGCCCGGTCGGCGCCTTTAGCGCTCGACCTCGCCCTTGATGAACTTCTCGACGTTCTCGCGGGCCTCGTCGTCGAAGTACTGCACCGGCGGCGACTTCATGAAGTACGAGGAGGCGGAGAGGATCGGGCCGCCGATGCCCCGGTCCATGGCGATCTTCGCGGCGCGCAGGGCGTCGATGATGACACCGGCGGAGTTCGGGGAGTCCCAGACCTCGAGCTTGTACTCCAGGTTCAGCGGGACGTCACCGAAGGCGCGGCCCTCGAGGCGCACATAGGCCCACTTGCGGTCGTCCAGCCAGGCCACGTAGTCCGAGGGGCCGATGTGGACGTTCTTCTCGCCCAGGTCGCGGTCGGGGATCTGGGAGGTGACGGCCTGCGTCTTGGAGATCTTCTTGGACTCCAGGCGCTCGCGCTCGAGCATGTTCTTGAAGTCCATGTTGCCGCCGACGTTCAGCTGCATCGTGCGGTCGAGGATGACGCCGCGGTCCTCGAACAGCTTGGCCATCACGCGGTGGGTGATGGTGGCGCCGACCTGGGACTTGATGTCGTCGCCGACGATCGGGACGCCCGCCTCGGTGAACTTGTCCGCCCACTCCTTGGTGCCGGCGATGAAGACCGGGAGGGCGTTGACGAAGCCGACCTTGGCGTCGATGGCGCACTGGGCGTAGAACTTGGCGGCGTCCTCGGAGCCGACCGGCAGGTAGCAGACCAGGACGTCGACCTGCTTGTCCTTGAGGACCTGGACGACGTCGACGGGGGCCTCGGCGGACTCCTCGATGGTCTGGCGGTAGTACTTGCCCAG
Organism: Streptomyces sp. L500; assembly: GCF_054551825.1. Taxonomy (NCBI): domain Bacteria; kingdom Bacillati; phylum Actinomycetota; class Actinomycetes; order Kitasatosporales; family Streptomycetaceae; genus Streptomyces; species Streptomyces sp. L500. The sequence continues at coordinate 166,794 of NZ_JBTOLC010000003.1, forward strand.
GCCGTCGAGGGTGTGGCCGCGCTGGACGGTGACGCCGGTGGGCGGCACGTCGCAGATCTTGATGGTGTTGTTCTCGCTGGCGCCGATGGCGTCGGCGAGGTCCAGCCCGACCTTCTTCGCGTCGACATCGAAAGCGGCCACGAACTCGACGTCACGCACGTGGTAGTCGCCGAACTGCACGTGCATCAGACCCGGCACGCGGCCGTTCGGGTCGGCGTCCTTGTAGTACTCGACGCCCTGCACCAGCGAGGCGGCGCAGTTGCCCACACCGACGATCGCTACGCGAACCGAACCCATTCCGGTTGCTCCCTGTTTGTACTCGACGTAGCTCTGCGGGTGCAGAGCTCACTGATCCGGGCCGGGGCGTTTGTCACGCCCGGCCCGCTCGCTCTCGATCAGCTCGTTCAGCCAGCGAACCTCGCGCTCCACGGACTCCATGCCGTGGCGCTGCAGCTCGAGGGTGTAGTCGTCCAGCCGTTCCCGCGTACGGGCCAGGGAGGCGCGCATCTTCTCGAGACGCTCCTCCAGCCGGCTGCGGCGGCCTTCCAGCACCCGCATCCGTACATCCCGCGAGGTCTGCCCGAAGAACGCGAAGCGGGCGGCGAAGTGCTCGTCCTCCCACGCGTCCGGGCCGGTATGGGCGAGGAGCTCCTCGAAGTGCTCCTTGCCCTCCGCCGTGAGGCGGTAGACGATCTTCGCCCGTCGTCCGGCCAGTGACGCCGCGCGGGCGTCCTCCGGGGAGCTTCCGGGTTCCTCGATCAGCCAGCCGTTCGCCACGAGGGACTTCAGGCAGGGATACAGGGAGCCGTAGCTGAACGCGCGGAACACCCCGAGCGAGGTGTTGAGCCTCTTGCGCAGCTCGTAGCCGTGCATCGGGGCTTCGCGGAGCAGGCCGAGGACGGCGAACTCGAGGATGCCGGAGCGTCTGCTCATATGTCGCCTCCTTGTCGCCCACAGCCTAGTTCCTTGTGATCCCTAAATCCTTATTGGTCCCTTATGGCGAGCTGATGTATCGACTCGATACATCCAGACGATAGAACGGGCGATCACCAACGACAAGAGGGGGCACGGTGAACGAGGTCACATCACTGATTCGTGGGACACAAGCGGCCTGATTTGGAGTGAACATCCGCAGTGGGCTGGATTTGGCCGTGCGTAGTCTGTGCGCCATGCAGACCACAGGGAACCGGGTGACGCCCACAGACGTCCTGGACCTGTACGCAGTGCGGCCCACCGGTCAGGGGGGCATGGAGGTCGCACGTCGGGGGGAACGCAAGCCACCCTGCCGCTGTCAGGCGATAGCGCCTGCCCGAGGAGTATTCGTTCGATGAGCGAGCACCGCCGCAAGCCGCCGCAGCCTCAGGGCGGCGGACGAACCGCGGCCCGTCGCGCGGCCCAGCAGCCGACGCCAGGCCGTCGCGCAGCACCATCCACCCACTCGGCCCCGCCCGGCTCCGGCCGCGGTGAGCCTCCGTACGGCAGTCGGCCGGGGGCCCGTCGCGGTGCCCCGCCCGGCGGCGCCGGCGGGCCGGGCGGGCGCAGACGCTCCCCCGAGCAGGGGCCCGCGGGGCGCGGACGCCGGGACGGCGGCCGGTCCGGCGCCAAGCGGCTCATCGACTATCCCCGTGCGGGCAAGACCGGGTTCCGGCGCTGGCTGCCTTCCTGGAAGCTCACCGCGGGCCTGATCGTCTCGTTCGTGGGCCTGATCCTCGGCAGCGTCGGGATCGCGCTCGCGGTGGTGCAGGTGCCGAGCGCGCAGAAGGCCGCCGTGGTCCAGAAGAACGTTTATTACTGGGCCGACGGCAAACAGATGGTCGTCGCGGGCGGCGGCAGTCTCAACCGCCAGATCGTGCCGATCTCCCAGATCCCCCTCGCCATGCAGAACGCGGTGATCTCCGCGGAGAACGCCAGCTTCGAGCAGGACATGGGCGTCGACCCCATGGGTATCGCCCGAGCCGTCGTGAAGATGGCGCAGGGCGGTGAGACGCAGAGTGGCTCGACCATCACGCAGCAGTTCGTGAAGAACACCTATCTGAGCCAGGAGCAGACGCTCAAGCGCAAGATCACCGAGCTGCTCATCTCGGTCAAGGTCGGAGCCACCCAGGACAAGAAGGACATCCTGGCCGGCTACCTCAACACGGCCTACTACGGGCGTGGCGCCTACGGCATCCAGGCCGCGGCGCGGGCGTACTTCGACAAGGACTGCGCGGACCTGACGCCCAGCGAGAGCGCGTTCCTCTCCGCCACGCTGAACGGCCCGAACCTCTACGACCCGTACGGAGGCCAGGGCCCGGCGGCGACGCCGGAGAAGAACCTCAAGCGCGCCACCGACCGCTGGAAGTGGACGCTCGACCGCGAGGTCCAGGTCGGCCGCATGCAGGCCCCCGACCGCGACAAGTGGGTCGCGGCGGGCTTCCCCAAGGTGCAGAAGCCGAAGCCCGCGACCAACCGCGCCGGCCAGATCGGCTACCTCACCGACCTCGCCGACAACTACATCGTCGCCCACTCCAAGATCAGCAAGGCGGAGCTGGACAAGGGCGGCTACCAGATCTACACGACGTTCGACCGGGACAAGGTCGACGCGCTGTCGAAGTCGGTCGAGGAGGTGCGCAAGGCGAACATCAAGCCGAAGGTGCGCGACGTCGACCAGTTCGTCCAGTTCGGCGGCGCCTCGGTGGAGCCCAAGACCGGCAAGATCGTCGCCATCTACGGCGGTGAGAACGCGCTGGAGCACTTCACCAACAACGCCGACTACACCGGTGTCCAGGTCGGCTCGACGTTCAAGCCGTTCGTGCTGGCCGCGGCGATGACGCACGGCAAGCGCAACCCGGCGCTCGGCCCGAAGCAGAGCGACAGCCAGCGCACGATCGTCTCGCCGGAGAGCGTCTACAACGGCAACAACAAGGTGACCCTGCGGACCTACAACGGCACGGTCTGGCACGACCAGGACGGCAAGGAGTGGCACCAGCCGAACGACGGCGACGAGGACAAGGGTCTCGTCACCCTCCGCACGGCCATGCAGTTCTCGGTGAACACCCCCTACATCCAGCTCGGCATGGACGTGGGCACCGACCTGGTGCAGGAGGCCGCGCTCAAGGCCGGCCTGGACAAGGACCAGCTCGCCTCGCTGACCCCGACCTTCTCGCTGGGCACGTCGGCGCCCAGCGCCATCCGGCTGGCCGGCGCCTACGCGACGTTCGCGGCCAGTGGCAAGCAGGTCGACCCCTACTCCGTGACGAAGGTCGAGAAGGACGGCAAGCCGGCCTACGAGCACGAGGAGAAGAGCGCCCAGGCCTTCGACTCCAACGTCGCCAACAACGTCACCGACGTGCTCAGGACCGTCGTGGAGTCGGGCACCGGCACCAAGGCCAAGCTCGGCGACCGGCCGGTGGCGGGCAAGACCGGTACGACCGACGGCAACCGCTCCGCCTGGTTCGCGGGCTACACCCCGCAGCTGTCGACGGCGATCGGCATGTACCGCGTCGACCCCAACGCCAAGAACCAGGAGTTCCTGTCGATGCGCGGTGTGGGCGGCCAGCCCACCATCCACGGCGCCTCGTTCCCGGCGGAAATCTGGGCGGACTACATGACCGACGCGCTCAAGGGCAAGCCGGTGCTCCAGTTCGACGCGCCGCAGCCGATCGGGCAGAAGGTGTTCGGGGACGGGGCCGCTCCCTCCCCCAGCGTCGTGCCCTCCACGCCCCCCTCGGCCCCGCCGACGGCGTCCCCCTCGCCCTCGAAGTCCCCGTCCGCCTCCCCGTCCCCGAGCGCGTCCTGTGGGCCGTTCGACTTCAAGTGCCGGATCGGCGGCAACGGCGGGACCAGCGGCAATGGCAACGGCAACGGTGGCAAGGACGGGGGCGCTTCGGGCGGTCCCGGAGGTCCCGGCGGCGCCGGGGATCCGACCGAGTCGCCGTCGACGGGCGGGAACCGGCGCCCGCCGGGCGGTGGTGGCGGCGGACTGTTCGGCGGACCAGGTGGCTGATCATCCTATGAATCCGTCACGGGCTGTCTGAGCACGTCTTTTCGAGGGCCGTCCCGCGTTCGCGCGGGGCGGCCCTCGCGGTTTTCCACAGGCTCCGCGGGGGTGACGGCGGGTACGGCAGGATGAGGGCATGAGGAGCGCGCGGGACGATCAGCTTGTACGGCCCACCGTCGAGGACGAGGTGGCCGCGGCCGGCAGTGAGCTCATCGGCGGGCCGGTGGGGCGGCGTGCGCTGATCGGCGCGCACTGGTGGACGCCCGTGCGGGTGATCGCGCTCGTGGCGATCGGGATGTTCGCGCTCGGCATGGTGCAGAAGCTGCCGTGCTACGACCACGGCTGGTTCTTCGGCGCCACCACCCAGTACACCCACGCCTGTTATTCCGACATCCCGCACCTCTACAACGGCCGGGGCTTCGACCAGGGCCTCATCCCGTACCTCGACCGGATTCCCCGGTCCGTCGGCGGCGGCATGGACTATCTGGAGTACCCGGTCCTGACGGGGCTGTTCATGGAGGTCGCGGCGCTGTTCACGCCGAGCGGCGGAAGCCTCCAGCACCGCGAGCAGCTGTACTGGTTCGTGAACGCCGGCATGCTGCTGGCCTGCACGGCCGTCATCGTGGTGTGCGTGGCCCGTACGCACCGCCGCCGCCCCTGGGACGCGCTGCTGGTGGCCCTCGCCCCGGCCCTCGCGCTCACGGCCACCATCAACTGGGACCTCTTCGCGGTCGCTCTGACGGCCGCCGCGATGCTGATGTGGTCCCGTGGGCGCACGGTGCTGACGGGCGTGCTGATCGGCCTGGCGGCCGCCGCGAAGCTCTACCCCGTGCTACTGCTGGGGCCGCTGCTGGTCCTGTGCTGGCGGGCTGGGCGGCTGCGGGCCTTTCTCACCGCCGCGGGCGGCGCGGTCGCCGCCTGGCTGGCGGTGAATCTGCCGCTCATGTTCACCCATGACGCCACGGGTTTCCACATCCGCGAGGGATGGGCGAAGTTCTACACCTTCAGCAAGGAACGGCCGGTCGACTTCGGCTCCCTCTGGCTCTTCGTCTCCGAGCGCACCGGCGATCCGCTGAACGACGTCAACGTCTACGCGATACTGCTGATGATCCTCGGCTGCCTCGGTCTGGGAGCCCTCGCGCTGAGCGCCCCCAGGCGCCCACGCTTCGCCCAGCTGGCCTTCCTGATGGTGGCGCTGTTCGTCCTCATAAACAAGGTCTATTCGCCGCAGTACGTGCTGTGGCTGGTGCCGCTCGCCGCGCTGGCCCGGCCCAAGTGGCGCGACTTCCTGGTCTGGCAGGCCTGCGAGGTCCTGTACTTCCTGGCCATCTGGTTCTACCTGGCCTACAACGGCAGCGGCGACAAGCACCAGGGGCTGCCGATGGAGGCCTACCAACTGGCGATCGTCGTTCACCTGCTGGGCACGCTCTACCTCTGCGCGCTGGTCGTGCGGGACATCCTCAAGCCCGAGCGGGACGTGGTGCGCCGCGACGGTTCGGACGATCCCTCCGGAGGCGTCCTGGACGGGGCGCCGGACACATTCGTCCTCGGCTCCGCGCGCCGCGAGCGGCACGCCGAGCCCACCGCGGGCACGCGCGTCGCATGGGGGACCGGGAGCCACGACGCCTGAGTCAGGCTCCCGGCCACATCACACGGGGGGTGGAATCAGTGGTCGACAACGCGGTCGAACTGCGTGGTGGTGTGCCGCAGATGGGCCACCAGCTCATCGCCGACCTGCGGGGCGGGGGCGTCGTTCGGCACGAACAGGATGGAGACCTGCATGTGCGGGGGCTCCGCGAACCAGCGCTGCTTGCCGGCCCAGACGAAGGGCGACAGATTGCGGTTCATGGTGGCCAGGCCCGCCCGGGCCACGCCCTTGGCGCGCGGCATCATGCCGTGGAGCGCCTTCGGCGCCTCCAGACCGACACCGTGCGAGGTGCCGCCGGCCACCACGACCAGGTAGCCGTCACCGGCGGCCTTCTGCTGCCGGTAGCCGAAGCGGTCGCCCTTGGCGACGGGGGTGACGTCCAGGACGGCGCCCCGGTACTGGGTGGCGTCGTGGTCGCCCAGCCACAGCCGGGTGCCGATCCGGGCCCGGAAGCGGGTCTGGGGGAACCGCTGCTGGAGCTCGCGGAGCTCCTCCGACTTGAGGTGGCTGACGAACATCGTGTGCAGCGGCAGGTGGGCGTTGCGCAGCCGCTCCATCCACGCGGTGACCTCGTCGACGCCGTTGCCGCCGTCCGTGTGGTCGAGCGGGAGGTGTATCGCGAAGCCCTCCAGGCGCACGTCCTCGATGGCGGCGTGCAGCTTGGGGAGGTCCTCCTCGCTGATGCCGTGCCGCTTCATGCTGCTCATGACCTCGATGACCACGCGGGCGCCCACCAGCCCGCGCACGCCCTCGACCGAGGAGACGGACCGGATGGCCCGGTCCGGCAGCGGCACCGGCTCCTCGCCGAGCCGGAAGGGCGTCAGGACCAGAAGGTCGCCGCTGAAGTAGTCCTTGATCCGGGCCGCTTCGTAGGTGGTGCCGACGGCGAGGGTGTCCGCGCCCATGCGCGTGACCTCGTCGGCCAGGCGCTCATTGCTGAAGCCGTAGCCGTTGCCCTTGCAGACGGGGATGATCCCCGGAAACTGCTGGATGACGGACTGCTGGTGTGCCCGCCAGCGCGCGGTGTCGACGTAGAGCGTGAGCGCCATGGCCGGTCCCGGAACCTTTCCCTGAGTGTGGTTGGAGCTGCTGGATCAACGCCGCGACATGTACATGTCGAGCGCCTTGTGGAGCAGCTTGTTGAGCGGGAAGTCCCACTCGCCGAGGTACTCCGCCGCCTGACCGCCCGTGCCGACCTTGAACTGGATCAGGCCGAAGAGGTGGTCGGTCTCCTCCAGCGAGTCACCGATGCCCCGCAGGTCGTAGACGCTGGCGCCCAGCGCGTAGGCGTCGCGCAGCATCCGCCACTGCATCGCGTTCGACGGACGGACCTCGCGCTTGTGGTTGGCCGAGGCGCCGTAGGAGTACCAGACGTGCCCGCCGACGATCAGCATCGTCGCGGCGGCGACGGCCTCGCCCTCGTGCACCGCGAAGTACAGCCGCATGCGGTTGGGGTCCTCGCTGTTGAGGGCCGTCCACATGCGCTGGAAGTAGCTCAGGGGGCGCGGGCGGAACTTGTCGCGCTCGGCGGTGATCTCGTAGAGGTGCTGCCAGGTGGGCAGGTCCTCGTAGCCGCCCTGGACGACCTCGACGCCGGCCTTCTCGGCCTTCTTGATGTTGCGCCGCCACAGCTGGTTGAAGCCCTTGTGGACGTCCTCCAGCGAGCGGCCCTCCAGCGGCACCTGGAAGACGTAGCGCGGCTGGACGTCGCCGAAGCCGGCGCCCTCCTCCTCGCCCTGCTGCCAGCCCATCCGGCGCAGCTGATCGGCGACCTCGAAGGCGCGCGGCTCGATGAAGGTGGCCTCGACGTCGCGCAGGCGCTTGGCGTCCGGGTCGGCGATGCCCTTCTTGATCGCGTCGGCGTCCCAGCGGCGGATCACCACCGGCGGGCCCATCTTCACGGAGAAGGCGCCCTGCTGCTTGAGGTGGGCCAGCATGGGCTCCAGCCAGTCGCGCAGGTTCGGGGCGTACCAGTTGATGACCGGGCCCTCGGGCAGGTAGGCCAGGTAGCGCTTGATCTTGGGCAGCTGGCGGTAGAGGACCAGGCCGGCGCCGACCATCTGGCCGGTCTTGTCGAACCAGCCCAGGTTCTCGGAGCGCCACTCGCCCTTCACATCGGCCCACCCCGGCACCTGCATGTGACTGGCCGCGGGCAGGCTCTGGATGTATGCCAGATGCTGCTCTCGGCTGATTGTCCTCAGGGTCAGGCTCATGCGGGGCGCTCCTCGGCAGGTGTGTCCCCATGGTCGGGGCTCCGGCTCTCGCGCCGAAGCCTACTGCGACAGGGGAGCGCCCCGATTGGGCGTACGGTCCGCTATCCGATCACACCCCCGAAGAGTCCGCCGTGCGCCATGCCCAGGAAGAAGCCGATGGCCGAGGCGCCGAGCCCGATGATCAGCAGGAAGCGCTCGCCGGTGGTGGCCGAGATGAACTGTCCCCAGGCCCCCGTGAGGATGCCCACGAGCCCGCTCCAGGACGAGACCAGGTGGAGGTTGCTGAAGGCCGAGGAGATGAAGGCGAGCGCACCGAGCACGACCGTCACGGCGACGAAGGTGTTCTCGACGGGATGGGGCTTTCCGTCGCTGTTGAGCACACCGCTGAGCAGCGAGCGGAGCCCGCGGGGCTGTCGTGCTGCCTGTGTCATGGGGGCACCTCCTGAAGGCAGGCGGCGCGCTATGGCGCCGGTCACACCCGTCCGGTCCAGACTGAGGGGCCGGGTCGCCCGATTTCAACCACGCGCCGAAGTGCGGGTACTCTGTACGGTCTGCACCGGTGTCTGCCCGGACCCAGCTTCGGTCCCAGGGGCAACCCAGGGACTTTCCGCTGATTGTCAGTGTCCGCCGATACCGTTGTTCACGCATCACGACCCTCCTGCCACGGATCGACCGTGGCCGCTGAGTCCAAAGGAGGTGGGTTCCACATGCGTCACTACGAGGTGATGGTCATCCTCGACCCCGATCTCGAGGAGCGCGCTGTCTCCCCGCTGATCGAGAACTTCCTCTCCGTCGTCCGTGAGGGCAACGGAAAGGTTGAGAAGGTCGACACCTGGGGCCGTCGTCGTCTCGCTTACGAGATCAAGAAGAAGCCCGAGGGCATCTACTCGGTCATCGACCTGCAGGCCACGCCTGAGGTCGTCAAGGAGCTCGACCGCCAGATGAACCTGAACGAGTCGGTCCTCCGGACCAAGGTCCTCCGTCCCGAGACCCACTGAACCTGAAGGTTCAGAGGTAATCGGGCTGCAACTCCACGAGTAGCAAGCAGCCAGCAGCACACCCGCCGAGAGGTTCATCCATGGCAGGCGAGACCGTCATCACGGTCGTCGGCAATCTCGTCGACGACCCCGAGCTGCGCTTCACCCCGTCCGGTGCGGCGGTCGCGAAGTTCCGTGTCGCGTCCACTCCCCGCACCTTCGACCGCCAGACCAACGAGTGGAAGGACGGCGAAAGCCTCTTCCTCACGTGCTCGGTGTGGCGGCAGGCGGCGGAGAACGTCGCCGAGTCGCTTCAGCGAGGCATGCGCGTCATCGTGCAGGGCCGTCTGAAGCAGCGGTCCTACGAGGACCGCGAGGGCGTCAAGCGCACGGTCTTCGAGCTCGACGTCGAAGAGGTCGGCCCCAGCCTGAAGAACGCCACGGCGAAGGTCACCAAGACCACGGGTCGCGGTGGCCAGGGTGGCTTCGGCGGTGGCGGCGGTGGCGGCCAGCAGGGTGGTGGCGGCTGGGGCTCCGGTCCCGGCGGCCAGCAGGGCGGCGGGGCTCCCGCCGACGACCCCTGGGCGTCCAGCGCTCCGTCCGGCGGCCAGCAGGGCGGCGGCGGAGGTGGCTGGGGCGGCGGCTCCGGCAACTCCGGCGGTGGCTACTCCGACGAGCCGCCCTTCTAGGTCCCCCCGGGGACCCGGGTCCCAAGGGGCCCGAGGGCGACAGCACAAAACTTCTTGATTCACAGGAGAGAGACAATGGCGAAGCCGCCCCCGCGCAAGCCCAAGAAGAAGGTCTGCGCGTTCTGCAAGGACAAGACCGCTTACGTGGACTACAAGGACACGAACATGCTGCGGAAGTTCATTTCCGACCGCGGCAAGATCCGTGCCCGTCGCGTGACCGGCAACTGCACTCAGCACCAGCGTGACGTCGCCACGGCCGTGAAGAACAGCCGTGAGATGGCGCTGCTGCCCTACACGTCGTCCGCGCGATAAGGGAAGGGTGACCAACTAATGAAGATCATCCTCACCCACGAGGTCTCCGGCCTCGGCATCGCCGGTGACGTCGTCGACGTCAAGGACGGCTACGCCCGTAACTACCTGGTCCCGCGTGGTTTCGCGATCCGCTGGACCAAGGGTGGCGAGAAGGACGTCGAGCAGATCCGTCGCGCTCGCAAGATCCGCGAGATCGCCACGATCGAGCAGGCCAACGAGATCAAGGGCCAGCTCGAGGGCGCCAAGGTTCGCCTTGCCGTCCGCGCCGGCGAGGCCGGCCGCCTGTTCGGCTCCGTGACCCAGGCCGACGTCGCTTCGGCGATCAAGGCTTCCGGTGGTCCGCAGGTCGACAAGCGCCGCGTCGAGCTGGGCTCGCCCATCAAGACCCTGGGCGCCCACCAGGTGTCCGTGCGTCTGCACGCCGACGTCGTTGCCAAGCTCGGCATCGAGGTCGTCGCCGCCTGACGTTCGCATCAGGCAGCTGTCGAAGGGCCGCATCCCGCGAGGGGTGCGGCCCTTCCGCCGTTCCACGGAACCGTTTCGCCCGAGCGGGCCGGCCGAAAGTTCGCCCGAGCGGGCCGACGAATGCGTCGGCGGTGGCCGGCACACAGGCCCGCTCCGCGCGGGGTGTCGGCGCCCTCAGCCCCGTACGGCCCCGGTGACGATCCAGCGGCCCGAGCGCGCCCGGAGCCACAGGGTCACCAGCCGGGCCGTCAGCATCAGCGTCATGGCCCACCACAGCGCCGTCAGGCCGCCCCCGAGGCCGGGTACCAGCAGGGCGGCCGGGGTGAAGACGGCGAGGACCACGAGCATCGCCCGGGCCAGATAGGGCCCGTCCCCGGCGCCCATCAGCACTCCGTCCAGGACGAAGACCACTCCGGCGACCGGCTGCCCCACGGCGACCACGAGCAGGGCGGGCAGCAGGGCGTCCCGTACGGCCGGGTCCGAGGTGAACAGCGGGACGAACGCGTGCCGGCCCGCCACCACCAGGGCCCCCAGCACCACACCCGAGGCGATGCCCCACCGCACCATGCGGCGGCAGACGGCCCGTGCCCCGGCGGTGTCCCCGGCGCCCAGGTAGCGGCCGATGATCGCCTGCCCGGCGATGGCGATGGCGTCCAGCGCGAAGGCCAGGAGGTTCCACAGGGAGAGCACGACCTGGTGCGCGGCGATGGCGGTGTCGCCGAGCCGTGCCGCCACCGCCGTGGCGATCATGAGGATGGCGCGCAGCGAGAGGGTGCGCACCAGCAGGGGCGCGCCGGCCCGGGCACAGGCCCGTATCCCCGCGGCGTCGGGCCGGAGCGGAACGTCGTGCCGCCGGGCTCCCCGGACGACGACGATGAGGTAGACGGCGGCCATGGCGCACTGGGCGAGGACCGTCCCCCAGGCGGAACCGGCGATCCCCAGGCCCGCGCCGTAGACGAGCGCGACGTTGAGCGCGGCGTTGGCGACGAACCCGCCGACGGCGACGTACAGCGGCGTCCTGGTGTTCTGGAGGCCGCGCAGCACGCCCGTGGCGGCGAGGACGACGAGCATCGCGGGGATGCCCAGCGCGCTGATCCGCAGATAGGTGATGGCGTACGGGGCGGCGGTGGCGGAGGCGCCGAAGGCGCGGGCGAGGAGCGGGGCGGTGGCCAGCACGGCGGCGGTGACCACCGCCCCGAGTATCAGCGCCAGCCATATGCCGTCCATGCCCTGCCGGATAGCGGCCGGGAGGTCACCGGCGCCGACCCGGCGGGCCACGGCGGCGGTGGTGGCGTAGGCGAGGAAGACGAAGACGCTGACGGCCGTGGTGAGCAGCGCGGCGGCGATGCCGAGGCCCGCGAGCTGGGAGGTGCCGAGGTGTCCCACGATGGCGCTGTCGGCCATCACGAAGAGGGGCTCCGCGACGAGGGCGCCGAAGGCCGGGACGGACAAGGCGACGATCTCACGGTCGTGCCGGCGGACGTCTGGCCGGACGGGCGCGGGGGCCTGGGGCACGGAGTCCCTCCCATCTTCCACAGGTAATCAGTGCACCTAGCTTAGGACCCTTACTGCGGCGGGTGGCGCGCGATCTTCTCTGCGCCGTTTGTCGTGATCTCGGGCCAACGGGGAAAGTTTTTCTCCTCAACAGCCGGTGGATGGCAAAGCTGCAGGTCAGGGCCTTGCGGTGGAGGTGATTGTGTGTTTGTCCACAGTGCTTTCCCCCGGCCCGTGCACAGGTTACGGGGACTTCTCCACAGGCTTGGGCCGCTCATCCACATGCCCTGTGGATAACCAGATTGGCTGACGGTGCCCGGGGCCCTACCGTGGACCGGCGCCCGCCATCTGTCCACCGCTCCCGTCATCGCTTCGCGGACCTCACGGGTCCGTCGCGATTCCCTCGCGAACCCACCGCGAACTCGACGCGCAAGAACCGGAGTCGGGCGTCCTATTTGTCAGAGCCGTGCCGTAAGAAGGAGTGGCACGGCGAGGTCCGCTCGGCGGACGGGAGGAGGTGGCCCGGGTGAGCATTCCCGAGCCCATGGACGACGGCCCGTGGGGCGACGGCGGCCCCGGTGACCGGCTTCCCTTCCCCCGCTCCCGGCGCGGCGACGGCAAGGGCCGCGGCGAGCAGCACGACCGGGGGGACGAGGGCTCCTGGGAGCGCGGCAGCGGCTTCGAGCGCGTCCCTCCGCAGGATCTCGACGCGGAGCAGTCCGTCCTCGGCGGCATGCTGCTGTCGAAGGACGCCATCGCCGATGTGGTCGAGGTCCTCAAGGGCCACGACTTCTACCGTCCGGCCCACGAGACGATCTACCAGGCCATCCTCGACCTGTACGCCAAGGGCGAGCCGGCCGACCCCATCACCGTCGCCGCCGAGCTCACCAAGCGCGGTGAGATCACCAAGGTCGGCGGCGCGGCGTATCTGCACACCCTGGTGCAGTCGGTGCCGACCGCGGCCAACGCCGAGTACTACGCCGAGATCGTCCACGAGCGCGCGGTCCTGCGCCGCCTGGTCGAGGCCGGCACGCGCATCACGCAGATGGGATACGCGGCCGACGGCGATGTCGACGACATCGTCAACAAGGCTCAGGCCGAGGTCTACGCCGTCACCGAGCAGCGCACCAGCGAGGACTACCTCCCGCTCGGCGACATCATGGAGGGCGCGCTCGACGAGATCGAGGCGATCGGCTCCCGCAGCGGCGAGATGACCGGTGTCCCCACGGGCTTCACCGATCTCGACGCCCTGACCAACGGCCTCCACCCCGGCCAGATGATCGTCATCGCGGCCCGTCCCGCCATGGGTAAGTCGACCCTCGCGCTGGACTTCGCCCGCGCCTGTTCGATCAAGCACAACATGCCGAGCGTGATCTTCTCGCTCGAAATGGGCCGCAACGAGATCGCGATGCGTCTGCTGTCCGCCGAGGCCCGCGTCGCCCTCCACCACATGCGCTCCGGCTCGATGACGGACGACGACTGGACCCGGCTCGCGCGCCGGATGCCCGACGTCTCCGCCGCCCCGCTCTTCATCGACGACTCGCCGAACCTGTCGATGATGGAGATCCGCGCCAAGTGCCGCCGGCTGAAGCAGCGCGCCGACCTCAAGCTCGTGATCATCGACTATCTGCAGCTGATGCAGTCCGGTGGCTCCAAGCGCGCCGAGAGCCGCCAGCAGGAGGTCTCGGACATGTCCCGTAACCTCAAGCTGCTGGCCAAGGAGCTGGAGCTCCCGGTCATCGCGCTCTCCCAGCTGAACCGTGGCCCCGAGCAGCGTACGGACAAGAAGCCGATGGTCTCCGACCTGCGAGAGTCCGGCTCCATCGAGCAGGACGCCGACATGGTCATCCTGCTCCACCGCGAGGACGCCTACGAGAAGGAGTCGCCCCGCGCGGGCGAGGCGGACATCATCGTCGGCAAGCACCGTAACGGCCCCACCGCCACGATCACCGTGGCCTTCCAGGGCCACTACTCCCGTTTCGTCGACATGGCGCAGACCTGATCGGAAGTGTAGGGTCTCAGATTTCGCGGCACAGTCTCAGTCTTGATGGCACATCGGTGGCACTTATGCCGTCTTCGTGAGACTTGCTGGTCGGGGCGCTCACCCTTTCGAGTGGCGGATGCTCCAGCCCATTCCGTCCAACGGCATGGGCTGACACCTTTGGGTATACGGGCCATCGCCTGTGGGCTGGGGGTGTGCGATGGGCAGTGCCACCGCAACGGTGAGCGTTCGTCAGCAACGTGGTGCAGTCGTGGAGGACCAAGACTGGGGCACGGTACCCATCGGCCTCCTGCAGTCGGCTCGCCCCTGGCGGACGTTCCGCTGGTACAAGGGCCAGAAGCACTACTCGGGCACCTACTGGTCGTCGACGATGCGCGACCACGTGATCTACGAGTCGCGCCTGGAACTGACTCGGTTACTGTTCGCCGACTTCGATCTGTCCGTACGCGGCATCGTGGCCCAGCCCTTCTTGTTGAAGACCGAGCTGGAGGGGAAGGTCCGTAAGCACATCCCGGACTATCTCCTGCTCACCGGACAGGTGCCGGTGGTCGTCGACGTCAAGCCGCTGCACAGGTTGTCCAAGCCTGAGCTGGCGTTCACCTTCGACTGGACTCGGCGGGCGGTGGAATCGCGGGGATGGAAGTACGAGGTCTGGAGCGAACCTCCGGCCGTGGAGTTGGAGAACATCCGCTTCCTGGCGGGTTACCGCAGGGACTGGTTGTTCAGCACCGAAGTCCTGGAAGAACTTCGTGGAGCTGATCTCGATGGAGTGCCTTTGGGGCAGGCCGTGTGCTGTCTGCCGAATCGTCCAGAGCCCCAAGTCCGTTCTGTCATCCACCATTTGCTCTGGACGCAGAGTCTCGTTACTGATCTCAGCCGACCGCTCAGCCCTTCGCACACCCTGAGGCGGACGGCATGAGCAGGGCGGGGGCTCGGGTTGGAGTCGGTACACGCTTCCGCTACGACGGGGAGACCGTCGAGGTGGTGGAGATGGCCGCGACTACGGCGGGCAACGAAGTAGTCCTGAAAGACGGCCGGGGGCGGCTTCTGCGGCTATCGCTCAAGGAACTGTTGTTCTCCGACCGCGCTGCCATCAGCCCCGACGGTCCGGGGCCGTCGGCAGACGACGAGCGCGAGATCGCCTCTGTGATCCTGGGGCAGCTTGATGAAGCGGCAAAGAGAAAGCTCCTTGACCGGGCTGAGCATGTCCGAGAGGTCTTGACGGGCTATCGGTCCGGCTGCCCAGAACTCGCACGTGACGACGAGCCTCGTCCTGAGTACTCGCCAGAGAGGCCTTTGGAGGCCCGATACGCGGCGAAAATCGCCGAGCTCGGGATGGGCCTACGTACCTTGAAGCGGTGGATCGCTGAATTCCGGGAGCACGGAGAGGCCGGTCTCGCTCCCAGGAAAGGGCCAGCTCGGAAGTCAGAGATCTCGGTCGATGACCGGTGGGCGGAGACCGCGCTGGAGGTCATAGTCGAGCACACCGGTGAGTCGAAGCCGTCGCGGACGATGGTGATCGAGCGGACCCGTGCCCGGGTGATCGCCCGGTTCGGCCCCGATGTGGTGCCGCAGCCGAGCCGGGCGACGGCTTTCCGTCTGCTGGAGGAGTTGGAGCGGCGGCATCCGTTGTTCCGGCTGAGCACGAAGCGGAACCGGGATATCGCTGACCGGCCGGAGGGGCCTTACGGGAAGCTGCGGCCGACGAGGCCGGGCGAGTACCTGCTGATGGACACCACGCGGTTGGACGTGTTCGCGTTCGATCCGCTGACGCTGAAGTGGGTGCAGGCCGAGCTGACGGTTGCGATGGACTGGTACACGCGCTGCATCACCGGAATTCGGCTCACCCCGGTGTCCACGAAGGCGGCGGATGTGAGCGCGGTGCTCTACCAGTGCTTCCGCCCGCGGCCGGCAGGGCGGGACTGGCCGCGGCACGCGGTCTGGCCAGAGCACGGCATCCCGCGCACGGTCCTCGTCGATGTCGAGGGAGCCACCGGGCCTGGGCTGGCCTCTCCGCCACTGGTCCCCGAGACACTGGTAGTTGATCACGGCAAGGTCTATGTTTCGGAGCATCTGACCAGCGTCTGCCGCAGGATGGGCATCTCGATCCAGCCAGCGAGGCTACGAACGGGCCGCGATAAGGGGCCAGTTGAGCGCTTTTTCCGCACCTTGCGCGAGGGGCTGCTACAGGTCTTGCCCGGCTACAAAGGCCCCGACATCCACTCCCGTGGTGAGAGCCCGGAAGATGATGCGTTCTTCTTCCTCGACGAGTTGGAGGCGATCATCCGGGAATGGACCGCGGCCTGCTATCACTCGCGACCGCATTCCAGCCTGGTCGATCCGGGTCTGCCGGGGATGCGGTTATCCCCGGCGAAGATGTTCGAGCACGGGATGGCGAGAGCCGGCTACATCGAGGTTCCACGGGACCGGGATCTCGCCTTTGAGTTCCTGCCCACGAAGTGGCGCACGATCCAGCACTACGGGGTGGAGATCGACTGCCGTCGCTACAGCGGCCCGGGCCTGCCTGAACCCGGCATCCGCAGCCCTTACGGCAGCCCGGTGAAGAACGGCTGGCCGTTCCAGGTGGACCCAGATGACATCACCCGCATCTACTTTCGCGATACTGACCGTCACTGGCATACCCTGACCTGGGAGCACGCGCCGTCGGCGCGGATGCCGTTGAGCGAGGAAGCGCTGGCGTT
Organism: Streptomyces sp. L500; assembly: GCF_054551825.1. Taxonomy (NCBI): domain Bacteria; kingdom Bacillati; phylum Actinomycetota; class Actinomycetes; order Kitasatosporales; family Streptomycetaceae; genus Streptomyces; species Streptomyces sp. L500. The sequence continues at coordinate 183,275 of NZ_JBTOLC010000003.1, forward strand.
CGCCCGCAAGCTGGCCGCCGCGAAATACCGCTATCCCGACGACAGGCTTGCCGTCGCCGATCTGCTTGAGCGCTGGAACTTGGGGCTGGGCACCACGCTCGCTGAGCGGCGCATGGCCCTGCGGCTCTCCCGTGAACAGGCCGCGATCGAGCTTCCGGAAACCGAGCCGGAGACGGTCGCCTCCCTTCCGTCCGTCCGCAAAGCCCTCGGACAGGGCGCCGAACCGGCAGAGCACGAAGTGCTGGGGCCAGAGCCAGTAGTTGAAGTGGGCGATGATGACGAGGCCGATCTGGAGGACTTCGCTGACGAGAACGCCTTCTACGCGGATGCCCTGGAGGACGTGTGAATACGGCCGGTCTGTCACAAGGGCTGGGCAATCTGGCGCTCTCGCGAAAGGAGGACTTCAAGGCGTTCGCTCAGGCTCCGCGCCGCAGCCAACCCGAGGCGCTGACAAGGGCCGAGCTGAAGGACCTGGGCGGGGACGCGAGGGCCGAGTTCGACCTGCGGCGGCGGGAATGGCACGCGAACATCGGCCCGCTCAAGACTCCGCAACTGGCTGAGCTGCACGAGGATTTGTGGGACATCGTCGACAGCAACCTCCAGGACGGTGACAAGGCCAAGGGAGCCGTGGCCATCGACGCCTTTCCCGGGCTGGGCAAGACCACCTCGGTCCTCGCGTTCGCCCGCGAGTTCCACCGCAGAGAAATCACCGAGCGGGGCGAGTTCACCGACCAGGGCCACGAGCGTCTTCCGGTCTGCCGGGTCGGCCTGACGGGGAACACCGGCATGAAGGACCTCAACCGGGCCATACTGGAGTTCTTCGGTCATCCCGGTCGCAACCGCGGAACGACCGCTCAGTTCGGCCAGCGGGCTCTGGACTGCGTGCTGTCCTGCGAAGTCCGCCTCCTCGCCCTCGATGACCTGCATTTTCTGAAGTGGAACCAGCGCAACGGCATCGAGGTCAGCAACCATCTGAAATGGATCGCGAACGAGTTCCCCGTGACCTTGCTGATGATCGGCGTCGGCCTCGCGGACAAGGGCCTGTTCAGCGAAGGCGATGCCAGACGGGACGCGGCGCTGGCACAGACCGGGCGCCGCACCACCCGGTTGGGAATGCGGCCTTTCACGATCAAGTCCGAGGCCGGTCGCCGGGAATGGCGGCAGATGCTGCTGGCCCTTGAACAACGCGTGGTTCTGGCCGACAAGCATCCGGGGATGCTCGCGGAGGAGTTGTCCGACTACCTCTTCGCCCGCAGCACCGGGCACATCGGCTCCTTGATGACTCTGATCAATCGCGGCTGTCAGCGGGCTGTCCGCAGTGGCGCCGAGCGCCTGGACCGTGACCTGCTCGACGGCGTGAAGAATGACGAGGCATCGGAGGCGGCCCGCAAGGAACTCGAAGCGGCGTTGGAAAACCGGAGGTTGACCAGCCACCCACATTCCCGCCGCCGCAAAGTCGCATGAACACGGGCGTCCGAACCCTGCCGATCCGGCTGCCGCCCCTCCCCGGGGAGGCACTCGATTCCTGGCTGGAGGCCCTCGCCCGCAGGCTAGACAGCACGCTCGGGGAAGTACTGCATCACCTCGGTCTGCCGGCTCGGACCAGGCACGGGGATCACCTGCGGGGCATCCCGCCGGACTGGACGATCCTGCTGGACACGGAACAGACCGCGGCCATCGCCCATGCGAGTGGGCTGGACGAGCAGATGGTCACGGGCATGACGCTGGCGCACTACGACGGGCGGGCCCTTCGCATCAACTTTGAGCGCCGGTACGTCAACCGTTGGGTGCTTTGGGGCCGAGGCGCCGGTTCGAGGTTCTGTCCGGACTGCCTCCGGGACAGCAGCGGGCGCTGGCAACTCGCCTGGCGTCTGGGCTGGGCCTTCGCCTGCCCACTGCACCTGCGGCTGCTGGCGGACTGCTGTCCTGGTTGCGAGCGCATCCCCAGGCAGCGGCCCCGATCTGGACGGATTGTCCCTCATCCGGCTCTTTGCGGCGCCCTCTCCGAGAGACCAGGACGTCCGCCTTCCGGGGGCTGCGGATTCGATCTGACACAGACCCGTACGCTCCGACTGCCCGCCCGGCATCCCGTGCTGTCGGCCCAGGAACGGCTGTTGGACGTCATCGATGCCGGCACTGCCGCCTTCGGCGCCTACGCACTGAGCCCGCAGCCGACCGCGAAGGCGCTGGCGGACATCCGGGCGATCGCCGGCCGCGTGCTGGCCGACCTTCCCGAGCGGAACATCGAGAGCTTGCTGCCGCCCGACATCACGCAGGAGTACGCCACTACCGACCCTGACTCCCACCTCGTCACACGTGCTGCGGAACGACCGGGGTTCATGGCCCCGCCCCGGGCAGTGAGCGCGGCCGTCGCAGTGACCATCGCCCTGCACGTCCTGGAGCAGCCCGACACCCACCAGGCGGGTAAGCGGATGCGCGATCTGATCGAAGCGATGCGCGACGAACTCTGGCAGGTCAGTGTCACCAGCATCGACAGCTGGGGACGCGGCCTGAGCCCGGTGCTGAACGCGGTGCACCTGGCAGCACTCGCGCCCTCGCTGCGGCCCAGCGAACAACTGCGTTGCCGGACCTCTTCCACCATGCCCAGACGCCCGGTGAAGACGGACCGGGATATCGCACGACGAGCGCGGAAGATCCCCAGCGTGTTCTGGCCGTCGTGGACCGTCCGGCTCACCTCCGACGCTGGCACCTATCCCCGCATCCTCGCTCCCGTGATGGCCGCCTGCCTGCTGATTATCGACGGCAGGGCCAGTCTCGAAGACGCCGCCCGGCGCCTGGGTGGAGTCACCGACGGCATTGAGATCTCCCGCATCCTGCAACGACTCGACGACCAGCGCCAATGGACCGACACGATCACCGCCCTCGTCCGACTCGCCGACCACCTTGATGCTGCCGGTGTCCCCATCGACTACCAGCGGCGCCGCCGCCTGGACTACTCCCGTCTGCTGCCGCACGATCGCTGGCAGACCATCTGCCGCTGCACCGGCACGCTCCCCGGCAGCGGACGCCGTGAGCTCCTCGTCCGCAGTCTGCTCTTCCAGCGCATCAGCGGACTGCCCGCGGAAACCGTCCCCGGGCACCACTGCCTCGACGAGGCTGTCTTCCGGGCCGAGGCCGTCCGTTTCGCGGCCTTGCAGACTCCCGAACTGGCCCATGAGCTGAACAGGGAGGCTGAGGCATTTCTCGCCGGACAGGACATCCACGACGAGCCCGTGACCTGGCGGCCGCCCACTTTCCTGATGGACGGTCTTGACCTGCCTGGGCCTGATCCAGCACTCATCGACATCCCGCATCTGCACCGGCTCGTCCGACAGCGCAAAAGCCCCGTCCGGCACGCGGCCCAGGCCCTCGGTACCAGCATCGAAGCCATCCGACTGGCCCTGGACGAACAGCCGGCACCCTCGCTTCCGCAGCCGAAGAACGCGGCTAGAGCCATAGGACGCATCCGATTCAATGCTCGCCAGCAGGTGCCGAAGGCGACTTTCGTCCGTCTCTACCTCGACGATCATTGCTCACTTCAGCAGATCGCCAACCGCACCGGCTTCTCCCGCAGGGTGCTGACCGACCTCGCCCGTGAGTACGACATCCCGCTGCGTGCTGGTCCCCAGGACTACAAGCGGCGCGGAACCATCGAACGGGACTGGCTCATCGAGCAGTACGTCCACCGCCGCCGGACCCTGCCAGACCTCGCCCGCGAGGCCGGAATGAGCACGGCGAACATGGCCCGCTGGGCCCACACCCACAACATCCCTCTCCGACCACGCGGGGGAGGAAGTCACGATACCGCCCTCCGGGCCGCCGACCAGGCAGCCGACACCCCTGCCCTGCTGCGAAAAGCGCTCACCAGCCCCTATGCCTGGCAGCGACTCGATCGCTTCGTGGCCGCCCTGCCCTATTCCACGACGCGGGAGGCTGCCCGAGCACTGGGGATCAGCCAACCCACGCTGTCGACCCAGATCACCCGACTTGAGCGGGATCTCGGACAGCCCCTGCTTGAACGTGCTGAACGTGGCCGTGCCATGAAACTGACCTCGTTCGGGAAGCGCGTGGTCACTGCGGCTAGGAAGATTCTGCACGGAGGACACACCACTGCGGTGAGGCGAGGGGCCCTGCCCGTCAAGCAGACAGAGAAGAATAGCTGACGGTTTCCCCAATGGGGAATTGACCTTGAGGTCGTTACCTCGCTGGGGAGCGGTCTGCTGGCATCAACTATCTGGCATTTTAAATTGGGAATGCGGATTCGCTGTCTGCTGTCCATGTGATATGCGGTGCAAATACTTGGCTCCGCGTGTGGGACAGGCTTATGAGTAGTAGTTCATAAGGGCGTACCCTGCGTTCGTAGCGTAGGCGCTCAATGATCTTCCAGTGGAAGGATTCCAGCTTCCGGTGTATAGGGTCGCCGATAGTGTTCCAGTGCAAATGAAAATGCGGGAGAAGCAAATTTTGGAACATTCCCGGATAGTAGCGGTCTTGGTTGTCGATGAAGTATGCATGACTCTGCCGCATGTACCCACCAGGTGCGCTCTCGACTGAAATCGGAAGCCTGATGTTCTTGCCGCTGAAATTGCGCTGGTGGTCCTCGCGGGTTGGCTGCTGTTCGCGATAGTCGCGAATCAGACGGCTAGGGCCTGACGACTCCCAGCTGAGCGAGCGTGCGTCTGAAATGAGTAGGTAGCTAAGTCCTGGAGGCGTAATGACGTGCAAGCTTGACTGGTAGGTTCCAGGAATTCCTGTGCCTTCCAAGACCGGATCTTCCATGTCCTCCCACATGTCGATTTTTCCGCTAAATATTACATGCTCGTCAGGATAGTTTCTTGCTCTCAGGAACGATTTGGTGCGGTCGGAAAACTGGGATACTGACGCTTCTTGTGCCCCTTTGAGGTGCCCAATCCCGCTCGATAGTAGTGGTAGCTTGTCGAATCCGGGAATCACTATCAGAACGTCGCTATCTGATGGCCTGCTGCCGTGAGCGGCGCCAGTCACATTGAAGAAGCCGCCATAGCTGACTGAACCTCCAAGGATGCCTGCGGTCTGTTGACTGCTAAGGCATTTCCCAATCTCTTCCAGGTCGCGGAGTCGTCGAGCTGTCTCTACGACAGATTCAAATGGGGTGGGTCTCCGGCGCCAGCCGGTTTGTTTTGATGCCGCATACGGTGGGATCGCTTGAAACCTGTCATCCCAGTACAGTTCCGAAAACACATCCGTGGGGCGGCCCATCCGCCCCTCAGCTGAACCCCAGACCGCCAGTGTGTCGGAAATGAGCTGCTCTTCTTGGCTGTCATAGTTTGAAGACAGGCGGGTCATCGCCTCGGCCAGGAAACTAGCTGCTATGTCTGGAAGATATGCTCCTTCGTCACGCACGAAATCTGTGCATTGAAGGTAGGCATTCAGCACCAGGTCCCAGTCGACTCTTTCCTTGGCGGTTCTGGCTGTGCGTTCAATGGTGCTAGCCATAGCGCACCGCCGAATAGAAATTTTTTCCTGTCGGTTCCTATTATGTGTCCATCGCCCTGTTGTGGCCACTCGCTCGTAGATCGTCTCGTGTGACGTGTGCCTTTCCCCGTCAACTTCACAAGCGTGGCCGCAGGGGCCTCAGAATGACTGAAGTTTGAAGGAGTGAGGAAGTGTGCTGCGGGCAAGGTGATGTGAAGTGGAGGGTGCCAGCTGCTTCTGACCGCAAGGACTGGCGAACAGTCTTGGGGTGTTCGATGTCCTTCCCGGCGCTTTCGACAAGCTTCCGGAGACCTCAGCCGCATGGAGCGAGCCGTTACCCAGCGCGAGTGGGCAGAACGCACGGCTGCTGATGGCGCCTGCTGAGGAAGTGCCACGGAACTGAGACACGGGCGCTCGGACATGGGCTGAGGCAGCCCAGAAACCCGCTGGTCAGAGCCATACGCTATGGCACGGACCGCGAGATCCTACAAGGCGGAAGCCCTTCGGCGTCCGGGGAGAACGCCTGGCTAGGGTGCGGGACATGACTGTCTCGTGCGAAGTGCCCCAGCAAGAGCTCCCGGACGCCGCTCCCCTCGACGAGCTCCTCCCGGCCACCCGGCGCGCGCTGCTGCACCGGGTCGCCACCTGCCAGGCCGAGGGCCGCGCGCCCTCGCTGGTGGGCGCGGTGACGCGGAACGGGCGCATGGTGTGGTCCGCCGGGCGGGGCGACGTGGCCGGGGAGACCCCCGGTGCCGACACGCAGTACCGGATCGGCTCGATCACCAAGTCCCTCGTCGCCGTCCTCGTCATGCGGCTGCGCGACGAGGGGCTGATCGACCTCGACGAGCCGCTCGGGACGTACCTCGACACACCCGAGGGCGGCCGGGCGACCGTCGCCCAACTGCTGTCGCACAGCTCGGGACTGGCGGCGGAGGCGCGCGGCCCCTGGTGGGAGCGCACGGACGGCGCTCTGCGCCCCGAGCTCGAGGACATCTTCGGCGAGCGCCCCCAGCGCCATCCCGCAGGGCGCCTCCACCACTACTCCAACCCCGGATACGCGCTGCTCGGCGCGCTGGTGGAGCGGCTGCGCGGTGAGCACTGGTACGAGGTGCTGCGCCGGGAGGTGCTGCTGCCGCTGGGCATGGCGCGTACGACCCTCGGCCCCGAGGCCCCGTACGCCGAGGGCCGGGCCGTCCACCCCTGGGCGGACGTACTGCTCCCGGAACCCGCGGTGGACACCGGGCGCATGGCGCCCGCCGGTCAGCTCTGGTCCACGGCCGCCGACCTGTGCCGCTTCGCGGAGTTCCTGCTGAACGGCGACGACCGGGTGCTCAGGGCGAGCACGGTGGCGGAGATGCGGACGCCGCGGACCGAGCCCCAGGGGCCGGACTGGACGGGCGCCTACGGCCTGGGCCTCCAGCTGACGCGCCACGACGGCCGGGTCCTGTGCGGGCACACGGGCAGCATGCCGGGCTTCGTGGCGTCGCTGTGGGCCGACCCCGCCGAGGGCGTCGCGGCCGTGGCGCTGAGCAACCTCACCTCGTTCTTCGGCCTGGTCCCCGTCGTGACGGACCTCGTGCGCACGGTCGTGGAGCACGAACCCCGGATCCCGGAGCCCTGGCGTCCGCTCGACGGCGTCGACCCGGCCCTGCTGGAGCTGACCGGGCCCTGGTACTGGGGCGCCACTCCGTTCGTCCTGCGCCTGGAAGCCGACCGGGCGCTGCGCCTGGGCCCGGTGGGCAACGGCGGGCGCGCCGCGCGCTTCCGCGCCGAGGCGGACGGCACCTGGACGGGGCTCGACGGCTACTACGCGGGGGAGACCCTGCGGGCCGTGCGCCGCGAGGACGGCACGGTGAGCCATCTCGACCTCGGCACCTTCGTCTTCACCCGTGAGCCCTATGAGCCCGGGGGCGCGGTGCCGGGCGGCGTCGACACGGGTGGCTGGCGATAGTCGGATTGTCGGCATGGCCGGGGGTGCGGACGTAGAGTCGGCGGGAGATTGGCGGGCGCCGCGACGCGGCGCGACATCCCCTGGAAGGCACCGTGACCGCGAACACCGCACCGGACCTGCTCGACTTCGCGCCCCTCGGCGCGGGCCACTTCGCTCGGATCGAGGACAAGGTCGCGGCGCTGATGCGCACGCGCGAGACCGTCGTCGCCATGCAGGGCGAGGCACTGCTCCCGCTGGAGGCGTGCATCCGCTCGGCCGTGCGGCCCGGCAGCACCGCGCTGAACATCATCACCGGCCCGTACGGCGAGACCTTCGGCGGCTGGCTGCGCTCCTGCGGCGCCGAAGTGGTGACCGTGAGCGCGCCGTTCAGCGGGGCGGTCACCGCCGAGCAGGTGGCCGAGGCGCTGCGCGCGAACCCCACGATCGACTTCGTCAGCCTGGTGCACGCGGAGGCGGCGACCGGCAACACCAACCCGGTCGCCGAGATCGCCGCGGTCGTCCGTGAGCACGGCGCCCTGCTGATGCTGGACGCCGTCGCCTCCATCGCCGCCGAGCCGCTGCTCACCGATGAGTGGGGCGTCGACCTGTGCGTCATCGGTGGCCAGAAGGCCATGGCGGGTCCGGCGGGCGTCTCCGTCGTCTCCGTGAGCGCCCGCGCCTGGGAGCGCATCGCCGCCAACGAGCAGGCGCCGCGCCGCTCCTACCTCTCCCTGCTGGACTGGAAGGAGCGCTGGATCGACGGCGGCCGCGCCGCCCTCCCGCACGCGCCGGCCCAGCTGGAGATGCTCGCGCTGGAGCAGGCCGCCGACCGTATCGCCACGGACGGCCTGGACGGCGTGATCGCCCGCCACCGCGCCGCCTCCGCCGCCACGCGCGCGGGCGTACGGGCGCTGGGCGCCCTCGCGCCCTACGTCGTCCGCGACGAGGACGCCGCGCCCGCCGCCACCACGCTGCGCGCGCCTGACGGCGTCGACGCCCGCGACATCGTGGCGGCCGCCCTGGCGGCCGACGCGTCCGTGCCCGTCCAGGCGGCCGGGGGCACGCTGGCGACGGAGATGATCCGGGTCAACCACTACGGCCTCGACGCGGACCGTGAGGTCGTGCTCGACTCGCTGACGGCGCTCGCCGCGGGGCTGCGCGCCCTGGGCGTCCCGGTCGCGGACGAGGACGGTGCCCTGGCGGCCGCGGGCAAGGCGTGGGACGCGGTGATCCCCGGCTGACCGTGCGGCGCGGCCGTGTCGGGCCGCGTCACCGCATCGAGCCGCCGTCGGCGCTTCACGCGCCGGCGGCGGCTCTTTGTTTTCCCGGCTTCTGCTTCGTATGGCTTTTGTCCCGGTATGGCGCTGCGGGCCCTCGCTCATTCGCGCGGATAGAATCGGAATCTCGATCCCGTTTCCCTTCCAGCCCTCCGGAGACCCAGGCGCATGGCTCGGCGCAGGACCTCGACGACCGCTTCACCGGTCTCCCAGCCGCTGCGCTCGGACGCCCGCCGCAACCGCGCGCTGGTCCTCCAGGCCGCCCGATCGGCCTTCGAGGAGCAGGGGTTGGCGGTGCCGCTGGGTGAGATCGCGCGCCGGGCCGGGGTGGGGGCCGGGACCGTCTACCGTCATTTCCCGTCCAAGGAAGCCCTGTTCAGGGCCACGGTCGTGGACCGGGTGCGGCTCTTCACCGATACGGCACGGGAGTTGGCGCACGCGGAAGACCCCGGGAGGGTGTTCTATCGCTATCTGGCGGCTGTGGTGCGGCTCTCCGTGCGGAACAAGGGCCTGTGCGACGCGCTGGAGGGCAGTTTCGAGCCCTCCCCCGGGGTCGAGGCGGACTTCCGGGACGCTCTCGCCGTCCTGCTGGAGCGGGCCCAACAGGCGGGCGCGGTACGGAAGGACGCGTCCGTCGGTGATGTGACGGCCCTGCTCATGGGGTGTCTGTCGATGGAGCAGCGGCGGGGGCCGGGGACGGCGCCGGGCAGGATGACCGCGCTGGCGTGCGACAGCCTCCGGCCGGGGCGGCATGTGACGAAACTCCCCGCGAATCCTGCCCCGGATCGTTACGAAACCCGGTGTGCCGTATGCGGTGGGCCGGTGGCCGCCGCTCGTACGGGCCGGCCCGCCCGGTACTGCGCCGCGGCCTGCCGCCAGAAGGCGCACCGGGAACGGGCCCGCGCACGCGAGATGTGACCGCCCCGGCCGCCGAGTGCGACCCGCCTGGCCGCCGAGTGCGACCGGCCCGGCGGCTGACAGGGGGCGGCGTGGGCTCCGGTCGGCGGTTACCTCGGGCCGGTGGTTACGGGGCGGCGGGGGCGAGGGACTCCACCGCGGCGACCAGCGGGGCGAGCTCGGTCCGGTTCGCGGCCTCGTCCAGCGCCTCGCGCAGGGCCGCGTCATTGGTGGGGCGAGCCTCTTCGAGGAGGGCGCGACCGGCGTCCGTGACGTCGGTGTAGATCCCGCGCCGGTCGGTGAGGCAGAGGTAGCGCGTCAGCAGGCCGCGGTCCTCAAGGCGGGTGACCAGGCGCGTCGTCGCGGACTGGCTGAGGACGACGGCGTCCGCCACCTCGTTCATCCGCAGATGGCCGCCCTCGCCGTCGTGCTGGCGGTTGAGGACGTCGAGCACGGAGAACTCGCGCACGCTCAGCTCGTGATGGTTCTGGAGGGCGCGCTCTATGTGCGCCTCGATCCGGCTGTGCAGCGCCGAGAGCGCGCACCAGCCCTGCGCCAGGCCGGCCAGGGCGGGATCCAGGGTGCGGGACATGGGTGAGCCCTCCTTCGGGGACGTCCGGGTGTGCCGTCCGAGCGCGCCGTCCGCACGTGGCCGTGCGGTCCCTACCAGCGTATCTCCCCTCTGCAATAGCCCGCGCTTGCAAGTAAATGCGTCTGCAATTATTGTGGAGGCCGGTAGAAGTCGGCCACAACCACCTGGCCGGAAGGTCTCGGTCTCCCCTGCCTCGATCCCGTACGAAGGACCCCCCATGCCCCTCGCCCTGCTGGCGCTCGCCATCGGCGCCTTCGGAATCGGCACCACCGAATTCGTCACCTCGGGACTGCTCCCCGACATCGCCGCGGACTTCGGGGTCTCGATCCCGACCGCCGGCCTCCTGACCACCGGCTACGCCCTCGGTGTCGTCGTCGGCGCCCCGGTCCTCGCCGTCGTCGGCGGCCGCGTCGCGCGCAAGACGATGCTGATGGCCCTGATGGGCCTGTTCGTCGCGGGGAACGTGATCTCGGCCGCCGCGCCCGTCTTCGGGGTCATGCTCGCCGGGCGCATCGTCGCCTCGCTCGCGCACGGCGCGTTCTTCGGCATCGGTGCGATCGTGGCCGCCGGGCTTGTCGCGCCGCGGAAGAAGGCGGGCGCGATAGCGATGATGTTCACCGGGCTCACCACCTCGACCGTGGTGGGCGTGCCCCTGGGCACCCTCGTCGGCCAGAACGCGGGCTGGCGGGTCACCTTCCTGATCATCGCCGGCCTGGGCGTGCTCGCCGTCCTGGGCATCGCCGCCCTCGTGCCCCACCAGCCGCGCCCCGAGCGGACCCGGCTCAGCGGCGAGACAGCCGCCTTCCGCAACCCCCAGGTGCTGCTCGCCATGGCGATGACCGTTCTCGGCTTCGGCGGCGTCTTCACCATGAGTACCTACCTGGCCCCGCTGGTCACCGACGTCGCCGGTTACGCGCCCTCGTCCGTCACCTGGCTGCTCGTCCTCTTCGGCCTCGGCATGCTGGTGGGCAACCTGATCGGCGGCAAGTACGCCGACCGCGCGCTGATGCCCATGCTCTTCACCACCCTCGGCGGGCTCGCGATCCTGCTCGCCCTGCTGCCCCTCGCCGCCCACGACAAGATCGCGACCGCGGTCGTCATCCCGCTCATCGGCGCCTTCGGCTTCGCCACCGTGCCGCCCCTCCAGAAGCGGGTCCTGGACCAGACCGCCGACGCCCCCACGCTCGCCTCCGCCGTCAACATCGGCGCCTTCAACCTGGGCAACGCCATGGCCGCCTGGCTCGGTGGCCTCGTGATATCCGCCGGATTCGGCTACACCGCGCCCAACTGGGTCGGCGCCGGGATGGCCGCCGCCGCGCTGCTCCTCGCCCTGCTCTCCGCGTCGTTGGAGCGGCGCGAGGGCCGGGGCGGGCGGATCGTGGCCTCGGGGCCGAAGCCGGTGCTCTCCGACGCGGCGGACGTGGCGGACACGGCGAACGCGGTGGACGCGGTGGACGCGGAGGGAGCGGGGCGCGTGGCGGCCGGCCGCTGACGCCCGGGCCCGATCTCGAACGCCTAGGCTCGGTGGCCATGACCAGACTGCACCTGTTCGACCTGGACGGAACGCTCATCCACGGCTCGGCCGCGGCTGTGGAGATATCCCGGCAGCTGGGCCTGGAGAAGGAGATCGGCGAGCTGGAGAGGGCCTTCGCCATGGGGGAGCTGCTGCCGTCCCGGTTCGCCCAACTGGCCGTGGAGCTCTGGGCCGAGCTGACGGAAGCGCAGGTCACGGCAGCCTTCGAGGGAGCGCCCTGGCTGGCCGGCATCCGGGAGGTGTGGGCCGCCATCCGGGCCGGCGGCGAGCGCTGCGCGGTGATCTCCCTGTCGCCGGGCTTCTTCGTCGAACGCCTGCTGGACTGGGGCGCCGACGCGGCCCACGGCTCGCGCTGGCCCTCCGTGCCCTTCCGCGACCCGCTGGACCCGGCGGGGATCCTCGACGCCTCGGCGAAGGTGCGGATCGCCGACGAGCTCTGCGAGCGGTACGGGCTGGGCCGGGCCGACTGCGTGGCCTACGGGGACTCGATGTCGGACGCCCGGCTCTTCGCCGCGGTGCCGGTATCGGTCGCGGTCAACGCCGATCACCACGTGCGGGACATCGCCTCGCACGCCTACGACGGCCTCGACCTCCGGGAGGCGTACGCGCTGGCCGGCGGCGGCCTCTAGCCGCCACGGGCCGTGAGCCGGAAGAGCGGGCGTGGTCGGCCCGCACCGCACCGGATCGGGTCAGCCTAGCCTCAACCGACTCCCCATCACCCGGAGTTCCGGGAAGACACCCGGAATCGGGGACCCGGGGTGCCATGCTGCGTGGACGGGAACAGCGACTCATCAGCAGCGCGGGGAATCGCGGAAACCTTCCCGCCCTCTTCGGCGGAAGCGCGCGGCCCGGCCGGGAAACGCTCAAGGCGAGGCAACCATGAACGCTCCGACCACCCCGCCGACCCATGGCGGCGCGTCCGGACCGGGAGGCGAGAGGAACCGGTTCACCCCGGCCGGGGCGCCATGGACGGCGGAGGCGGAGGAGTTACCGGCGCCGCCGGACGGGCCGGGTGGGTTACCGGCCGCGGGGGAGAGGCTGGGGGCACCCGGCGCGGTTCGCCCCCGGACCCCGGTCCAGGACGGCCATTCACCCATGGGCGACCGCTGGCAGCCGCTGGCGTACCGCACGCACGCGCGTGAACACGAACGCCCCGCGGAAGAGCCTCCCGCGAGCCGCCCGGCCCCACCCCTCGTCCCACCCCTCGCCCCGGCCCCGCCCCGAGCCCCCGCGTCGCCCCCGGCGCCCGCCGCTCCCCCCACGTGTCCCGGTAGCGGGAAGGCCCCGTCACCCGGCGGCTCACCGTCCTCCGACGCCCTGCTGATCCGCCGCACACTGGCCGAGATCGAGCCCATCGCCGACAAGGCCACCTCGTACTTCTACGCCCTGCTCTTCGTACGCCGGCCGGAGCTGCGCGCCCTCTTCCCCGCCGCCATGGACATCCAGCGCGACCGGCTGTTCAAGGCGCTGCTCACCGCCGCCCGCCACGCCGACGACACCGCGATCCTCACCACCTATCTCTCCCAACTCGGCCGGGGGCACCGGAAGTACGGCACCGCCCCCACCCACTACCCCGCCGTCGGGGAGTGCCTGATCGACGCGCTCGCCCGCCACGCCTCCCGGACCTGGAACGACGCCACGCAGGCCGCGTGGGTGCGGGTCTACACCGCCATCTCCCAGATCATGATCGACGCGGCCGCCGAGGACGAGCGGAGCTCGCCGCCCTGGTGGCAGGCCGAGATCGTCGGCCATGAGCCGCGCACGCCGGACGTCGCCATCGTGACCGTACGGCCCGACCAGCCCTATCCCTTTCTCGCCGGGCAGTACGCGAGCGTGGAGACGCCCTGGTGGCCGCGCGTGTGGCGGCACTACTCCTTCTCCTGCGCCCCGCGCGAGGACGGCCTGCTCTCCTTCCACATCAAGGCCGTGCCGGCCGGCTGGGTCTCGGGTGCCCTGGTCCACCGCGCCCGCCCGGGCGACGTCATCCGGCTCGGCCCGCCGGCCGGCTCGATGACCGTCGACCACGGCAGCGACAGCGGACTGCTGTGCCTGGGCGGCGGCACCGGCATCGCTCCGATCAAGGCACTGGTCGAGGACGTCGTCCGGCATGGGCGCAGTCGCCCCGTCGAGGTCTTCTACGGCGCACGTCATGATGACGACCTCTACGACATAGACACCATGCTGCGACTACAGAAGTCGCACCGCTGGCTCTCCGTGCGTCCAGTGATCTCCGACGGACCCACGCTCGGCCTGAGCGGGCAACTGCCGCAGGTCGTCCGCAAGTACGGCCCGTGGAACGCCTATGACGCCTATCTCTCCGGGCCGCCCGGGATGGTCCGCAGCGGGGTGGACACGCTGGTCGGCATAGGGATCCCGGCGCACCGGATCCGCCACGACTCGATCGACGAGCTGATGGCCTCGGCGGCGGGCTGAGGAGCGTCAGGCCAGGTCCGGCGCGAGGAGGGCCCGTACCCCCTCGATGTTCGCGCGCAGGAAGACCCGGAGGGACGGCGGCACGACCTCCACCGAGTCGATGCCCGCCCGGGTGAAGGGCACGCGCACCACCTCGTACGTCCCGCACGGCTCGTCGATCTCGGGGCCGTGCCGTCGCGAGAGGTCCATCGAGGCCAGTCGGCAGACGAAGAAGTGCTGCACCTTCACGCCGTGGGCGGCGTGGTGGAGGGAGTGGGAGACGGTGTCGACGAAGGCGGGGACCACATCGACGACCTTCGCGCCGAGCTCCTCGTCCACCTCGCGGTGGAGGGCGGCGACGACGGTGCTGTCCTCGGGCTCGACCCCGCCGCCCGGGGTGATCCAGTACGGTGCCTCGCCGGGCTTGGTGCGTTTGATCAGGACGAGCCGGAGCGTCTCGGAGCCGGGTTCGCCGTCGAGCAGGATGGCGCGGGCGGTGCGTTTGACCACGGGCCGTTCGGTCATAGGGGACATCTGCCGCGCACGCCCCGGGGTGAAACCCCTCCTCACCAGGAAACTGCAGCGCGCAGCAGCCACTCGTGCGCCCGCGCGAGGTGGGGATGCGCCAGCGTGCCGGCCCTGACGACCAGGAAATAGGTGCGCAGCGGTGGCACCGGCGGATCCAGGAGCGCCACGATCTCGCCGGTGTCCAGAGCCTCGCCGCACAGATAGCGCGGCAGCACGCCGATGCCCGCTCCGGCGGCGACGCAGGAGAGCACCGCGCGCAGGTCGGGGACGATGACGGTGCCGGCGGCCAGGGGCTTGGAGTCGAAGACGGCCGACCAGTAGCGGGAGACGAAGGGCAGGCTCTCGTGGACCTCGACCACGGGCAGGTGTTCCAGGGCCGCGAGGCCCTTGTCGCGGACGACGGCCGGGCCGCCGAGGCGGGCCGCCCAGCGCGGGGCGGCGACGAGCACGTGCTCCTCGTCGCAGAGCGGTGTGGCGGCCAGCAGCCGGCCGCGCGGCCGGGAGGTGGCGATGGCGAGGTCGTGGCGGCCGTCGGACAGGCCCTCGAAGAGCTCCTCGGCCATGCCGTGGGCGGCGCGTACGGCCAGGCCCCGGGCGATCAGGGGGACGAGCGCGGGCAGGGCGCGCAGGGCGGTGAACTCGGGAGGGCCGGCCAGGTGGAGGGTGCGGCTGGCCCACTGGTCGTCGAGGTCGGCCTCGGCGATCTCCAGCAGCGCGTCGACATGCGGGGCGATCTTGTGGGCGAGCTCGTCGCCGATGGTGGTGGGGCGGACCCCGCGTGCCTGGCGGAGGAAGAGCGGCCGGCCCAGCTGGCGTTCCAGCGTCCGGATCTGGCTGGTGACGGCCGGCTGGGAGAGGCCGAGGAGCGCTGCCGCCCGGGTGAAGGAGCCGGCCCTGTGCACCGTGACGAATGTGCGCAAAAGGGCCAGATCCATGTCGTCTCCCTGTGATGCCGCCACCGATCGTGAAGGAACTATAAATAAGTCGATAGGGCTGTGCCGCTAGGGTGATTGGACACTGACGCAGAGTCAACTAGCCTGGGTCGCGCGGTTCTTCGCGCGTGGAGCCGTGGCGGCTCGAGCCAAGAGGGGGGAGGCTCGAGCCGTCCTCCTTTTCGTGGCCCCGGCGGGTCGGCCGAGGCGCCGGTGCGAGGCCCGGCGCCGTCGGATCCCGCGGTTCAGTCGTTCTCGTCCGGCAGGATGACGTGCATCGCCCAGGCCACGATCGAGATGATCACGCCGCCGACCAGCGCGGACCAGAAGTCGGCCACATGGAAGGCCAGATCCAGTCTGTCCGCCAGCCAGGAGGTCAGCAGCAGCATCAGGGCGTTGATCACCAGGGTGATCAGGCCGAGGGTCAGGATGAAGAGCGGGAACGACAGCAGCTTCACGACCGGCTTGACGATGAAGTTGACCGCGCCGAAGACGAGCGCGACGAGGAAGAGCGTGAGCACCTTGCGAGCGGTGTTCTCGCCGGACAGCGTGATGCCCTTGAGCAGCCAGATGGCCACCGCCAGGGCCGCCGCGTTGGCGATCGTCTTGACTACGAAATTCTTCATGGTGAGATCGTTGCAGACGGGCGCGGCCGACGGGGATGCGCGCGAGGACCACGACCGGCCCGGCCGGGCCGAGCGGCGAGGAGTGGACGGCGAATGAAAGCGTTCCGGCTGGACGAGCTGGAGCAGGAGCGCGTCGCGAACGACGGCGCGTATTTGCAGTTCCTGCGGGAGCGGAACATGTCCGTGGGGCTGTACGGGCTGGACGCCGGCGCCTCCGACCCCCAGGGGCCGCACGCCCAGGACGAGGTCTATGTGGTGGTGAGCGGCCGGGCGGCGGTCACGGTGGGCACGGAGACCACCACCGTGGGGCGCGGCAGCGTGGTGTACGTACCGGCCGGGACGCCCCACAAGTTCCACCACATCAGCGAGGATCTCCGGGTCCTCGTCGTCTTCTCTCCACCGGAGAGCTGACCCCCGCCCCGGAATCCCGTAGGGGGCCGTTCAGGGGTCTACGGGGGCTGTCGGGCCCCCGTCGGGCCGCTCCCCGGGCCTAGCATCGAGAACAGGCCGGGGTATTCCGCTCCGGACGGCCGGTGAATCACGGCGGGGCATTCATTCCCGTCCGCGCGACGGCCATGACGTGACAAGAGCGTGTGAATCCACGCGTGATGCGGAGATCAGGAGTCGAGATGGCTGAGAAGGGGATATTCGCGGGACTGCCCTGGTGGGTGACCTGGGTCGCGGTGCCGGTTCTCGTGCTGGTGGTGTTCGGCAGCCTGATCATGAGCCTGCTCGGCTTTGTCATCAGCCTGCTCTTCAAGGCGCTGCTGCTGGTCGCGCTGGTCGCCGGCCTGATCTTCGTCGTCAAGAAGTTCACGTCGTCCTCCTCGTCGAAGGGCGACTGGTAGGAGTCGGCCGTCCCGGGCGAGGGGGACGCCCGGGCAGCGCCCACCGGGCAGGCGACGTCGCCCACGCCACCGTCCGGTGCCCGCTGGTCAACTCAACGAAGCGGAAGGCGAGGAGTTATCTCTCCCGTCAACATTCCTCCGTCAACGTGAACGCCGGGGGCACCGCCCCTACGGTAATCCGTGCGCCCTCGGGCCACTTTGGCCAGTTCTCGGCCGGTCCGTGGTGGCAAATCCCCTGTTACGACTCCGCCCCGTAGTCGAGTCGCTACGCTCCAGAGTCGGAGAGCTCGTATGCTCACCCTCGGTCTCCATGAGTAACTGGAAAATCACTCCTTGTGATCCACCGGGCGTTCTTGTCAGACTATGGCGTCATTGGGGCCATCAGGCTTCAATCCCTGCCAAACCGACGAAGACGGGGCATTGGGCGATGCGCGACACAGTTCAGGCAGAAGTGGTCATGACCTTCCTCGTCTCCGAGGAGCTGTCCTTCCGGATCCCGGTGGAGCTGGGCTACGACAGCAGTGACCCGTACGCGGTGAAGTTCACCTTCCACCTCCCCGGCGACGCGCCCGTGACATGGGCCTTCGCCAGGGAGCTGCTCCTCGACGGGCTGAGCCAGCCCTCCGGCGAGGGCGATGTGCACATCGCCCCCGCCTCCTCCCAGCATCTGTCGGACGTGTTCATCCGGCTGCAAGTGGGCGGCGAAGGCGCCCTGTTCCGGGCCGGGGCGGCGCCGCTGGTGGCCTTCCTCGACCGCACCGACCGCGTCGCCCCGCTCGGCGAGGAGCACACGGTCGCCGACTTCGACTACGAACTCGCCGCGGCGCTCGACAGCATCCTCGCCGGCAACCCCGAGGGGCAGAACGCGGGTTAGCCGGCCTCGGGAGCCGGTGCGCCGCCGCCCGTCCCGGGCGTACCGCCGTCCTCCTCGATCGGCACCCGCTCGGCGCGCGGTGCCGCCCCCCGACCCTGCGGGGCGAACGCCGGGACCCGCGCCCGCGGCCCCGTGCCACCGTCCGCCGCCGCGTCCGCGGTCACGCCGGCCGTACCGCCGTGCGCGTCCGAACCAGCGACCGTCACCCCGACAGCTCCACCGACAGCACCACCGGCGCCACCCGCACCACCGGATGTTCCGGCGCCGCCGACCAGGCCACCGTTCCCCACCGTGCCCATGCCCGTGCCGGTGCCCGCGCTCCTGCCCGAGCCGGCTCCGTCGGTCGTGCCCATGGCCGCGAGCAGCTGCCGGGCGAGCCCCAGACCCGTACCTCCCATCGTCAGCGCCTTCGCGAACAGGTCGGACATGCCGTCCGCCCCGTTCAGCAGCACCATGTGATCCACGTTTCCGAACGCCTGAGCGCCCGCCTGGACGATCTCGGGCCACTTCTCGGCGAGTTGCTGCGCGACCACCGCGTCCTGGTTCTCCGCGAGGGCCGCCGCCCGGGCCTTGAGCGCCTCGGCGTCGGCGAGCCCCTGGGCCCTGGCCGCCTCGGCCGCCGCCAGACCCTTGGCCTGCGCGGCGGCGGCCTCGGCCTCACCGGTGGCACGGGTCGCCGCGGCGGCGGCGTCACCGCGCGTCCTGGTGGCCTCCGCCTCGGCCCCCGCCGCCGCCTTCACGCGCGTCGCCTCGGCCGCCGCGGCGAGCTCCGTCTCCTTGGCCTGGGCCTCGGCCGCCGAGATCCGGGCGTCGCGCTCGGCCTCCGCGAGCGTCCGCTTCTCGTACGCCGTCGCGTCCGCGGGCTTGCGCACATCGGCCTGGAGCTGCTGCTCCCGGCGCATGGCGTCCAGCTCCGCGACCCGCGTCTCCTGGACGACGACCTCCTGGCGCGCGGCGGCCTCCGCCAGCGGGCCCGCCTGTCGCGCCTTCGCGGCAGCGCTGTCCCGCTCGGCCTGATAGCCGGCCTGGAGGATCTCGCTGTCGCGCTGGGCCTCCGACATCCGTGCGGCGGCCTGCTGCTCGGCCTCGGTGGCCAGCCGGTCCGCCTCCGCCTGGGCGATCCGGGCGTCCCGGCGTACGGCGGCGGCGTGCGGCGCCGAGAGGTTCTGGATGTAGCCCGTGGGGTCCTGGATCTCATGGATCTGGAGGGAGTCGATGATCAGACCCAGCTTCTCCATCTCCGTGCCCGAGGCGGCCCGGGTCTCACCCGTCAGCCGTTCCCGGTCGCGGATCATGTCCTCCACGGTCAACCCGCCGACGATCGAGCGCAGATGACCGGCGAAGACGTTGTGCACCCGCTCGGGCATATGTTTCTGCTGGTCGAGGAAGCGGCGGGCGGCGTTGGCGATCGAGACGAAGTCATCGCCCACCTTGAAGATCACCACGCCGTGCACCTTCAGTGGAATGCCCTGTTTGGTGACGCAATCCACGTTGAGATCCGCCTCGTTGAGGTCGAGGGACAACTTGCGTACCGCCTGTACCCCCGGCAGCACGAACGTCCCCCGCCCCGTGACTATCCGGAATCCCAGCCCGTCCCCCAGGCCCTCCGTGCGGTGCCTGGAGCCGGAGATGATCAGGGCCTCGTTGGGCTCCGCGACCCGCCACATGAGCTTGAACAGCCCGACCAGGATGATGACCGCGACGAGGACAGCCCCCGCCACGACGCCAACGACCATGCGTCCCTCCCCCTTTACGGCCCACTGCGGGCCGTACGTTCACGAAGTGTGCGACCCGGCAGAGCCGGGTGAAGACGCTGATACCCCGCCCGCGACTCCGAAATCAGGTATAGACGGACGTCACATAGACGGTGCGCGGCGGTTGATATTCCGTGACCATCACGA
Source organism: Streptomyces sp. L500 (assembly GCF_054551825.1). NCBI lineage: Bacteria > Bacillati > Actinomycetota > Actinomycetes > Kitasatosporales > Streptomycetaceae > Streptomyces > Streptomyces sp. L500. The sequence continues at coordinate 203,080 of NZ_JBTOLC010000003.1, forward strand.
CCGTCCCCCGCTCGATGCGCTCGCCCGGCTCGGCGGCGTAGGCCAGGAAGGCCTCGGCGCCGCCCCGGACCCGCACGATCACCTCGCCGACCAGCCCGGGGCCGACCGTCCCCGTCACTCTGCCCAGCTCACCGACCACTGGAAGCCCCCCCGCCTTCCCGTTACTTCGCGCGGCGGCGCCTGCCGCCCCGGGCCCTGGCCCGCCCCTTGCCTCCTCCATCATGCCGGTCGGCACTGACAACGAGCGCGGCGAGGAGGGTCGTCACCGGCACCGAGGCCACCAGGCCGATGCTGCCCACCAGCGTCCGGACGATCTCCTCCGCGACGATCTCGCTGGTGGCCACCGTGCCCACGCCGCTGTCCGCGATCGAGAACAGCAGCAGCAGCGGCAGGGACGCGCCCGCGTACGCCATGACCAGCGTGTTCACGACGGAGGCGATGTGGTCCCGCCCGATGCGCATCGCGGAACCGTAGAGTTTCCGCCAATTGGCCGACGGGTTGGCTTCCTTCAGCTCCCACACCGCCGAGGTCTGGGTGACGGTGACGTCGTCGAGCACACCCAGCGAGCCGATGATGATGCCGGCGAGCAGCAGGCCCCGGATCTCGATCTGCGGGTAGAGGCCGTGCACCAGTCCCGTCTGGTCGTCGGTGTTGCCCGTCAGATGGGCCCAGTCGATGAACACCGACCCGAGCAGCCCGATGACCAGCAGGGACGTCAGCGTGCCCAGCACTGCCACGGAGGTGCGGGCGTTGAGCCCGTGGCACATGTAGAGCGCGATCAGCATGATCGCGCTGCCGCCGATCACGGCGACCAGCAGGGGATTCGAGCCCTGGAGGATCGCCGGGAGGATGAACATCGTCAGGACCCCGAAGCTGATCACCAGGGCCACCAGCGCGAAGACGCCGCGCAGCCGGCCGACGACCACGACCGCGAGCGCGAACACCCCCGCGAGCAGGGCCATCGGGAAGTCGCGGTCCACGTCCGTGACCGAATAGCGCAGATTCTCCGGGGCCTTCGGCGCGTAGGCGAGAACCACCTTCTGGCTCACGTCGTAGCGTCGCGACGCGCTCGGCTGGACGATCTCGGTGAAGGTCCTGCCCTTGTCCGGGCCCTCGGTCACCTCGATGGTGGCCTTCTCGCAGGTCCCCTGTGCCGGGGCGGCCGGCGCGGGCGACGGTCCCGGCTGGGGCCCGCCCGGCAGCCCGCCGGACTTGGGGCAGTCGAATTTCTCGATCTTCGTCACCTGCCCCGACCGCAACTGCTGGTCGAGGCCGACACCGGTGTGCTGATGCGGCGGCGCGCCGCCCGGCCAGAGGACTATCAGCCCGGCCAGCACCGCCACCGTGAAGGGGACGAGTACCGCCGCGATCACCTTGCGGAGGTGTGCCGAAACGGGCGTCGCGGGCCCGTGGCTGTGGGAGTGCCCGTGGGAATGTCCAGGGGAGTGCCCGTGGGAATGTCCGTGCGGTTGGGCATGCGCGTGCGCGTGGGGGGCGTGGGGTGTGGGCTCGGTGGGGGTCACCGTCGCATCATCGCAAGCCCCACTGGCCCTCCGGTCGACGGAGGCGCTAGCGTGGTGCCACCTTTGCAATCGCGGGAGCTCGGAGCACCGGGCTGAGAGGGCGCTGACCTTCGTACGGGAGCACGTACGGAAGCCGCTGCGTCGACCGCCGAACCTGTTACCGGGTAATGCCGGCGTAGGGAGTTACGGTCATATGACCACGCAGGATGCACGCACGTCCGCGACCGGCCGGGAGATCGGCTGGCACAAGGACTACGTGACCGGCTCGCGGCCGGACCTCAGGGTTCCGGTGCGGCGGGTTCACCTCACCAACGGGCAGGACGTGCGGCTGTACGACACCTCCGGCCCGTACACCGACCCGGCCGTCGAGACGGACGTCCGGCGCGGTCTCCTCCCGCTGCGGGAGAACTGGATCATCGCCCGCGGCGACACCGAGGAGTACGCGGGGCGCCCCATGCGCCCGGAGGACGACGGCATCAAGCACACGTCCCCCCGAGGGGGCCTGAAGAACCTCGACGCGGTCTTCCCGGGCCGCCCCCGCCAGCCCCGCCGGGGCCGCGACGGCGCGGCGGTGACCCAGCTGGCGTACGCGCGCCGGGGCGAGATCACCTCCGAGATGGAGTACGTCGCCCTCCGCGAGAACGTCTCCCCCGAGACGGTCCGCGAGGAGATCGCGGCCGGCCGGGCCGTCCTCCCGGCGAACGTGAACCACCCGGAGATCGAGCCGATGATCATCGGCAAGAAGTTCCTGGTCAAGGTGAACGCCAACATCGGCAACTCCGCCGTCACCTCCTCCATCGAGGAGGAGGTGGAGAAGATGACCTGGGCGACCCGCTGGGGTGCCGACACGGTCATGGACCTCTCCACCGGCCGCAACATCCACACCACCCGTGAGTGGGTGCTGCGCAACTCCCCCGTGCCCATCGGCACCGTGCCGCTCTACCAGGCCCTGGAGAAGGTCGACGGCAAGGCCGAGGAGCTGACCTGGGAGATCTACAAGGACACGGTCATCGAACAGGCCGAACAGGGCGTCGACTACATGACCGTCCACGCCGGCGTCCTGCTCCGCTACGTCCCGCTGACCGCCCGCCGCAAGACCGGCATCGTCTCGCGCGGCGGCTCGATCATGGCCGCGTGGTGCCTGGCGCACCACAAGGAGTCGTTCCTCTACGAGAACTTCGAGGAGCTCTGCGAGATCCTCGCCGCGTACGACGTCACCTATTCCCTCGGTGACGGCCTGCGCCCCGGTTCGATCGCGGACGCGAACGACGAGGCCCAGTTCGCCGAGCTCAAGACCCTCGGCGAGCTCAACCGGATCGCCAAGCGGCACAACGTCCAGACCATGATCGAGGGCCCGGGACATGTCCCGATGCACAAGATCAAGGAGAACATCGACCTCCAGCAGGACATCTGCGAGGAGGCCCCGTTCTACACGCTCGGCCCCCTGACCACGGACGTCGCGCCCGCGTACGACCACATCACCTCGGGCATCGGCGCGGCGATGATCGCCTGGTGGGGCACGGCGATGCTCTGCTACGTCACGCCCAAGGAGCACCTGGGCCTGCCGGACCGCGACGACGTCAAGACCGGTGTGATCACCTACAAGATCGCGGCGCATGCGGCGGATCTGGCCAAGGGCCACCCGGGCGCCCAGGAGTGGGACGACGCGCTCTCCGACGCGCGTTTCGAATTCCGCTGGGAGGACCAGTTCAATCTGGCCCTCGACCCGGACACCGCCCGCGCCTTCCACGACGAGACGCTTCCGGCGGAGCCGGCGAAGACCGCGCACTTCTGCTCGATGTGCGGTCCGAAGTTCTGTTCGATGAAGATCTCTCAAGACATTCGTCGTGAGCACGGCGGGGATCTCGGCGGGGATGCCGCCACGGACCCCGAGGCCGGAATGGCACAGAAGTCCCGCGAATTCGCCGCCGCCGGCAACCGGGTGTATCTCCCGATCGCCGAGTAGCCGGCGGAGCCGCCCGCACAGGGCCCTCCGGGCCGCTTTCACGGTGGTGCGCGACGCCTGTCGCGCACCACCGTCGTCAGTCCTTCCGGGGGGCCTGGCGGGGGGCCGGGCCGCCGAACTCGGGGCCCGTGTAGTCCGGGCTGGTGAAGCCCGTCCGGGTGGGGGAGGACCGGCCGTCGTCGGGGCTCGAGAAGCCGGGCCGGGAGTAGCCGAGCTGGGGGGTTCGGCCGGGGCCGGGGCGGTTTCTGGGGGAGGGCGGGCGGCGTTGGGCCGCCGGGGTGTTGGCCAGCGACTCCCGGAGGAACGGCAGGATGCCCCGGTCCAGCAGCGCCTGCCGCCAGGCCTCACGGGCCCGCTCGGTCTCCTGCGAGAGCTGGTCATAGCCGTCGGGGAGGCCGTCGTGCCGCGGCGTCTCCTCCGTCTGCCTGCCGTTGCGCACGGCCGTGACCAGCATGCCGGAGCTGGCGATGAGCACCGCGGCGACGGTGAAACCGCCGAACCACCAGCCGATCTTGATGATCGGGTCGGCGACGGCGCCGTTCGACCCGACCGTCCGCAGGACGTAGCCGATGAGCAGGAAGAGGAAGGCGGCGATCCCCGCCAGGACGGGGGCGAGCACGACGACGACCGCGCCGGCGCCCGCTCCCGGGTCCTCGGGGACGTCCGCGGGGGAGGGGGACGGCGCGCCCGTGGGGTCGTCGTCCTCGTCCGCCGGTGGCCTGGCGGTGGCCGACCAGGCGCGCTGCTCCTCCCGGGCCCTGACGAAGTCCTGATATTCCGTCATGGCGCAGGCGGAGATGGCCGTCATGGCGCTGAGGGCCATACTGCGCAACTGTTCGGTATTGAGGCGCTGTCCTATCGCGGCGGCCAGGGCGCTGATCTGTGGGTCATGGTTCGCGGTACGCAACGCCTGGTCGAGAACTCGCTCGAATTCCGGGCGGTCCTCGGTCAGCAGGTGCGGAGCGCTGTTCATGTGCATCCCCCGATGCTCCGTAGGGCCCTCTTGCCGGCCGGTGCCGACGGTGGGCGGAAACGGAGGAGAGCCTGCTACGGATAAGCCGATGGTAGAGCCGCACCGGCGCGTGGTGACAGTCGGTTTCCCGAATTACCCCGCGTCGGTGGAACTCCTCACCTGCCCGTGCGCCGCCCCGCTGAACCCTCAGCCCGCCAGGGGAAGTTGTACGACCAGCAGCTTTCCGGCCATGGTGACGCCGCCGTCCATGGCGAGCGCGAGCCCGTCGGCGTAGAGGTGCGGGCCGTCCACGCGGGGCGCGCCCTCGTCACCGTCCGCGTCCTCGGTGCCGACTTCGCCGAGGAGGTAGGGGATGGGGCTGTGGCCGTGCACGATACGGCTGCCGCCGTAGGTGTGGAGCAGCTCGCGTACGGCCAGGGGGCCCGCTTCCTCGTCGCGGAAGGCGAAGCGCTTGGTGAATTTGCGGAAGAGATCCCAGCATTCGTCGGGGTCGTTCCGCTGGAGGGCTTCGGTGATCGCGTCGTTGACGGCCTCGATGGAGTCGCCGTACTCCAGATAGGCGGTCGTGTCGGAGTGGACGAGCAGGTGCCCGTCCTCCTCGGCGATCGCGTCCAGGCGCGACATCCACTGCAGGTGGTGGTCCTCCAGGCGCTCCATGTCGGAGCGCTGGCCGCCGTTGAGCAGCCAGGCGGCCTGGAAGGAGGCGGTGCCGGCGCCCGAGTTCACCGGGGTGTCGGCGAACCGCTTGGCGCCGATCAGCAGCAGCTCGTGGTTGCCCATGAGGGCCTTGCAGTAGCCGCCGGCGGCGGCCGCCTCGGCGGACAGCCGCATGACCAGGTCGATCACGCCGACGCCGTCCGGGCCCCGGTCGGTGAAGTCGCCGAGGAACCACAGCCGGGCGTTGCCCGCGGCCCAGTGGCCGTGCTCGTCGATGAGGCCCTGCTCGAAGAGCGCGTGGTGGAGCTCGTCGAGATAGCCGTGCACGTCGCCGACGACGTACAGCGGGCCGGGCCCCGAGGGCAGGGGCTGCTGCTGCGGCTGCGGGGCGGAGAGCGGGGTCAGCTCCACGGTGGGCACGTCCTGGGGCGCGGCGGGCCCGCCGATGACCGGTAGGTCACGGGCGGTCGGGGTGTAGCCCTCGGGGTACTCCGGGTACTCGTGGGCGGGCTGTACGGGCGGGGGCGCGGCATGGGTGTAGCCGGGCGCGGGTGTGGCGTACCCGGAGAAGGGCGGCATAGCCGCCGTGGTCCGTGCCGCTCCCTGACCGGCCCCCTGAGTCATCGACCCCTCCACCATCGCGCCGCCGTGCACCTTGTGGACCTTGCCTGGTCGACGGCGGTCCGTGGTGTCGTGCGCCCATCATAGGAATGACCGTCGCGCCTTGTGACGCACCAGGGGCCGTGAATCGGGGCGGGAGGCCGGGATCGCCGGTCATTTCTCCCCAAATGAGCCGTTAAATGTGCCGTAAGCGCCGGTCAGGCGGCCCCCGGACGGCTCCCCGGGGCGGATGACCCGCTGCCCGTGCGCCGGACACGGGGTCCACTTCCGGTTGACGCGCGTCGGGCGGGGTGCGGAGGGTCAGGGGGTGGCGGGGCCGCGGGGCGCGCTGACGGTGGTGCGCGGCGGGCGCCGTTCGGAGGAGGTCCGGACGATCAGTTCGGTGGGTATCACCTGTTCCACCGGCCGGCCCGTGTCGAGCCCCTCGATCGCGTCGATGAGCAGTTGGACGACGGCGGTGCCGATGCGCCGGGGCTTGAGCGAGAGCGTGGTGATCGGCGGTTCGGTGGTCGCGTAGACGGTGGACTCGCTGCAGCAGACGATCAGCAGGTCGTCCGGGACGCGCAGGCCGTAGCGGCGGGCGGCGGCGAGGAGGTCGGTGCCGTTGGGGTCGAACAGCCCGTAGACGGCGTCCGGCCGGTCGGGCCGGGCCAGCAGCCGGTCGGCGGCCACGGCGCCCGCGCACGGGTCGTGGGCGGGGTACTCCTCGTAGACCGGGTCCTGGCCGACCCGCTCGCACCAGCGCAGGTAGGCGGTGGTGGAGAGCCGGGTGTAGGTGTCCGTGGTGGTGCCGGTGAGCAGGCCGATCCGGCGGGCCCCGGCGTCGGCCAGGTGGTCGAGGATGCCGAGCACGGCCGCCTCGTGGTCGTTGTCGACCCAGGCGGTCACCGGCAGGGAGCCCGCGGGGCGGCCGTCGGAGACGACAGGGATGCCCTGGCGGACCAGGTCGGAGACGACGGGGTCGTGGTCGGAGGGGTCCACCACGACCGTGCCGTCCAGGGCGACGTTGGACCACACGTCGTGCCGGGAGGTGGCGGGGAGGATGACCAGGGCGTAGCCGCGGGCGAGGGCGGCGGAGGTGGCGGCCCTGGCCATCTCGGCGAAGTAGGCGAACTCGGTGAAGGTGAAAGGTTCATCCCCGTAGGTGGTCACGGTCAGGCCGATCAGCCCCGACTTGCCGGTACGGAGGGTGCGGGCCGCCGCCGACGGGCGGTAGCCCAGCCGGTCGGCGACTTCGCGGACATGGCGGCGGGTCGCGTCCGGGAGCCGGCCCTTGCCGTTGAGCGCGTCGGAGACGGTCGTGATCGAGACGCCGGCGGCGGCGGCCACGTCCCGGATGCCCGCCCGTCCTTGCCGGCTGGCCCGGCGGGATGTCTCGGCCCGGCTCACCTGATGCTTCCCTGCTGCTGTCATGGCAGGCCGATAGTAGGGCTCGGTTGGTCCTTTGGCAGGGCACCGCATTTGACTGTTGACAGGCACGTTTCTGCTCTGGCGATTTCCTCCAATGATCATGGAAACAGAGGCCGTTGAGCGCTTTTGTGGTGGGCCATCGGGCTGTGGCATATCCACGCCTCATGAATGGTCCAGGTCTCGGTGAGGTCTCAACTCACCTTCACGAGGGATGCGCGCCAGGGCGCCCGCCACGGCGCGTGACAGGTAGAGGAGCGCTCCGACAACTATGGACGCCGCCCGGGGCAATCCTCATAAGGTGTGCAGTATTCCGATCAGGATTCCCACAGGACTCCCGTCAGGGGTGCCCCGCGGGGGTGTCCCGGCGGGGTGTCCCGTCCGAGGTGGAGGAGGACCCGCGGTGACCGAGAAGACCCCGAAGCTGCGCGCCGCGCTCGAGGCCGTGCCGACCTACAAGCCGGGCAAGCCGGCGGCCCCCGGCGGCCCCGTCGCCTACAAGCTCTCCTCCAACGAGAACCCCTATCCGCCGCTTCCGGGGGTGCTGGAAAGCGCTGTCGCGGCCGCCTCCACCCTCAACCGCTACCCGGACATGGCCTGTGCCGGGCTGATGGCCGAGCTCGCCGAGCGCTTCGGCGTGCCGCTCTCCCACCTGGCGACCGGCACCGGCTCGGTCGGGGTTGCTCAGCAATTGGTCCAGTCGACGGCGGGCCCCGGTGATGAGGTGATCTACGCCTGGCGCTCCTTCGAGGCGTACCCGATCATCACCCGGATCGCCGGGGCCACCCCGGTCGAGGTGCCGCTGACCGAGGACGCGGCGCACGACCTGGAGGCGATGCTCGCCGCGATCACCGAGCGCACCCGGCTGATCTTCGTCTGCAACCCCAACAACCCCACCGGCACGGTCGTGGGCCGCGCCGAGCTGGAGTCCTTCCTGGACCGGGTCCCCGGTGATGTGCTGATCGTCCTGGACGAGGCGTACATCGAGTTCATCCGGGACGAGAACGTCCCCAACGGCATCGACCTCTACCGCGGCCGGCCGAACGTATGTGTGCTGCGGACCTTCTCCAAGGCGTACGGGCTCGCCGGGCTCCGCATCGGCTTCGCGATCGCGCACGAGCCGGTGGCGGCGGCGCTCCGCAAGACGGCGGTGCCGTTCGGCGTGAGCCAGGTGGCCCAGGACGCGGCCGTCGCCTCGCTGCGGAGCGAGGAGGCGCTGCGCGAGCGCGTGGACGCGCTGGTGGCCGAACGGGCGCGGGTGGTCGAGGCGCTGGCCGGGCAGGGCTGGACGCTGCCGGTCTCGCAGGCCAACTTCGTCTGGCTGCCGCTGGGGGACCGGGCCCTGGACTTCGCCGCCGCGTGCGACCGGGCGGGTGTGGTCGTCCGGCCGTTCCAGGGGGACGGGGTGCGGGTGACGATCGGCGAGACCGAGGCGAACGACATCTTCCTGCGGGTGGCCGAGGAGTTCCGCAAGGAGCTGTAGCCGGTGGCGGGCGCACGCCCGCCACCCGGAACCGGGGTACTCCGTTCGGCGCTAGGGCCGAAGGGGGTACCCCCCTTGTTTGTCCGAAAAGCGGGTGCGCCATAATGCTTGTGAATGTGAACGCGTTCACAAGCTCTGTCTTTATGTCCTGCTTTAACTAGGGCATACACGGGCATAACGTCGGCGGCACGCGTTGCCGACGACGCAAGAGGCAAGGAGAGACCCCGGTGAATCTGGCTCTGGCTCCGGAGACGCTCGCGCGGTGGCAATTCGGCATCACGACCGTCTACCACTTCCTCTTCGTACCGCTCACGATCAGCCTTGCCGCGATCACGGCCGGCCTCCAGACGGCCTGGGTCCGTACGGACAAGGAGAAGTACTTCCACGCCACGAAGTTCTGGGGAAAGCTCTTCCTGATCAACATCGCGATGGGCGTGGTCACCGGCCTCGTCCAGGAGTTCCAGTTCGGGATGAACTGGTCCGACTACTCGCGCTTCGTCGGGGACGTCTTCGGGGCGCCGCTCGCGATGGAGGCGCTGCTGGCCTTCTTCTTCGAGTCGACCTTCATCGGCCTGTGGATCTTCGGCTGGGACAAGCTGCCCAAGAAGATCCACTGCGCGTGCATCTGGATCGTCGCCGTCGGTACGATCCTCTCCTCCTACTTCATCCTGGCCGCCAACTCCTGGATGCAGCACCCGGTCGGCTACCGCGTCGACAAGGCGAGCGGCAAGGCGCAGCTCACGGACATCTGGGCCGTGCTCACGCAGAACACCACGCTGGTCGTCGTCTTCCATACCCTCACCGCCGCCTTCCTCACCGGCGCCGCGTTCGTCGTCGGTGTGGCCTCCTTCCACCTGTGGCGCGCCAAGCGCAAGCAGCTCAAGGGCGAGGAGCTCGGCGAGAAGCAGCGCAAGCAGCTGCCGGCGATGCTCACCTCGCTGCGCGTCGGTCTGGTGATCGCGGTGATCGCGGGGCTGGGCACGGCGCTCAGCGGTGACTCGCTGGGCAAGGTGATGTTCGAGCAGCAGCCGATGAAGATGGCCGCCGCCGAGGCCCTGTGGGACACCCGGTCGCCGGCGCCCTTCTCGGTCTTCGCGGTCGGCGACGTCAGCAAGGGGCACAACAGCGTCGAGATAGAGATCCCCGGCCTGCTGTCCTTCCTCTCCCACAGCAACTTCTCCGACCCCGTCCCCGGCATCAACGACATCGCCGCGCAGGAGGCCGCGCGCTACGGCGGGCAGCCGAAGGACTACATCCCCAGCATCTTCATGACCTTCTGGGGCTTCCGCCTCATGATCGGCTTCGGGATGACCTCCTTCGTGGCCGCGCTCATCGGGCTGTGGACGACCCGCAGAAAGCTCTGGCTCGCGCCCGAGTACCGGGTCGGGGAGGACGAGATCCCGCGCCTGATGCTCACGCGGACGCGCGAGATGAGCCCCTTCTTCACCAAGTGGTCCTGGCGCATCGGCATTCTCACCATGGGCTTCCCGCTGATCGCCAACTCCTTCGGCTGGATCTTCACCGAGATGGGCCGCCAGCCCTGGGGCGTCTACGGGCTGATGAAGACCGGCGACGCCGTCTCGCCGGGGGTGAGCCAGGGCGAGGTGATCACCTCGATGACCGTCTTCACCGCGCTCTACGCGATCCTCGCGGTGGTCGAGGTGAAGCTGCTGGTCAAGTACGGCTCGGCCGGGCCCGACACGGACGAGAAGCCGCCGACGAAGGACCCCCGGCTGCGGATGCCGGGCGGTGACCGGGGCGCGGAGCTGCCCGAGGACGCCGACAAGCCGATGACCTTCGCGTACTGACGCGTGCCTTTCGCCTACTGACGCGTGACCTTCGCGTACCGACGCGCGCGGTGGAACGGAGAACCCGACCATGCACCTCCACGACTTCTGGTTCCTGCTGATCGCCGTCCTGTGGATCGGCTACTTCTTCCTCGAAGGCTTCGACTTCGGCATCGGCGTCCTCACCAAGACGCTGGCCAAGGACCGCACCGAACGACGGGTGCTGATCAACACGATCGGCCCCGTCTGGGACGGCAACGAGGTCTGGCTGATCACCGCGGCCGGCGCGACCTTCGCCGCCTTCCCCGACTGGTACGCCACCCTCTTCAGCGGCTTCTACCTGCCCCTGCTGGCCGTGCTTCTCTGCCTGATCGTGCGCGGCGTCGCCTTCGAGTACCGCCACAAGCGCAACGAGGAGCGCTGGCAGCGCAACTGGGAGAACGCGATCTTCTGGTGCTCGCTGCTGCCCGCCTTCCTCTGGGGCGTCGCCTTCGCCAACATGGTGCGCGGGGTGCCGATCGGCCCGGACAAGAACTTCACCGGCGGCGTGCTCGACCTGCTGAGCCCGTACGCCCTGCTCGGCGGCCTGTTCACGCTGGTGCTGTTCACCTTCCACGGTGCGGTCTTCGCCGCGCTCAAGACCGTCGGTGACATCCGCGACCGCGCCCGGGCCCACGCGGCCCGCTACGGCCTGGGCGCCGCGGCGCTCGCCGTGGCCTTCCTGGCCTGGACGCAGGCCGAGTCCGGCAACGGGCGCAGCCTGCCCGCGGCGGTCGTCGCGGTGGTGGCGCTGATCGCGGCCCTGGCCCTCAACCGGGCGGGCCGGGAGGGCTGGGCGTTCGCCCTGTCCGGGGTGACGGTCGTGGCCGTCTTCGCGATGGTCTTCCTCGCGCTCTTCCCGGACGTCATGCCCTCCTCGTCCGACCCGGCGTGGAGCCTGACCGTGAGCGACGCCTCCTCCAGCCCGTACACGCTGCGGATCATGACGTGGGTCGCGGGCTTCATGACCCCCGTGATCGTGGGCTACCAGGCGTGGACGTACTGGGTGTTCCGCAAGCGGATCGGCACCCAGCACATCCCGGCCGCGCACTGAGGCGGGCGCGCCATGAAGCCCGTCGACCCCCGGCTGCTGCGGTACGCCGCCGCGACCCGTTTGTTCCTGGCCGCGTCCGTCGTGCTCGGGCTGGCCGGGGCGGGCCTGGTCATCGCCCAGGCGATGCTCGTCGCCGAGGTGGTGACCGGGGCCTTCCAGCGCGGGCTCACGGCCCGTGACCTGGGGCTGCCGCTGGCGCTGCTGGCCGCCGTCGCCCTCGGACGGGCTGCGGTGGCCTGGCTCACCGAACTGGCCGCGCACCGCGCGAGCGCGGCGGTCAAGTCCGCCCTGCGGACCCGGCTGCTCGAACACGCGACCAGGCTCGGCCCCGGCACCCGGAACACCGGCGAGCTGACCACCCTCGCCACGCGCGGTATCGACGCGCTGGACGGCTACTTCGCCCGCTACCTCCCCCAGTTGGGTCTCGCGGCCGTCGTGCCCGTGGCCGTCCTCGCCCGGATCGTCTCCGCCGACTGGGTGTCGGCGCTCGTCATCGTCCTCACGCTTCCTCTCATCCCCCTCTTCATGGCCCTGATCGGCTGGGCCACCCAGGGCCGGATGGACAAGCAGTGGCGGCTGCTGTCCCGGCTGTCCGGCCATTTCCTGGACGTCGTCGCGGGGCTGCCCACGCTCAAGGTGTTCGGCCGGGCCAAGGCGCAGGCCGAATCCATCCGCGCGATCACCGCCGACTACCGGCGGGCCACCCTGCGCACCCTGCGGCTCGCCTTCCTCTCCTCCTTCGCGCTGGAACTGCTGTCCACCCTGTCCGTCGCGCTCGTCGCGGTCGGCATCGGCATGCGGCTCGTCCACGGCGAACTCGACCTCTACACCGGGCTGATGGTGCTCGTCCTGGCCCCGGAGGCCTACCTGCCGCTGCGGCAGGTGGGCGCGCAGTACCACGCGGCGGCGGAGGGCCTGGCGGCCGCGGACGAGGTCTTCGCCGTGCTGGAGACCGAACCGGCACCCGCCGGCACCTTTCCGGCCCCCGACGCCCGTGGCGCGGCGCTCACCGTGGACCGGCTCGTGGTGCGGCACGCGGGGCGCGACACGCCCTCGCTGGCCGAGACCTCGTTCGAGGTGCGGCCCGGGGAGACGGTCGCGGTGACCGGGCCCAGCGGAGTCGGCAAGACGACCCTGCTGAACGTGCTGCTCGGCCTCGAACGCCCCACGAGTGGGCGGGTGTTCGTCGGTGGTGCCGATCTGGCATCGCTCTCCCCCGAAAGCTGGCGGGACCAGGTGGCCTGGGTCCCGCAACGACCCCATCTCTTCGCCGGGACGATCGCCGAGAACGTCCGGCTGGCCCGGCCCGGCGCCACGGACGCGCAGGTGCGGGAGGCACTGCGCGCGGCCGGGGCGCTCGAGTTCGTCTCCATGTTGCCGCAGGGCACTGACACTCGCCTCGGCGAGGACGGGAGCGGGCTGTCCGCCGGACAGCGGCAACGCCTCGCGCTCGCCCGGGCGTTCCTGGCCGACCGGCCGGTACTGCTGCTCGACGAGCCCACGGCCGCGCTGGACGGCGGGACCGAGGCGGCGGTGGTCGAGGCGGTACGACGGCTGTCCGCCGGACGCACGGTCGTCCTGGTCGTCCACCGCCCGGCCCTGCTGTCGGTGGCGGACCGGGTGGTGCGGTTGGAGGCGCCGCGGTCCGTGGCGGCCCGATCGACCGTTCAGGGGGAACGGGACTACGAGCCGGTGGCCCCCGCAGACGTCGACGCGGTTCCGGTCGCCGGGCGGGCGGGTGGGCACGACCCCGCGCGCAGCGCGGGGGTTCTGGCCCGAGTCCGGGCCGCAAGCACCCCGTACCGGGGCCGGTTCGCCCTCGCCCTGCTGCTGGGCGCCCTGGCCCTGGGCAGTGCCGTCGGCCTGTTGGCCGTCTCCGGATGGCTGATCTCCCGCGCCTCGGAGCAACCCCCCGTCCTGTACCTGATGGTGGCCGTCACGGCCACACGCGCCTTCGGCATCGGCCGTTCCGTCTTCCGCTATGCCGAGCGGCTGGTCTCCCACGACGCCGCCCTGCGCGTCCTCGCGGAGCTGCGCGTGTCGGTCTACCGGCGGCTGGAGCGGCTGGCTCCGGCGGGGCTGCGGGACACCCGGCGCGGTGACCTGCTCTCGCGGCTGGTCGCCGACGTGGACGCGTTGCAGGACTACTTCCTGCGCTGGCTGCTGCCGCTCGGCGCGGCCGTGCTCGTCAGTGCCGTGTCGGTCGGGTTCACCGCGTGGCTGCTGCCGGAGGCCGGGGTGGCGCTGGCGGTGGGGCTGCTGGTGGCCGGGCCGGTCGCGGCCGCGCTGTCCGGGGCGGTCGCCCGGCACGCGGAGCGCCGATTGGCGCCCGTGCGCGGGGAGTTGTCCACCCATGTGGTCGAGGTGCTGAACGGCACCGCCGAGCTGACGGTCGCCGGTGCCCTGCCCGGCCGGCTGGAGCGGCTGCGGGGCGCCGACGCCGCGCTCACCCGGATCGCCCGCCGGGCCTCCGCCGCGACGGCCCTCGGCTCCGGCCTGTCGGCCCTGGCCTGTGGGCTGACCGTGGCCGCCTCGGCGTGGGCGGGAGTGAACGCCGTGCACGAGGGCCGGCTCGGCGGGGTGTGGCTGGCCGTGGTGGTGCTCACGCCGCTGGCCGCGTTCGAGGCGGTCGCGGGGCTGCCGCTCGCGGTGCAGTACCGCCAGCGCGTCCGGCGCTCGGCGGAGCGGGTGTACGAGGTGCTGGACGCGCCCGCGCCCGTACGGGACGGTTCGGGGGCGGCGCCGGAGTCGCCGTTCCCGCTGCGCGTGACGGGGCTGACGGCACGCCATCCGGGGCAGTCCGTGCCGGCCCTGGACGGCTTCGAGCTGGAGCTCACGGCGGGCCGCCGGGTCGCCGTGGTGGGGGAGTCCGGTTCGGGCAAGACCACGCTCGCGCGGGTGCTGCTGCGCTTCCTGGACGCTGAGACCGGCTCGTACACCCTCGGCGGCCGGGAGGCGGCGGGGACGGACGGGGACGCGGTGCGGCGGCTCGTGGGCATGTGCGAGCAGGACGCCCACATCTTCGACAGCTCGGTCCGTGAGAACCTGCGGCTCGCGCGGCCCGGCGCGGACGACGGGGAGCTCCGCGAGGCGCTGCGGGCGGCGCGGCTCCTGGAGTGGGTGGACGGTCTTCCCCAGGGGCTGGACACACCGGTGGGCGAGCACGGCGCGCGGATGTCCGGAGGCCAGCGACAGCGGCTGGCCCTGGCCCGGGCCCTGCTGGCGGACTTCCCGGTCCTGGTGCTGGACGAGCCCGCCGAGCACCTCGACCTGGCGACCGCCGACGCCCTGACGGCCGACCTGCTGACGGCCACGGAAGGCCGGACGACGGTGCTGATCACGCACAGGCTCGCGGGGTTGGCTGCCGTCGACGAGATAGTCGTGCTGGAGCGGGGGCGCGTGGTGCAGCGGGGGGCGTACGAAGAGCTCGCGGCGGCGCCCGGGCCGTTCCGCCGGGCGCTGGCACGGGAAGCGGCGGCGGACACCAGCCTCACGGCGCTTTCCCCGGCAATTGGTGCTTATTAGGCTCGGCCCCATGGCAGCGACGGCGCACCCCTCCGACCCGCAGGACCGGGACCGGCGGGACGGTGTGCCCGACCGGGGGCCGATGGACTCGCTGGACGTCGCCACGGAGGCCACCCGCAGCCTCCAGGGCCTGTCCACGGCGCTCACCGGGCGCGTCCCGCAACTGCTGGAGGCCATGCGCTCGGTCGGCACCGGCATGGAGCTCCACACCACGCTCGACCGCATCTGCCGGACCGCCGCCGAACTCGCCGACGCCCGGTGCGCCGCCATCGGCGTGCTCGACGCCGGCGGCGAGGGGATGTCGGACTTCGTCACCTACGGGGTCGCCGAGGACGAGTACGAGCGCGTCGCGGCCTTTCCCGACGGCCGGCACGCCCTGGGGGTGCCGATCCGGGTCGGGGGCGAGATCTTCGGCAACCTCTACCTCACCGAGAAGCGCGACGGCGGTGAGTTCGGCGTCGCGGACCTGCACATGGTGAAGATCCTGGCGACCGAGGCGGGCATCGCGATCGGCAACGCGCGCGTGCACGAGGAGCGCGGCCAGCGCATGCGCTGGATCGACGGTTCGGTCGCGGTGACGACGGCCCTGCTGTCGGGCAGTGACGCCGAGGACGCGCTCGCGGTCGTCGCCGAACAGGCGCGCAGACTCGCGGACTCGTCCGCCGGCATCGTGCTGCTGCCGGACGGCGAGGGCGGGCTGGAGATGGTCGCCGTCTCCGCCGAGGACCCCGCCGGCCTCCTGGGGACGGTGATACCGCCGCACAGCCCGGTCGTCTCCCAGCTCCTCGCCGGGGAGCCGGTGTTCGTCGACGACTCGGCCACCGACCCGCGCATGATCACGGAGGTCGCCCCGCGGTTCGGCCCGAGCATGCTGCTGCCGCTCAAGAGCGGCGACCGGGTGCTCGGCACGCTCGCCATCCCCCGGCGGCGCGGTGCCCGCAAGTACACGGCCACCGAGCGCGTCCTGGCCACCCAGTTCGCCGCGCAGGCCGCCCTCGCGCTCGTCCTGGCCGAGGCCCAGCGCGACCGGGAGCGGCTGGCCGTCTACGAGGACCGCGACCGGATCGCCCGCGATCTGCACGACCTGGTCATCCAGCGGCTGTTCGCCACCGGGCTGCTGCTGGAGGGCGCCCAGCGGCTCGCCGCCGAGACCGAGGTGCGCAAGAAGGTCGGACAGGCCGTCGACGAGCTGGACGTGACCATCCAGGAGATCCGCACGGCCATCTTCGCGTTGCAGCAGGAGCCCACGGAGGCGCCCGCCGGGCTGCGGACGCGCGTACTGCGCGAGCTGGGCACGGCGGCCGTGCCGCTCGGCTTCCAGCCCTCCGCGAACTTCGTCGGCCCGGTCGACGCGAAGGTCGGCGAGCTCACCGGCAAGAACCTCATCGCCGCGCTGCGGGAGGCGCTCTCCAACGCCTTCCGGCACGCCCGGGCGTCCCGCATCGAGGTGCTGGTCGACGCCACGATCACCTTGCCGGACGGCCGGGAAGGAGTCCGGCTGACCGTCTCCGACGACGGGGTGGGCATCCCGGAGGGCGGCCGCCGCAGCGGGCTGCGCAACCTCGCCAAGCGCGCCGAGTCGCTGGGCGGCTCCAGCTCGTACGGGCCCGGTCTGGGCGAGGACGGGGGCGGTACGCGGGTGGTGTGGGAAGCGCCCCTATAGGACGCCGCCTGCGGCCCTGTGGGTGGCTGAGTTCCTCCGAACGGTCTTCCGCGGGCGCGCCCGGGCGGTACGCCAGTGAAGATCGCGAGCATGCTGCTGCGTTCATATCGCACATGTCGCACTCGCCGTTCGAGACGTTCGAGCGGTTCGTACGGGTGGGCGCACAAGGGTGCGGCGCTGTGCGCGCTCTGCGTGCTGACCCTCCCGCTTGTCGCCGCCGAGCCGTCCTCCGCCGTCCACGCCCCCGAGCGGCTGATGCGCGTCGGCACGGAGGTCGTCCGGCTGGCACGGGAGGCCGGGCGGCTCCGGCAGCGCTACGAGCTCCGGGTGCGCGCCGCGCAGGACCAGCGGGCCCGGGACGAGTGGCTCACCCGGCAATGGGCGGGCCAGCGGTTCTTCACCGTCGCCCTGCGCCGGGACGCGGGGGCCGTGGCCCGGGCGCAGTACCGGACCGGGGGCTTCACCGCCCCGGGCAGCGCCGCGCTCGCCGAGGAGCCCCTGGAGCTGCTGGAGCTCCAGTACCAGGAGACCGACCGGCGCGAGAGGCTCGCGCGGATGCTCATCGAGGCCGACGGCAGGAGCCGCGCGCTGACGGCGGACCGGCTGTCGACGACGGCCTCCCTGCAGGCCCTCAACGAGGAGGCCGCCCGGCTGCGGGTGGAGAAGGCCGCCATGGAGGAGCGGCTGGCGAAGGCCCGGACCGAGCTGAACACCATGGCGGACATGGCCATCCGCAGCGGCCGCTGCACGCCCGTCGACCTCGACGGGCTGCAGAGCGAGCAGGAGGACGCCCAGGACGCCGCCAACCGCCCTCCGGAGGTCTCACGGAGCGGCTGGACGCGTCCCCTGGTCTCCTACGAGCTCACGGCGGGTTTCGGCGGCACCGGCGCCCACTGGGCCAACGGGCACACCGGGCAGGACTTCGCCGTCCCCACCGGCACCCCCGTCCGGGCGGTGGGCGGCGGGACGGTGGTCGCCACGGGGTGCGGGGGGTCGTTCGGGATTAGCGTGGTCATCCGGCACGACGGCGGCTGGTACTCGCAGTACGCGCATCTGTCGGCGCCGCTCATGACCCCGGGACGGCAGGTCCGCGCGGGCGAGTGGATCGGGCTGACCGGGACCACCGGGAACTCCACCGGGCCGCATCTGCACTTCGAGGTCCGTACGACGGCGAACTTCGGTTCGGCCGTCGACCCGGTGCGGTGGCTGCGGGCGCGCGGCGTCGAACTGTGACCGTGGTCCGTAGGCCGCGGCCCGGGGTTCAAACCCGCCGTCCGGGTGATCCGCCGCCCGGGGCCGGAACCGGGTGCCGACGGGGGTTACGGCAGACCGTGCAGGATCTGCTCGATGACCGCCGCCACGCCGTCCTCGGTGTTGGCGGCCGTGCGGAGCGTGGTGGTGGCCAGCACCTCGGGGTGGGCGTTGGCCATGGCGTAGGCGGTGCCCGCCCAGCCGAGCATCTCCAGGTCGTTCGGCATGTCACCGAACGCCACGACCTCGTCGGGGGATATGCCGCGTTCCGCGCAGCACTGGGCCAGCGTGCTGGCCTTGCTCACGCCGGGGCCGCTGATCTCCAGCAGCGCCGTCGGGCTGGAGCGGGTGAACACCCCGTGCTCGCCGGCCACGGCCCGGGCCAGCTCCAGGAACTCGTCCGGGGCCAGCTCGGGGTGGAAGGCGAGCAGCTTGACGACGGGGCCGTGGTCGTCGTCGCTGTTCAGCAGCTCTTCCGCCGGGGCGATCGACGCGTACGGGTCGGTCTGGAAGGGCGGGTAGTGCGGCTCGTAGTGGATGCCCGAGGCGCGCTCGACCGCGAACGAGGCACCGGGGGCGGCGGCGCGCACCGCGTGGACGACCGCGAGGGCGGCGGCGGGCTCCAGCGGACGGATCTTGACGAGCCGGCCGCCGTCGTGGAGATCGACGACCACCGCGCCGTTGGCGCAGATCGCCAGCCCGTGACCGTGCACGTGGTCCCGGACGACGTCCATCCAGCGCACCGGGCGCCCCGTGACGAAGAAGACCTCGACGCCCGCCTCCTCGGCGGCCGCCAGGGCCGCCACCGTGCGGTCGGAGACCGTCTTGTCGTCCCGCAGCAGGGTGCCGTCCAGATCGGTGGCGATCAGCCGGGGCGTGGCGGTGGTCCGGCGCGTGGCCGGGGTCTCGGGCTGCTCGGTAGCGGAAGTCACATTCTCATTCTCGGGCACGTGCCGCCGACATGCGTACAAGCATGCGCGCGAGGTGCCCTCTTGAGCCGGGCGCCGCCGGCCGGTCTCCCCCGTGGCCCGGTTGTCGTACCCAGCGCCTACGCTCGGTGCCATGCGACTGAGCACCGTGATCCTTCCCGACCGCCGCTGGTCCGAGGGCGGCCGTGAGTCCTGGCAGCGAGCCGAGGAACTGGGCTTCCACACGGCGTACACCTATGACCACCTGTCGTGGCGGACCTTCCGCGACGGACCGTGGTTCGGCGCGATACCGACGCTGACGGCGGCGGCGGGCGTCACGTCCAGGATGCGCCTGGGCACCCTCGTCACCTCCCCGAACTTCCGGCACCCGGTCACGCTCGCCAAGGAGCTCATCTCCCTGGACGACATCTCGGGCGGGCGGATCACCCTCGGCGTCGGCGCGGGCGGCTCCGGCTTCGACGCCACGGCGCTGCTGCGGGAGGGGCAGGCGCCGTGGACGCCGCGCGAGCGCGCCGACCGCTTCGCCGAATTCGTACCGCTGCTGGACCGGCTGCTCACCGAGGACGTGGTCACCGCCGAGGGCGAGCACTACGCGGCGCACGAGGTCCGCAACATCCCGGGCTGTGTGCAGCGCCCCCGGCTGCCCTTCGCGGTCGCCGCGACCGGCCCGCGCGGGATGCGGCTCGCCGCGCGCCACGGCCAGGCCTGGGTGACCACGGGCGACCCGAAGATCTACGAGACGGGCACTCCGGAGCAGTCCCGGGCGGCCATCGCCGGGCAGATCGAGCGGCTCGGCATGATCTGCGCCGAAGCCGGGCGGGACGTCGCCGAGCTGCCCAAGGTGATGCTCACCGGCTTCACCCCCGACCGGCCGCTGGACTCCTTCGACGCCTTCGTCGACTTCGCGGGCTCGCACGCGGAGCTGGGCATCGACGAGA
This sequence comes from Streptomyces sp. L500, assembly GCF_054551825.1. Classification (NCBI taxonomy): domain Bacteria; kingdom Bacillati; phylum Actinomycetota; class Actinomycetes; order Kitasatosporales; family Streptomycetaceae; genus Streptomyces; species Streptomyces sp. L500. The sequence continues at coordinate 222,896 of NZ_JBTOLC010000003.1, forward strand.
TCGTGGTGCACTGGCCCATCGCCGATTCGATCTTTGCGGCGGACGTCGCCGTCTTCGAGAAGATCGCGGCGGAGGGGCTCGCGCAGCTCTCCTGATCTCCTGGCCGGGGAGCCCCTCCATTGACGCGGTAGAGAGGGAGAATCGGGTCAGAGGCACCTACTGGGGGGCATGCTCCACTACGGGGGCGTGCTCGCGGAGCCTTGGAGGTCTGCCGTGCAAGGGACCCGATTCGCCCCCGACCGGGGGCTGACCACCCGCATGGTCGGCACGATGTTCCTCATCGGGCTGCTCTACGTGGTCTTCGTGGGTGTGCTGGTGGCGCTGCTGCGCGGGGCCTGGCCGTTCGTCCTGGTCGTCGCGGGCGGCCTGTTCGTCGCCCAGTTCTGGTTCAGCGACCGGATCGCCGCCTTCGGCATGGGCGCCCGGGAGGTCTCCCCACAGGAGGCGCCCGAGCTCCACGGCGCCGTCGACCGGCTCTGCGCGCTCGCCGACATGCCCAAGCCGCGCGTGGCGATAGCGGACAGCGACGTGCCGAACGCCTTCGCCACCGGGCGCGATCAGCGCAACGCCGTGGTCTGTGCGACGACGGGGCTGCTGCGGCGGCTGGAGCCGGAGGAGCTGGAGGGTGTCCTGGCGCATGAGCTCTCCCATGTCGCGCACCGCGATGTCGCCGTGATGACCATCGCGTCCTTCCTGGGCGTCCTCGCCGGGATCATCACGCGGATCGGGCTGTGGGGCGGCCTGCGCCGGGTGGGCGGCCGGGATGCCAACACCGCTCTGATCATGGTGCTGGTACCGCTGGTCAGCGCCGTCGTCTACGCGATCAGCTTCCTCCTGACCAGGATGCTGTCGCGCTACCGCGAGCTCTCCGCCGACCGGGCGGGTGCCCTGCTCACGGGCCGGCCCTCGGCGCTGGCGTCCGCGCTGACCAAGGTCACCGGTCAGATCGCCCGCATTCCGACGCGCGATCTGCGGCAGGCCGAGCCGTTCAACGCCTTCTACTTCGCGCCCGCTCTCAGCAGGGACAGCCTGAGCCTGCTGCTGTCCTCGCACCCGACGCTGGAACAGCGGCTCGATCAACTGGGGCGGATCTCGGCCCAGCTCGGCCGTCCGTGACCTGCCTCCCGACTTGTAGCCGCCCGTGACCCGTGACCGACGACGCGGAGGGAGACGCCGCCCGTGGGCTTCCTGGATGTGATTCTCGGCCGCAGCAAACCGGTCCGCCCCGACCTCGACCAGCTGTTCGCCCTGCCTTCCGCCGCCGTGACACTGCGGGCCGGAGCCGGGTTCACCCCGACCGGGCTGGGCTCGGTGTGCTTCGCCAGCGTCGAAGGAGGAGCGTTCGACCGGATCCGGCGGGACGTCGGGGAACTCCTGGACGCCGACACCGAACGGGGCGGCGTACCCGTGGAGTTCAGCCGGGACTCCTACGGGTACACCTGGCTGCTGGCCCGACGGCCCGCGGACGACACGGCCGCCCTGGTCAACGACTTGCACGCGGTGAACACCCTGCTCCAGGAAGGCGGGTTCGGCCCCCAGCTGCTCTGCTCGCTGATGGGCTTCCGCGACGAGGAGCGTCGCCCGCTCGCCCTGGTCTACCTCTACAAGCGGGGCACCTTCTACCCCTTCGCGCCGGTGGCCGGCGGGGGCGGGGCCGACGTGGCGGACAAGCGGGACAACGAGCTGGAACTACAGGTCAGGGCTCTGCTCGCCGACGATCTCCGGATCGAGGAGGACCTGGGCCGCTGGTTCCCGGTGTGGGGCGCCCCCGGGCTCTGAGCGCGTCAGATCCTGCCCGGAGCGGGCCTCGACCTGCGCCGCGGCCCAGCGTGCCCACTCCTCGTACATGGCGGTGAAGCGCAGGCCGTACTCCAGGGCGAGGCGGCCGTTGACCGACAGCGGGCCCTCGTCCCACTCGACGGACTTCTCCAGCCGCTCCAGGGCCTCGTGCCGGCCGGCGGCCCGCTCGGCCTCGGTGGAGAGGTAGGTGAAGGCTTCCACCGGGGTGAGCTGGTCGAGGAAGAAGACCCGCAGCATCGCCTCGCTGCGGCGCATCCGCTCCGGCTGGGTCTCGGTGAGCCAGCGGTGCAGCTCGGCGAGACCGTCGTCGGTGATGGCGTACTCCTTGCGGCCGCGCGGGCCCTCCGCCGCCACCTCGAGCAGCCCGCCCTTCGCGAGCTTGCCCAACTCGCCGTAGACCTGGCTCTGGGTGGCCGGCCACACGTTGGAGAGCGAGGTCTCGAAGCGCCTCATCAGGTCGTACCCACTGGCGGGGTGGTCGGAGAGCAGTCCCAGCAGCGCGTGTCTCAGGCTCATGACCCCACCCTACATTCCACTCTTGACACGTCAAGGGAGGACCTTCTAGCTTTGACATGTCGAAGTTGGAATGTCGGTCGACGGGGCCGACGCACGGGTGGGCCGGCCGAGGGCCTGGCCGGATCATCTGAGGGAGATCTCCATGAACTATCTGCGCGGCTTCACCCCCTGGATCGCCTTCGCGGCCGTCTCCCCCTTCGGCTGGCAGTGGGCGGCGGTCACCGCTCTGGTGGTGGCGGTGGCGCTGCTGCTGGTGGAGCGCCGGTCGGGCGCCGCGGCCGACTCGCTGATCCTCGAAAGCAGTACGGCCGTTTTCTTCGTCGCCCTCGCCGCCGTGGCCTTCTCCCTTCCTCACAGCGGCCTGCGGCACTACGGCGGCGCCCTCGCGCTGGGCTGGCTCGCCGTGACCGCGTGGGCGACCTTGGCCGTCGGGCGCCCCTTCACCACGGGCATCGCCAGGCGCCAGGCCCCGCCGGAGGTGTGGCACACCACGGTCTTCCGCCGGATCAACGTGGTGATCACGGCCGTCTGGGCGGTGGCGTTCACGCTGACCGCCGCCGCGCTGACCGCCGTGTACGCCGAGGGCCTCGGCTCCGGGGTGTCCATCCCGCTCCAGATCGCCGGGTTCGTGCTGCCCGCGATATTCACCGCCCGCTACCCCGAGCGGGCCCGCGCCCGGATAACCCCGCGCGGCGCCGCCTGACGAGAACCCCGCGAACCCGAGGAGACCGCCGACGGCGAGTGGATCGTGCTCCATGTCATCCGGTACCCGCGTCTCTTCACCGACGAGCGCGGCGAGTCGGCTCGGCCCGCGCTGTGGCGCTGGACCGTCGACCTGACCTGCGGCACGGTGCGCGAGGAGCAACTCGACGATCAACCCTGCGAATTCCCCAGGATCGACGACCGGCCGGCCGGGCCCGACGATCTCGCCGCGCCACCCGTCGCCGCGATACATCTGCCCCAGCGGGTGCCCTATGGCTTCCACGGCAACTGGCTCGCTGACCGCTGACCGCTGACCGCTGACCGCTGACCGCCGATCGCTGACCGCCGCGACCGTCCACGGGCCCCGGCGGGCGGGCTTCCTCGGGGCTCAGGGGCGGGGGAGGAGCCCGTCCATCACGCGGGCCTGTACCTCCCGCTCGGCGGCAGCGGCGATGAAGGCCGCGACGTTCTCGGCCCCGACGAGCGCCTGGACGGCCCGCACGGTCGCGGCGGGCAGCGGCACCTGCTCCAGGGCGGGCGGCTGCTCCCCGGTGGGCTGTCGCTTCACGGCGGGCGGTGCCGTTCGCCGTGTGGCGGGCTCGTGGCCGGTGTCCGGGGCCCATGCGTCCAGGTGCTGCTGGAGGTGTCGGGTGGCCAAGGTCCGCATGGCGCGGGCGAGTTCGGCGTCGACGGTCTGCTGGGCGAGGGGGCGCAGCCGGCGGACGAGGGAGGCGGCCTCGGTGGCCTCCTCGTCGGTGGGGGGATGGTCGAGGAACTGCTGGAAGACGTGTTCGGTGGTGAAGTCGAGGAAACGGGAGGCGATGTGTTCGACGTGAGTACGCAGTTCGCGCAGATGTCCCGAGATGGCGGGCAGGGGAACGCCGGCCGCGTGGAGCTCGACGGCGACGGCGAGTTCCCGGGGGCTGGGCACCAGGAACTCGCCGGGCGAGGAGGGCAGCGGGAGCAGGATGCCGAGGTCGACGGCGTCCGCGACGGCCTCGTCGTCCTGGTGCCCACCGAATCGCCCGTCCAGCTCGGCGCGGGTGATCCGGACGGGTTCCTCGTCCGACCACGGTCCGTCGATCTCGGCGACCAGCCCGAGCACCCCGCCCAGGCCGCGGCCGGTGTCCCAGGCGTCCAGCAGTTCCTTGATGCTGGCGAGGGTGTAGCCGCGGTCGAGGAGTCCGCTGATCTGGCGGAGCCGGGCCAGATGGGTGTCCCGGTAGACGTTGGCCCGGCCGCGCCGCTCCGGTTTGGGCAGCAGTCCGCGGTCCTGGTAGGCGCGGATGGTGCGGACGGTCGTTCCGCTGTGGTGGGCCAGGTCCTCGATCCGGTATTCCGGTTCCGGCACAGGGGTGCTCCTTACGGAAGGCCGCCGTCGGGGGACGGCTCAGGACAGGGCCGCCCGGCCCACCGCGCCCGCCGCGGCACGGGCCGCGGGCGAGGTCGCCAGGTAGTCGAGGGCCTTGCGCAGCGACCCCTCCTGGGAGGGATGGTACGAGCGCCGCGCGTAGCGGGGGACGGCCGAGCCCAGCTCCCGCCAGGTGGGCAGCAGGCCCTTGGTGACGGCCCTGTTGTGCTCACGGAGGGAGTAGCGCAGCCGGCCCGCCAGCCAGGGGTCGTGGCGGATCAGATAGCCCGCGCCCCAGCCCCAGAGGTAGAAGAGCATCGGCGCCGTGATCGCCATGCCGAGCAGCCGGCGGGCGTAGCGGGCGGGGTCCGGGCCGCCGCAGTGCTGGTACATGTCGAAGGCCACCGACCGGTGTTCGACCTCTTCGGCGCCGTGCCAGCGCAGCAGGTCCAGCATCACGGGGTCCGGTTCGGCCTCGTCGAGGGAGTCGGCCCGGAGCACCCAGTCGCCGAGGACCGCGGTGAACTGCTCGACGGCGGCGATCACGGAGAGCCGGAAGCGCAGCCACTCCCGTTCGGAGAGCCGCAGGCCGAACGGGGGGCGGTCGCCGAGCAGGACGTCGAACAGGAAGTCGACGCGCCGGGTGTACGGGCCGGTGTCCAGGCCCTGTTCGGCGAGGTGCTGGAGCACATAGGAGTGCTGGACGCTGTGGGTGGACTCCTGTCCCATGAAGCCCTTCACGTCCTTGAGCAGCGCCTCGTCGCGCACCAGGGGGAGGGCTTCCTTGAAGACCTTGACGAACCACCGCTCACCGGCGGGCAGCAGGAGGTGGAGGACGTTGATGACATGGGTGGCCGTGGGCTCGTCCGGGATCCAGTGCAGGGGCGTGTGCTGCCAGTCGAACGACACGCGCCGCGGGGCTATTCGGTATCTGTCTCTCATGAAGGCGCTCCTCCGGAACGGGAGATCACTCTCGGTGGGGGCGGGGATCCCACGCCGCGGGGATCCGCCCGGAGCGGGGGACCGTTCACAGGCGCGGGTCGATACGGGCGATGCGGCGGCCCAGCGCCGGTGCGAAGCGGGAGATGAGGCGCAGGCCGTGTGCCTCGGGGGCCACGGGCACGACGGGCCGGTCCTCGGCCACGGCCCGGAGGATCGCCTCGGCGACCTTCTCCGGCGGGTAGTCGCGCTTGCCGTAGAGGCGGGCGGTCTTCTCCTGGAGGCGTCGCTGTTCCTCTTCCGGGACGCCCGCGAAGCCCGCGCTCGTCGTGATGGCGGTGTTGACGATGCCGGGGCAGATCGCGCTGACCCCGATGCCCTGCCCGGCGAGCTCGGCCCGCAGGCATTCGCTGAGCATCAGCACGCCGGCCTTGGACGTGGCGTAGGCGGCGAGGGCCTTGGTCGGCTGGAAGGCGGCCGCGGAGGCGGTGTTGACGATGTGGCCGCCCTGGCCGCGCTCGGCCATCTGCCTGCCGAAGGTCCGGCAGCCGTGGATGACGCCCCACAGATTGACGTCGAGGACCTTGCGCCAGTCCTCGGTGGAGGTGGCCATGAAGGAGCCGGAGAAGCCGATGCCGGCATTGTTGACCAGCACGTCCACCACGCCGTACTCGGCGGCGACCTTGGCGGCCAGTTTCTCCATGGCCTGCTCGTCCGAGACGTCGCAGCACTCGGCCCACGCGTCCCGGGCCCCGGTCAGCCGGGCCAGTTCGGCGGTGCGGACCGCGCCCTCCGCGTCCCGGTCGACCGCGACGACGCGCGCTCCGGCTTCCGCGAAGGCGAACGCGGTGGCCCGCCCGATGCCGCTCGCCGCCCCCGTGATCAACACCAGCCGTCCGCCGAACCGGTGGGCGTACGGTCCCTTGCCCGTGGGCACCCGGGCGGGCAGGCCATCGTGGCGGGCGGTCTCCTGAGCGGTGACGAATTCGCTTACCCAGGCGGCGAGTTGGTCGGGGCGGGTGCGGGGCACCCAGTGCCCGGCGGTGAGGGTGCGCCGCACCAGCCGGGGGGCCCAGCGCTCCAGGTCGTCATAGAGGCGCTCGGAGAGGTAGGGGTCGCCGGTCGGGGTGATCAGCTGCACGGGCACATGCGCGTGGGCGTCCGTGCGGGGGCGGCGCAGCCTGGCCCGTACGTTGTCGCGGTAGAGCCAGGCGCCGTGGGCGGCGTCGTCCGGGAGGGAGGCCGTCGGGTAGCCGGCCGGGGCCTGCGGCGGCAGGGTCTCCAGCCGCTCCAGCATCTTGGGCCAGCGCTTGCCGAGGGGGCCGCGCCAGGCGGCCTCCGGGAGGGCGGGGGTGTGGAGGGCGTAGACGTACCAGGAGCGGGCCCCCTGGCCGAGGAGCTGGAGCGTACGGCGCGGGGTGGGTCGCGCGGCCCGTTCCTTGAGCCAGTGCCCGAAGTGGTCCAGGGACGGTCCCGAGATGGAGGTGAAGGAGGCGACGCGGCCCTCGGTGCGCTCGACGGTGACGAATTCCCAACCCTGCACCGATCCCCAGTCGTGCCCGACCAGATGCACGGGGGCGTCGGGGCTCACGGTGTCCACGACGGCCAGGAAGTCGTCGGTGAGCTTCTCCAGGGTGAAGCCGCCGCGCAGCGGTTGTGGCGCGGTGGAGCGGCCGTGGCCCCGCACGTCGTAGAGCACCACGTGGAAGCGGTCGCGCAGCCGCCGGGCGACCTCGGACCAGACCTCCTTGCTGTCGGGATAGCCGTGCAGCAGCACGACCGTGGGGTCGGTGGGTTCGCCCAGTTCCAGGACGCACAGTTCGATCCCGCCCGTGGTGATCCGGCGCTCGCGCGCGCCCTCGCTCTCCAGGCTCATACGGCCGTCCTCTCCTCCTGCCGGCGCCGCACGTGCGGCAGATCGTCGTCCAGCCAGAACGCGCTCTCCTCGGGGTCCCGCGAGTCGGTGACCACCAGGAGTTCCTCGAACTTCACCCCCGTGCCCCGGAAGCCCAGGTGGGGTTCGACCGCCCACAGGCCGGGGTGCGGCGGGTGGTCGGAGCGACGGTGGGGGCTCCACAGCGGTGACCAGCCCTCCCGGTGGCCGCGCAGGGCGTCGGAGGCGAGGCCCTTGAGGGCCTGGGTGCCGAAGCCGAACAGCCGTGGGGACCAGCGGCGCTCCCGCAGCCGGTCCACCTTGTGCGCGATCACACCGAAGGGATAGGCACGATGCCGGTTGACGTAGCCCTGGCGCACCATGAGGCGCTCGACGTCCTCGTAGATCTCCCGGAGCGGGCGGCGCTCGCGCACCTCGCGGAGGATCAGCTCGCGGTGGGCGGCGAGATCGGAGAGCATCCGGTCGTGGAGGGGGTTCGCGCCCAGACACCCGGCGTAGCCGACGTCCGCCGTGAAACCGCCGTGGACCGGCGCCAGGTCGAGGATGAACGGCATCCCCGGCTCCAGCCGCCGCGCGGTGGGAAAGAAGTCCAGCGGCACCCGGAAGCCCGTGAAGGCCGTGCGGTCGCCGAACCAGGCGAAGGGCAGGTGGAACCAGTCGCGGACGCCGCGTTCGCGCAGCCATTCCCGCTGAGCCCGGGCCGCCTCGCGCTCGGTCACCCCGGGGACGAGCCGCGCGGCGACCGCCTCCGCGCAGTCGTACGCGAGTCGCTGCGCCTCCCGGAATCCGCGCAGCTCCGCGGTGCTCATCGAGCTCGTCATGCCGACCGCCACCCTCCGACCGGTTCCGTGACCGGTTCCGCTTCCGGTATCCGAAGTGCGAAGCCCCACAAGAAAGTTGCCAGTGCTGAATGTGACAATGACCGGCGGCTGCGTCAAGGGACCCGGCTGATCCCGGTCGGTCCCGAAGGTCCCGGTGGCCCCTCCACCCGTACGGTCACGTCAGACCCGAGGAGTACGGACAACCAGCCGTCTGGTCTGACGACTGCCGCGAATTCCGCCACTACGGTCGAAGGCGTGACTGTGATCGCTACCGAAAGCCTCAGCAAGCGGTACCCCCGGGTGACCGCTCTGGACCGGCTCTCCGTCGACATCAATCCGGGAGTCACCGGTCTGGTGGGTGCCAACGGGGCCGGCAAGTCCACGCTGATCAAGATCTTGCTGGGTCTCTCGCCCGCCACCGAGGGGAGCGCCCGCGTGCTCGGCCTGGACGTGGCCACCCGGGGCGCCGAGATCCGCGAGCGGGTCGGCTACATGCCCGAGCACGACTGCCTGCCGCCCGACGTGTCGGCCACCGAGTTCGTCGTCCACATGGCGCGGATGTCGGGCCTGCCGCCCACCGCCGCCCGTGAGCGGACCGCGGACACCCTGCGCCACGTCGGGCTCTACGAGGAGCGGTACCGCCCCATGGGCGGCTACTCCACCGGCATGAAGCAGCGGGTCAAGCTCGCCCAGGCGCTGGTCCACGACCCCAAGCTGGTGCTGCTGGACGAGCCGACCAACGGTCTCGACCCGGTCGGCCGGGACGAGATGCTGGGCCTGATCCGCCGCGTCCACACCGACTTCGGCATCTCGGTCCTGGTCACCTCCCACCTCCTCGGCGAACTGGAGCGCACCTGCGACCACGTCGTCGTCATCGACGGCGGCACGCTGCTGCGCTCCTCGTCCACGGACGAGTTCACCCAGGCCACGGGCTCCCTCGCGGTGGAGGTCACCGACACCGACGCCTGCCCCGACGGCACCGGCGCGCTGCTGGCGGCCCTCGACGGTGCGGGGCTGACGACCAGGCCCGCGGGCCGGACGGCCGACGGTTCGGCCATGTCCGGCCGGGTGCTGCTCGTCGACGTCCTCGACGAGGGGACGTACGACATCGTCCGGGACGCCGTCGCCGGTCTCGGGATCGGCCTGGTCCGCATGGAGCAGCGCCGCCACCGCATCGCGGAGCTCTTCCGGGACGACGACGCCCCCGCACCCCACCCCGCCGCGCCCGGAACCCCGGGCACCCCCGGCACGCCGGCCCAGGCGCCCGCGTGGGGCGCCGGCTGGCAGCAGAAGCAGAAGAAGAGCGACAAGCGCGCGCAGCAGAACGGAGGAAGCGTCGATGCCGCCTGAGACCACGACGGCACCGGGGCGCGGCCACCGCTCCCAGGACGTCATCCACAACATCGGCTACCGCGACTACGGCGGCCCCCGCCTCGGCCGCGCCTACGCCCGCCGCTCGCTGTTCTCCCAGAGCCTGCGCGGCGCCTACGGCCTCGGCCGGTCGGCGAAGTCCAAGGTGCTGCCGATGACGCTCTTCGGCGTGATGTGCCTCCCGGCCGCGATCGTGGTCGCCGTCGCCGTCACCACGAAGATGAACCGGCTGCCCATGGAGTACACCCGCTACGCGATCTACCTCCAGGCGGTCATCGGCCTCTACCTGGCAGCCCAGGCCCCCCAGTCGGTCTCGCGGGACCTGCGGTTCAAGACCGTGCCGCTGTACTTCTCCCGCCCGATCGAGCGCGTCGACTACGTCGTCGCCAAGTTCGCGGCGATGGCCTCGGCCCTGTTCGTGCTGACGGCCACGCCGCTGCTGATCCTCTACGTGGGCGCCCTGCTCGCCAAGCTGGACTTCGCCGAACAGACGAAGGGCTTCGGCCAGGGGCTGGTCTCCGTGACCCTGCTCTCCCTGCTCTTCGCAGGCATCGGCCTGGTCGTCGCGGCGCTCACCCCGCGCCGGGGCTTCGGCGTCGCGGGCGTCATCGCCGCCCTGACGATCCCCTACGGCGCGGTCACCACCATCCAGGGCATCGCCCTGGCCAGCGACAACCCCTCGCTCGTCAGCTGGCTCGGCCTCTTCTCCCCGATCACCCTCGTCGACGGTGTCCAGACGGCGTTCCTCGGCGCCACCAGCGCCTTCCCCGAAACCCACGGCCCCGGCACGGGCGCGGGCGTCGTCTACCTCGCCGTCCTCCTCGGTGTGATCGCCGGCTCCTACGGCCTCCTCATGAGCCGCTACCGAAAGGCCGGGCTGTGACGACCATCCACATCGACAACGTCTCCCGCTGGTTCGGGAACGTCGTCGCCGTCAACGACGTGTCCATGTCCGTCGCCCCCGGTGTCACCGGGCTCCTCGGCCCCAACGGAGCGGGCAAGTCCACGCTCATCAACATGATGGGTGGTTTCCTCGCCCCCTCGACCGGAACGGTCACGCTCGACGGCGAGCCGATCTGGCGCAACGAGCGGATCTACCGGCACATCGGCGTCGTCCCCGAGCGCGAGGCGATGTACGACTTCCTGACCGGCAAGGAGTTCGTCCTCGCCAACGCCGAGCTCCACGGCCTGGGCGGGAAGGAGGCCCGGCGCGCCCTCGCCACGGTCGAGATGGAGTACGCGCAGGACCGCAAGATCGCCACCTACAGCAAGGGCATGCGGCAGCGCGTGAAGATGGCCTCCGCGCTCGTCCACGAGCCGTCCGTGCTCCTCCTCGACGAGCCCTTCAACGGCATGGACCCGCGCCAGCGGATGCAGCTGATGGACCTGCTGCGGGCCATGGGCGACGAGGGCCGGACCGTCCTGTTCTCCTCCCACATCCTGGAGGAGGTCGAGCAGCTCGCCGCCCACATCGAGGTCGTGGTCGCCGGCCGGCACGCCGCGTCGGGCGACTTCCGCAAGATCCGCCGCCTGATGACCGACCGCCCCCACCGCTACCTCGTACGGTCGAGCGACGACCGCGCCCTGGCCGCCGCGCTCATCGCCGACCCGTCGACAGCGGGCATCGAGGTGGACGTCCAGGAGGGCGCCCTGCGCGTCCAGGCCGTCGACTTCACCCGCTTCACCGAACTCCTGCCGCGCGTGGCCCACGCGCACGGCATCCGGCTCCTGACGGTCTCGCCCTCCGACGAGTCCCTGGAATCGGTCTTCTCCTACCTCGTCACGGCCTGAAAGGAGGCTCACGATGGCGCTCCACCAGCTCTACCACCCGACCGTCGCCCGGCTGACCTACCGGGGCCTCCTCGGCCGCCGCCGCGCCGCCGTCCTCTTCGCCCTGCCCGCCCTGCTGCTGGCCATCTCGATCGCCGTCCGGGCGCTCAGCGGCGCGGACGACGAGACCGCCGCCAATGTCCTGGGCGGCTTCGCGCTGGCCACGATGGTGCCGCTGATCGGCGTGATCGCCGGCACGGGCGCGATCGGCCCGGAGATCGACGACGGCTCCGTCGTCTACCTGCTGTCCAAGCCCGTCAAGCGGCACGTCATCATCGTCACCAAGCTGATCGTCGCGATCGGCGTCGCCGTGGCCTTCTCGGCGGTCCCCACGCTCATCGCCGGGTTCGTGCTCAACGGCAACAGCCAGCAGATCGCCGTGGCCTACGCGGTGGCCGCGGCGGTCGCCTCCGTGGCCTACAGCGCGATATTCCTCTTCCTGGGGACGGTCACCCGGCACGCGGTCATCGCCGGTCTCGTCTACGCCCTCGTCTGGGAGTCGCTGTTCGGCAGCCTCATCCCGGGGGCGCGGACGCTCAGCGTCCAGCAGTGGGCGCTGGCCCTGGCCCAGCGGATCGCCGGGGAGGGGGCGATCAACGCCCAGGTGTCGCTGACCCTGGGGCTGACGCTGCTGGCCGTCGCGACCGTCGCCGGCACGTACTTCGCGGCGCGCAAGCTGCGGGCGCTGACGCTGGCCGGGGAGGAGTAGACGCGGAGGAGCAGACGGGGAGGAGTGGACACGGAGGGAGCCCTCCAGCCGTGGAAGGGCCCCTCCGGCAGCGGGATTCACACCCGCAGCGCCCTCGCGATGGCGATCTGCTCCGGCTGAAGGCGGGGCTCGCCGTCCTCGACGTCCCACAGGGAATTCTGGAGGGCCCGGGCGAGCGTCCAGCGCGCCGCCCGTTCGCGGTCCAGGCCCAGCAGGTCCGTCATGAGGTCGAAGCGCCGGCGCACCGCCCGGGTCACGTCGCCGGTGGCGACGATGTCCTCCCAGCGGTTGTCCAGGGCCGGCATCAGGTCGAACCCCGGGTCGCCCACCAGCGGCTTGGGATCGATCGCCAGCCACGCGCCCCTGTCCGCACCGGTGTCCGCGCCGGGCAGGGGCGCGAGGACGTTCTCGTAGTGGAGGTCCCAGTGCAGCAGCCGGTCGCCCGGCTCGACGACGACCTCCCGGACGGCGGCCGCGCAGTCCAGCAGCAGGGCGCGCTCGGCCGCGTCGGACAGGGCGGGCAGCGCCCGCGGCACGTCCTCCAGCATGGCCTCCGCCACCGCGCCCAGCGTCCGCAGTCCGGCCGGTGCGGGCGCCTCCAGCAGCCGTCCCAGCAGCGCCGTCAGCGACAGCAGGGCCGCCTCCGCGTCGGGGACGTCCCGGAGCGAGCGGCCCGCGTCCAGCCGCTCCAGCAGCAGCGTGCCGGACTCCGGGTCGTGGTCGAGGAGTTCGACCGCGCCCGCGCCCGCCCAGGCCCGCAGCGCGGGCGCCTCACCGACGCTCTCCTCGGTGACCGGCTGGAGCTTCAGCGCGGCGGGGGAGTCGTCCGCGCGCCGTACGGGCAGGACGAGCGCCACCACGCCGTGCGCCGCGGGGCCGTCGATACGCAGCCCCCAGCGGTCGAGGAAGTCCGCCGCCAGGTCCGGCAGCGCGGCGATCCACTCGGGGCCGCCCTCGCCCTCGGACGCGTCCTCGTGGTACTCGACGAGGCGGGCCGGGACGGTGATCCGGGATGCTGCGCGCATGACGGCGGATTCCTCCTGCGGACTGCGGACTGCGGACTGCGGACTAGGCGAACCGAGCGAACGGTGAGCTCCTCACTCCCCCAACGCCTCAGATCTTCCGATCGCGCCCGGCGCCCAGCCCCAGGAAGAGCAGCGCCGCGCAGGCGACGAGCAGCAGCGAGACCGGCAGCGTCCAGCTGTCCGTCGCCCCGTACACCCAGCCGATCGCGAACGGGCCGACGGAGGCGAGCAGATAGCCCCACGTCTGGGCCATGCCCGACAGCCGGGAGGCCGTGTGCGCGTCGCGGGTGCGCAGCACCATGAACGTCAGGGCCAGGCCCAGCAGACCGCCCTGGGCCACGCCCATGAGCGTCGCCCACACCCACGCGCCCGCCACGGGGGCGATCAGCAGGCCGGTGACGCCCGCCGCCATCAGGGCCACCACGGCGACCACCGGTACGCGCTGGTCGCGCATCCGGCCCGCGAGCAGCGGCACGAAGAAGGAACCGGCCATCTGGACCAGCGTGTAGAACGCGTAGACCAGACCGGCCCCGCCCTTGCTCATCCCATGGTCGGTGAAGATCGTCGGCATCCAGGCGATGCACACGTAGGCGATCAGCGACTGGGTGCCCATCATCAGCGTGACCTGCCAGGCCAGCGGCGAGCGGGTGAGCCGGGGACCCTCGCCCGCGTTCACCGCGTTCACCGCGTTCACCGCGCTCGCGGACCCGGCGGCCGTCGCGGCGGCGGAGGCGGCCGAGGATCCGGCCGAGGATCCGGCCGAGGATCCGGCGGGCGCGTCCGGCCGGGCGGCGCCGCGCCGGGTGAGGACCGCCTGCGGCAGCCAGACGAGGGCCGCCACGGCGGCGAGCAGCGCCCAGGAGGCGAGCGAGCCGCGCCAGCCGCCCAGGGCGTTCTCCAGCGGCACGGACAGCGCGGCCGAGCCCGTGGCGCCGAGGATCAGCGTGGTGGAGTAGAGCGCGGTCATGCTCGCGGCGCGGTCCGGGAAGTCCCGCTTGACCAGGCCCGGCATCAGCACGTTCAGCAGGGCGATCGCGGTGCCGACGAGCGCGCAGCCCGCGAACAGCGCCACCACGGGCGGCGCGACGCGCAGCAGGATGCCCCCGCACAGCAGCAGAAGCGCCCCGCACAGCACGGCCTCCGTGCCGAAGCGCCGGGCGAGCCGGGGCGCGACGATCGAGCCGAGGCCCATGAAGACCAGCGGGATCGTGGTCACGAGGCTGCTCGTGGCCGCCGAGAGGTGGAAGTGGCCGCTTATCTCGCTCATGAGCGGCGAGACCCCGGCGAGCGCCGCCCGCATGTTCAGCGACGCGAGCACGATGCCGAGCATCGCGAACGCGGGGTGGGCGAGGACGCCCCGCCGGGCGGGCGCGGCGACCGGCTCGGGACGGGCCGGCGCGGTGCCGACCGGCGGTATGTCGGCCGTGTCGGACCTCGTTTCGGACGTCGTGCCGGACCTCGTTTCGGACCTCGTTTCGGACAAGGGGGTGCCTCCAGGGGCGGTGCGAAGGAAGGGGGAAGGGGGAACGGGCCGGTGGCGCGCGGTCAGCTCTCGGCGAGCAGGGAGTCGACGGCCTGCTTGGGGCGCTCGAGCAGGGTCCGGGCGGCGCGGTAGGCGGCCTCCGGGTCGCCGGAGGCGATGGCCTCCATGAGGGCGTGGTGGTCGCCGTGGACGATGCGCGGCATGTCGCGGTCGCCGAGCGCGGTGACCAGCGCCTCGCGCACCGAGCTGCTGAACCAGGCGTACGTCGCCGTCAGCGCGCTGTTGTGGGCGGCCTCCACGACGGCCCGGTGGAACTCCACGTCGTGGTCCGCGTAGAGCTCCAGGCTGCCGGAGTCGGGCTGGCCGTCGGGGTCCTCGAAGGCCGTCTGGGCGTCGAGCGCGGCCCGCATCCGCTCCAGGTCGGCGGGCTCATGGCGGAGCGCCGCGAGCCGGGCGGCCTCGGCCTCCAGCGCGATGCGCAGCTCCAGGACGTCGCGCACTCCGGCGCGCCGCAGCCCGCGCATGACCTCGGCGGGGTCGGCCGTGGACAGCACGAAGGTGCCCTCGCCCTGCCGGGAGCGCAGCATCCCGGCGTGCACGAGGACGCGGACGGCCTCGCGGACCGTGTTGCGGCCGACCTTCAGCTGCTCGGCGAGGGCGTGCTCGGTCGGGATGCGCTCCCCGACCCGCCACTCGCCGGCGGCCACCTGGGCGCGCAGTTGTTCCACGACGGTGTCCACGAGGGACTGGCGTCCCGCCGCTCGCAGTGCCATGTGTGTCGTCCTCCGGGCAGACGCTTGATCCAACCGCCGATTCAACCGGTTGCCCAGTCATCCTACAACTGCGCGCCGACGGCTCCCGGGCTACCTTCGAGGGGTGGTAGTCGACGGGATTCGCCGCTGGGTCCGCTCCTCGCCCGGTACGCACATCTGGCTGCTGATCATCGGCATCACCAGCCTCGTCGTCGCGTCGGCGAGCGAGGGCCTGGAGGCCTTCCTCCTCCACCGCAACAGCAGCAACATCCACGAGCTCAACAAGCATCCGTTCGAGTCCCTGCTGATCAGCGGCTTCTGGATCGAGACCCCGTCGTCGTTCGTCCTCTACGCCGTGCTCTTCGAGGTCGTCCACGCCAACGTCGAACGCTGGCTCGGCACGCTGCGCTGGCTGTGCGTGGTGGCGGTCGCCCATGTCGCGGCGACGCTGATCAGCCAGGAGGTCCTGCTGAGGGCGATCGAGAGCCACTCGGCGCCGCGCTCGATGAAGCACGTCGTCGACATCGGCGTCTCCTACGGGCTCGCCGGGGCCGTAGGCGTCCTCACCTATCGCATACCGCGGCCGTGGCGCTGGCCCTATCTGGTGGGGGCGGTGGCCTTCTTCGCCCTGCCGCTGCTGACCGGCGGTACGTTCACCGACGTCGGCCACGCGATCGCGCTGGGGCTGGGCCTGGCCTGCTGGTCGCTGACCCGGGACCGGCCGCCCTGGCGGTGGGACGCCGGAGGCGCCCGCCAGGCCGCGCTGGAAGCGGCGGGGGCGGCCCGACAAGCGGCCGGTGCGGCCAAGCAGGCGGCCGATGCGGCCCGGCAGGCGGCCGGGGCCGCCAGGGGGGTGGCGCTCAGCCGGAGAGGGGACGCTCCGGAGACTCCGGAGACTCCGGAGACTCCGGAGACTCCGAAGGCTCCGGACGCTCCCGGTGCTCCGGATCCTCCGGGCCGAAGAGACGCTCCAGGACGACCGCGATCCCGTCCTCCTCGTTCGAGGCGGTGACCTCGTCCGCCACGGCCTTGAGCTCCGGGTGGGCGTTGGCCATGGCGACGCCGTGGGCGGCCCAGCCGAACATCGGGACGTCGTTGGGCATGTCGCCGAACGCGATCGTGTCGGCGGCCTTGACGCCCAGCCGGCGCGCGGCGAGCGACAGGCCCGTGGCCTTGCTCAGGCCCAGCGGCAGCAGCTCGACTATGCCCGAGCCGGCCATCGTCACGCCGACGAAACCGCCCGCGACCGCCCGCGCGACCTCCGCCAGGGCGTCGTCGTCGAGCGTGGGGTGCTGGAGGTAGACCTTGTTGAGCGGAGCCGCCCACAGCTCGCTCGCCTCGTTGATCGGAACGACCGGGAGCGGCCCTTCCTGGAGGCGGTAGCCGGGGCCGACCAGGACGTCGCCGTCCATGCCGTCACGGCTGGCGGCCAGCCGCAGCGGACCGACCTCCGCCTCGATCTTGGCGAGCGCCAGCGCGGCGAGCCGCCTGTCGAGCGTCACGGACGTCAGCAGTCTGTGCTCGCCCGCGTGGTAAACCTGCGCGCCCTGACCGCAGACCGCGAGGCCCCGGTAGTCCAGCGCGTCGAGGATGTGCCTGGTCCAGGCGACGGTGCGCCCGGTGACGACGATGTGCGCGGCGCCCGCCGCCGTGGCCGACGCGAGGGCGGCGCGGGTGCGCTCCGAGACGGTGTCGTCGGAGCGCAGCAGCGTGCCGTCGAGGTCGGTCGCGATCAGACGGAACGGCGGCGGGACCGGGGGCGTCACTTGGCGGTGGGCTCCAGGACCTCACGGCCGCCCAGGTAGGGGCGGAGGACCTCGGGCACGCGCACCGAGCCGTCGGCCTGCTGGTGGTTCTCCAGCAGCGCCACGATCGTGCGCGGGACGGCGCACAGGGTGCCGTTGAGCGTCGCCAGCGGACGGACGTTCTTGCCCTCGCGCACCCGGACGGACAGCCGGCGCGCCTGGAACTCGTCGCAGTTGGACGTGGACGTCAGCTCGCGGTACTTGCCCTGCGTCGGGATCCAGGCCTCGCAGTCGAACTTGCGGGAGGCCGAGGAGCCGAGGTCACCGGTGGCCGTGTCGATCACCTGGAAGGGCAGCTCCAGGCTGGTCAGCCACTGCTTCTCCCACTCCAGCAGGCGGGCGTGCTCGGCCTCCGCCTCCTCCGGCAGGACGTACGAGAACATCTCGACCTTGTCGAACTGGTGGACGCGGAAGATGCCCCGGGTGTCCTTGCCGTACGTACCGGCCTCGCGGCGGAAGCACGGGGAGAAGCCCGCGTAGCGCAGCGGCAGCTGGTCGCCGTCGAGGATCTCGTCCATGTGGTACGCGGCGAGGGGGACCTCGGAGGTGCCCACCAGGTAGAAGTCGTCCTTCTCCAGGTGGTAGACGTCCTGCGCGGCCTGGCCGAGGAAGCCGGTGCCCTCCATGGCGCGCGGCTTGACCAGCGCGGGCGTGAGCATCGGCGTGAAGCCGGCGGCGGTGGCCTGGGCGATGGCGGCGTTGACGAGGGCGAGCTCCAGCAGCGCGCCGACACCCGTCAGGTAGTAGAAGCGGGAGCCGGACACCTTGGCGCCGCGCTCGACGTCGATGGCGCCCAGCGTCTGGCCGAGCTCCAGGTGGTCCTTGGGCTCGAAGCCCTCGGCGGCGAAGTCGCGGGGGGTGCCGACGGTCTCCAGGACGACGAAGTCGTCCTCGCCGCCGCGCGGGATGTCGGGGTGGACGATGTTGCCGATGCGGAGCAGCAGGCGCTGTGCCTCGGCGGCGGCCTCGTCCTGCTCGGCGTCGGCGGCCTTGACGGCGGCGGAGAGCTCGCCGGCCTTCTTCAGCAGCTCGGCCTTCTCGTCGCCGGTGGCCTTGGGGATGAGCTTGCCGAGCGCCTTCTGCTCGGAGCGGAGCTCGTCGAAGCGGACGCTGGACGACCTGCGCCGCTCGTCGGCGGAGAGCAGCGCGTCGACGATGTCGACGTCCTCTCCACGGGCGCGCTGGGACGCGCGCACACGGTCGGGGTCCTCACGGAGCAGGCGAAGGTCAATCACCCCTCCAGGCTACCGTTGTGCGCTGCGGTTGCTCGACGCGATATTCCCTTTGGTTGTGATTTGTCCAACTCTGGGAATTCCGGAAAACGGTGGGCGGGCTCATCGCCGGGCCGTGACGCCTTGTGGAAGGCGGCAGTTGAGGGCTGCTGTTGTCCACAGGAGTGAGTGGTTCCGTTTCTTTGTCCACAGGGTGTGCGGGAAATCTGTGGATGTCGGAAGCGGGGATTCCGTTTGGTCTGTCATTCGTCAGAGTTTCATGAGGCAAACCTCTTACGGCCACTCTTTGGGGTGGCGTTCACTCCCCCTAAAGGGTTGTTCGAGGCATTTCGACTGACGGATGGGTAGCAGTCGCGGGAATCGGTGGCTGTGGACGGCCGCGCCAGGGCGCCAGAGGGCTTTGTCGACCATTGCCCGTTTTATACGGCTTCCCAGGACTCTCGCTCTATCGACTTATCCCCAGGTCGAGAACTGCCTGTGGATAACTCTGTGGGTAACCCTGTGGGAAACCCGGGACGGCCTGGGGACGGGGAACCTGGGGACGGCCTGGGAAGGCGGCCGCTCAGGCCCGGCCGTCCTGGCAGCGCGCCAGCCAGTCCGCCGCCGCCACGAAGTCGCCGTCCGTCGTCCCCGGACGTTCGTCCGGCTGTTCACCCCGGGCGGCACCCCCGGCACCCGCGCCCGAGGCACCCGCACGCGGGTACGAACCCAGGAACCGTACCTCGGCGCACGTCCGCTTCAGCCCCATCAGCGCCTCGGCCACCCGGCGGTCCGTGATGTGCCCCTCGCAGTCGACGGAGAAGCAGTAGCGCCCCATGCCCTCGCCGGTCGGCCGCGACTCGATCCGCATGAGGTTCACGCCCCGCACCGCGAACTCCTGGAGGTACTCCAGCAGCGCGCCCGGGTGGTCGTCCCGCTGCCACATCACCAGCGACGTCCGGTCCGCCCCCGTCCGCGCCGCCGGCCGCGCCGGGCGGCCGACCAGGACGAAGCGGGTCTCGGCGTTCTCCGCGTCGTGGATGCCGGTGACGAGCGGCTCCAGCCCGTACGTCGCCGCCGCGAACTCCCCGGCGAACGCCGCGTCGTAGCGGCCCTCGCGGACCAGCCGCGCGCCGTCCGCGTTGGACGCGGACGACTCCCACACCGCGTCCGGCAGGTTGGCCGCCAGCCACTTGCGCACCTGCGGCTGCGCCACCGGGTGGCCGGTCACCGTCTTGACGTCCGTCAGCCGGGTGCCCGGACGGACCAGGAGCGCGAAGGCGATCTCCAGCAGCACCTCGCGGTAGATCATCAGCGGTTCGCCGGTGGCGAGTTCGTCGAGGGTCGCGGTGACGCCGCCCTCGACCGAGTTCTCGATCGGCACGAGCGCGGCCGCGGCCTCGCCCGAGCGCACGGCGTCGAGCGCGGCGGGCACGGAGACCATGGGGACCAGCTCGCGGGTGGCCGCCTCGGGAAGGGTGCGCAGGGCGGCCTCGGTGAACGTGCCCTCGGGGCCGAGGTAGGTGTAGCGGGTTGCCGACCTCATGGTTTCCTCCGGAAGGGGCACGGATGGCTCGGTCGCCCACCCTACCGATCCGGCGGATCGGGGGTCCCGGAGGCCGTGCGGCCCCTGGGACCCCCGCCCGTCACCCCTCCAGCAGGCGCTGGCCCACGTAGCCGCCCTCCTCGCAGCCGCCCGGGACGGCGAAGAGGGCGCTGGCCTCGTGGCGGAGGAATCGGGAGAGGCCGTCGCCGCGGTCCAGCTTCCGCTGCACCGGGACGAAGCCCTTGAGCGGATCCGCCTGCCAGGCGATGAACAGCAGGCCGGCGTCCGGCGCACCGTCGTCGAGGAAACCGTCGTGGTAGGAGAACGCGCGCCGCAGCATCGCCGCGCCGCGGTTGTTGGCCGGGGCCGCCACCCGGATGTGGGCGTCGCCCGGGATGGCCAGCGCGCCGTCCGCGCCCATCTTGTCGAGGTCCACGCGCGTGGTCTCCGTACCGCCGGACAGCGGCGCGCCGTCGGACTTGCGGCGGCCGATCACCCGCTCCTGCCGCTCCAGCGACAGGTTGTCCCAGCTGTCCAGCAGCATCCGGATGCGCCGGACGACCGCGTACGAGCCACCCGCCATCCAGGAGTCGGCGCCCTGCTGGCCGTCCGGCACGAAGACCTTCCGGGCGAAGTCGGCGCTCGATGGCTTCGGGTTGTTCGTCCCGTCGATCTGGCCCATCAGATTGCGGCCGGTCATCGGCTGCGCGGTCGCGCCCGGCGTGCGGTTGAAGCCGGTCATCTGCCAGCGCACCCGTGCCGAGCCCGCCGCCTCCTTCTGGAGCAGCCGCAGGGCGTGGAAGGCGACCAGCGCGTCGTCGGCGCCGATCTGCACCCACAGGTCGCCGTTGCTCCGCTTGCCGTCGAGGGCGTCGGCGGTGAAGGCGGGCAGCGGCTCCAGCGCGTCGGGCCGCCGGTCCGTCAGCCCGACGCGGTCGAAGAACGTGCGGCCGAAGCCGAAGGTGACCGTCAGGGACGACGGGCCGGCGTCGAGGGCGACACCGGAGTCGTCACCCTGGGGCGGCCGGCCGGCCATCAGCTCCGCCGCCGCCGCGGACCAGCGGCGCATCAGCGCGACGGCGCCCCTGCGGTCGGTTCCGCCGGTGAGGTCGAAGGCGATCAGATGGCCGTGCGCCTGCGCGGGCTGGACGATGCCCGACTGGTTCGTGCCGTGGAAGGGCACGACGCCCGAGCCGACGTCGGTCAGCGGTGTGGGCTTGCCGCGCACCGCCTCGGACCCGGTGGCCCCCGCGACCCCGCCCACGACGAGCGCGGCCGCGCCGGCGGCGCCCGCCGTGCCCAGCAGTCGCCGGCGGGAGACGCCGTCGACCGGTGCGCCGGGGGTGGCGGTGGCCGCTTCCGGCTCGCCGGCGGTACGGGAGCTCCCGGCGCCGCCGCCGGTCTCGGCGGGGGCGTCCTTGGCGGGGCCGCCGGTGCTCTTGTCGGGCCGGGTGCGGCCCTTGGCCGGGCCGCCCGGTCCGGTGCTGCCGGAGCGTGCGGCGGTCGCGGCGGCGCGCTTCCCGGCGCGCTTGCCGCCGCCCGGCTTGCCGCCGCTCGCCTTGGCGCCCGTCCTGCCGCTGATCGGGCGTGTGTCGTCCCCGGCGACTCCGCCGGCCGTGGTGTCAGTCGTGTCAGCCATCAGATGATCTTCACGTTCTCGATCTCGGTGACCTGGTCGATGTCCGAGGTCCGTACGGTCAGGGACAGCTGCCAGTCGCCGGCCATGGGCAGCCGGAAATCCTTGGCTTTCCACAGTCCGGCGGACTGACGCTCCAGCGCGGCCCGCAGGGGACCGATCTGTTTTTCCTTCTCGGTCATGGACAGTGTCAGCTCCGGTACGTCCACGGGGCGCCCGGACGGGTCCGTCAGAGTGACGGTGAGGGTGTTGGCCCCCGTGCGGGCGGGGTCGACGGTGACGCGCGCCGTGCCCCGGCCGCCCGTGCCGCCCGTGTCGTAGGCGATCCGCACGTCGGCGGGCCGGGCCGCCGACGGCGCGGCCGTCCGGCCCGCCGTCGCCCGGCGCTGCTCCGTCTCGGCCCGGCCGGGCTGGGTGCCGGTGAGCGCGGTGGTGACGGCCAGCACGACGACGGCGACGCCCGCCTCGGCGAGGACGGACCGGCGCAGCCCGGTGCGGCCGGTGTCCGCGTCCCGCACGCGCCGCCCGGCGGCCTTCTCCCGCGCCGCCCGCTGCCGCGCGAGCTGCGCGGCGCGGACGGAGTCGACGGCGTCAGCGGTGTGAGCGGCGTCGGCGGAGCCGGCAGTGGAGCCCTGCGCGCCCTTCGTGCCCTTCGCGCCGGACACGGTTTCGGCGTCGTCGGCGCCCGACGCCGGTGCGGCACCCGCGCCCGACGGCGGCTTCGCCGCTCCCCGCGCCGGCTTCGCGCCGGCCCCCGGCTTCTTCCGGACCGTCGGCCGCCTGGACTCGGGCGCGTCCACGAGGCGGCCCGTCCAGCGCCGGGAGAGGAACGCGACGCCCACCATGGCGACCACCAGCCCGGCCTTCACCAGCAGCCAGCGCCCGTACTCCGTGCCCGTCAGCGCGTCCCACGAACCGACCTGCCGCCACGACTGGTAGAGCCCGGTCGCCACCAGCACGCAGACCGCGACGAACGCCATCCGCGAGAAGCGCTCGACCGCCGTCCGCCGGATCCGTTCGCCCGACCACAGCGTGGCCAGCAGCGCCGCCAGCCCGCCCAGCCACACCGCGACGCCCAGCAGGTGCGCCACGTCCACCGGCATCGCCAGCCACGGCTGGAGGCCCGCCGACGCGTGCTCGGCCAGTGCCCAGGTCGCCGCCAGGCCGCCCGCGACGAGCGTGCCCCCGACGCCGAGCCCCCAGGCGATGTCCCTGCGGCGGCCGAGCGTAGGACCACCGGCAGTGGCACCGCCACCGCCACCGTCACCGGACCGGCCCCGTCCGTCGTCCTCCTGCGCGTACGTGCCGAACAGCACCGCCAGGAACACCGCCGCCGCGCTCAGCAGCAGCAGACGCGACAGCAGCGCCGCCCCCGGTTTGGTGGACAACACGCCGCCCAGCAGCGACAGATCGAGGACGGATCCCATCCCCTTGCCGCTCGTGAAGGCGCCCCGCAGCAGCAACAGCGCCACCGTCGAGACGAACAGCGCGATCCAGCCGCCCACCGCCACGCGCTGCACCGCCCGCGACGAGCGGCACACCCCGGCGAAGACGCAGCCGCCGACGAGCAGGACGAAGCCCGCGTACGCCGCGTACCGGCCGATCGCGTAGAAGGCGGCGACGGCCGGATCGGTGCGCGTGGCCGCCGAGTCGACGGTCACGGTCGTCTTCGACGGCGCGCCGACCGAGAACGTGAAGGCCCCGGCCACCGGATGGCTGTCCGCCGAGACCGCCTGCCACGCCACCGTGTACGTGCCGTCGGCGATCCCGGCGCGCAGCGCGACGGTCGCGGTCCCGGACCGTCCGCCGTCGTGCTGCGGCCTGCCCGCGTCGACGCGTTCGCCGCGCGGGTCGAGGACCCGCACCGAGTCGGGGCTGAGCAGCACCCCTTCGGAGAAGGTGAGCGTGACCCGCGCGGGCGCCGAGGGCACCACCGACCCGTCGGCCGGGTCGGTGGCGGTGAGCGCCGCGTGCGCGGACGCGGTGCCCGCGCCGAGCGTCAGCGTGCCCAACAGCGCGGCGAGGAAGGCGACGAGGAGCGCGCCGGGAAGCGGCACTCCACGTCGTACGGCGCGTCGTACGGCGGTCCGGGTCCTCATCGCCGCGTCAGCCCTTGGGGCGGAACGTCGCGCTCTCGACCGGCACCTTGACCTTGATCGGCGCCGAGGTGGCGAAGCGCAGGGTGAACTCGATCTTCTCCCCCACCCGCGGCTTGTGGTCGAGCTTGCCCAGCATCAGGTGGGTGCCGCCGCGCGACAGCGACAGCTTGCCCTTGGCGGGCACCTCCAGCTTCGCCGCGTGCTTCATCTGCGAGCCTTCGGTGGTGTGCATCGTGATGTCGGACGAGAGCGGGCTGGTGACCCCGACCAGCTGGTCGGCCTCGCCGCCGTCGTTCTCGACGGTGAAGTACGCGGCGGCCATGTCGGCCATCGCGGGCTCCGGCAGATAGGCGCCGCTGACGGCCAGTTCGGGCTTGCCGGAGGAGACGGACAGGCGGTCCTTCTCCGACTGGCAGCCGGTGATCAGCAGCAGCCCGCCCGCGAGGACGAGCGGCAGGGCGGTGGCGGTGGCGACGGTGGCCTTGTTCATCTTCTTCGGGCGCATCACGGGTTCTCCCCCTTGACGATCTTCGGGAGATCCTGGGCGTACTGGTCGGACGTGGTGGAAGCGGTGTAGATCCAGTGGCCGGCGTCGTCCTTCGGCGAGAAGCCGACGACCTCGGCGCCGTGGCTGACGGTCACGGAACCGTCCTTCTCCTTCTTGGCGGGCTCGACGAGGATGCCCAGCGGCTTGGCGGCCGCCTGGATCGTCGCGAAGTCGCCGGTCAGGCCGACTATGTCCTGACCGCCCTGGGCGTCGAGCCACTCGCGGATCCGCTTGGGGGTGTCCCGCTCGGGGTCGGTGGTGACGAAGACGACCTGGAGCTTCTCCTGGTCGGCCTTGGGCAGCTTCTTCTCGGCGGCGGCGATGTCGGAGACGACCGTCGAGCAGACGTCGGGGCAGTAGGTGTAGCCGAAGTAGAGCAGGACGGGACGGCCCTTGGTCTCCTTGACCAGCTCGTACTTCTTCTCGGACGTGTCCGTCAGGACCAGGTCCGGCTTGGCCTTGGCGTTGTCCAGGGTGATCGCCCCGGCCTTCTTCGGCTCGGCGGAGACATCGGCGGCGGGCTTGTCGCCGCCGCCGTCGCCCGAGCCGCCGCAGGCCGTCAGCGTGAGCGCGGCCGTCGCGGCGAGGACCGCGCCGAGGATCTTGGTGCGCATGGAGTGCTTCTCCAGAGGTGGTCGGTGTCGCCGACCGGCAGGGCGTGCGTGCCCTGTCGGCCGCGGTACGGGTGTCAGGCGGCGGAGTCGCGGCGGCGGCGCCCGGCGAGCACGCCGAAGGCGGCGCCGGCGGCGCCGACGACGATGCCGACGACACCGAGGACGCGGGCGGTGGTGTCGCTGCCGCCGTCGCTCTTCTTCTCCTCGGCGGTGGCGGTCACCTTCTTGTCGTCCTTCTTGTCGTCCTTCGCGGCGTCGTCGTGGTGGTCGCCGCCGCCCGCGGCGGTGCCCTTCGCGACGAGCTTGAGGACGGGAGCCGGGTGCTCGGGCTCCTCGCCGCCCGGCTTGGACGGGTCGATCCAGCGGACGACGTCGTCGTCGGAGTACGTCTGGAGCGCTTTGAAGACCAGCTCGTCGGCGTCCGTCGGCAGCTGGCCGACGGACAGCGGGAACTGCTGGAACTGACCGGGCTCGATCTTGCCGCCGGTCCAGGTGACCTTGCTGACGGCCTCGTCGATCGACTTGCCGTGCATCTGCACGGGCTTGTCGAGCTTGGTCTTCTCGACCTTCACGTCCCACCCCGGAACGGCCTGCGGCATCACGGAGACCAGCGGGTGCTTGGGGTCGAGGGTGAGCTCCAGCTTCACCGTCGAGGCGTTGTCCTTCTCGTTGGGCACCTTGAGGGCGATGGTGCTGTAGCCGCCCTTCTCGGCGGTGCCGGGCTGCACGCTCACGTGCGCGAAGGCGGGACCGGCGAACAGCAGCAGGCCACCGGCGGTCGCACCGGCGACGAGGGAGGCACGGGCGGCGCGGATACGACGGATCGAGGTCATGGGAAAACTCTCCACTGGCAGGAGGGAACGGAAGGGGATGGCGCGCATGCGGGGACAGCGCGAAACACCCTCCCCCGCCCTGCCGGGTGGTGGAAAGCGATGCGTCGTGCCGTCAGGCCGCGAGGGCGAGGCGCGGCGGCCCCCGCCGGATCACGACGTGCCGCCACTCGGCCTCCCGCGCCGGACGCGTCTCCCGCGCGGCCGTCCACGACCGGGGCACCGCGAGCGGCTCCGCGCCCAGCGCCCGGA
The DNA here is from genome assembly GCF_054551825.1 of Streptomyces sp. L500. NCBI lineage: Bacteria > Bacillati > Actinomycetota > Actinomycetes > Kitasatosporales > Streptomycetaceae > Streptomyces > Streptomyces sp. L500. Next base: position 248,629 of record NZ_JBTOLC010000003.1, read on the forward strand.
CGAACGGCAGCAGCGCGAGCGCCAGCGCCCGGACGAGCGCGGACTCCGCGACACCGCGCGCCGACTCGGCCGACAGCCGCACCAGACGCCACAGCGCGGCCTCACCGCGCCGCAGCAACCACCCCAGGGCCAGGGCCGCGAGGACGTGACCCAACGCCATGGCGGGGGAGGGCAGGAGCGCGTGGACGAACGAACCGGCGCCGGAACCCGCGCCGCCACCCGGAGTGGACGCGGCGGCCGGGGCGTGGACGGCCGGGTCGAGGCCGGCGTCGGTGATCACCTGACGGGCCCGGTCGGCGGACATCGGCCGCTGGTCGCAGAGCAACTGCCCGGCGAAGTCGATCAAGTGGCCGTCGGCGCCCGCCCGATGGGCGGCCGCGGCGTCCGCGCCCCGCGCCCCGTGCTGCCCGAGCGCGAAGAGCGTGTGCAGCGCGAGCTGGCCCACGGCCAGCGCGGCCGCGATGCCCGGCAGCGAGCGCTCCCGTCCGGCCAGCGGCGCGGCCACGGCGAAGACCGCCGCGCCCGCCGCGACCAGGGTCCACAGCGGCACCTTCGCGCAGGACGCCAGCACGTGCCCGCCCGCGGACAGCACGACACAGACCGCGGTGAACACCGCGGCCCGGATCAGTCGCAGATCGGCGCCGGCGCGCGCGACGGGGAGAGGCATGACCGCGCCATCATCCCACCGCCCGTACGCGGTCCCTACGGCAGGGTGTCCGGCTCGTCCCCCTGACGCGCCCGGTCACCACCGCCCCGTCCATACACGCCCCCACCCGCGTGGCGCGTCGGCCGAATGAGCGGTCTCACACAGCCGACAGGCTTATGCGGCGCGCCCCGTGGCTATAGGTATCGGTATGTCGAGCCGCAGCCAGGAGGCTGAGCATGAGCATTTGGTGGTCACTCCACTTGCGGCGCGAGGCCGCGAGCGTTCCGCTCGCCCGACGGCTGCTGATCGGTGCCATGGAGACGGCCGGCGTCGACCCCGATACCTCGTACGACCTGGCCGTGGCGCTCAGCGAGGCGTGTGCGAACGCCGTCGAGCACGGCGGTGACGCCTCCACCGGCTATCGCGTGACGGCCCTGATCGACGGCGACACCTGTCGCATCGAGGTGACCGATTCCGGCCCCGGATTCGCCGAACGCCCCCGGTCCCCGCGCCGCCACCCGGCCCGCGCGCACACCAGGACCCCGGCCGCCGTCCATGACGAGCACGGCCGGGGTCTTTTCCTTATCGCGTCCCTCACCGACCACGTCCGGGTCCGCAACCGCCCGGGCCGGGCGGGGGCGGTCGTCAGCTTTGACAAGATCCTCAAGTGGCGGGAGGGCGGCCCGGCGGCCGCGGCGCTGCTGCGGGCGTCGTAAGTCCCGGCGAGGCTTCTCTCCGCTCAGGAGACCTCCAGCGGCACCTGATGGATCTCGTCGGCCGGGTGGCCCGCTCGCTCGTGGACGCGCTTGACCGCCTCCGCCGAGGGCGCCTCGGAGAGGCAGTAGACGGTCCCCGACTTCGGGTCCGCCCACGCGCGCTCGAAGCGCACGCCCTCCGCGCGCTCGATCGCCTGGTCGGCGCGGTGCGCGGCGGCGAGCTGATCCTCGGTGATGCCCTGCATGCCGTGATGGACGTCCATGAACTTCGTCATGGCCCGGCACCTCCCTCGTCGTGGGAAAGCCCCTGAGACCATCATGCGTCCGCGGCCGCCTGTCTCGACGCCCTGCTGGAGGCGTGCGCCGGCCCGGAGGCCCGCGCCGACGATCACGATTCGTGATCGCTGCGGGCTCCGAGTGCTTCTGGTTCGGCGGACCGCCGCGCGATGGACTGGGGCCACACCGGTGAACGACCCGGAACCGCCGGGAGACACCGCGATTTTCAGGAGGCGTCCCGTGCCCATCGTGACCGTCCAGCAGGGCCCCCGCTCCATCGAGCTCAAGCGCGACCTCGTCCAGCGCATCACCGACGCGTTCGTCGACGCCTACCGGATCCCCGCCGAGGCCGTGCAGGTGTGGATCCAGGAGACCCCGGCGGAGAGCTGGGGCCAGGCCGGCGTGCTGACCGCCGACAAGTAGTGCTTGAACGGCCATACACACGAAAGAGCCGCGGCCCCTCGGGGGAGGCCGCGGCTCTTCGGTCGTCCGGGTGCCGGTGGTCCGGCGTCCGGCGTCCGGCTCAGCCCTTCAGGCCGGCCATCCACGCCTCGACGTCGGCGGACGTGCGCGGCAGGGCGGCGGAGAGGTTCCGGTTGCCGTCCTCGGTGACGAGGATGTCGTCCTCGATGCGGACGCCGATGCCCCGGTACTCCTCGGGCACGGTCAGGTCGTCGGCCTGGAAGTACAGGCCGGGCTCCACGGTCAGCACCATGCCGGGCTCCAGGACGCCGTCGACGTAGGTCTCCGTGCGGGCGACCGCGCAGTCGTGGACGTCCAGGCCGAGCATGTGGCCGGTGCCGTGGAGGGTCCAGCGGCGCTGGAGGCCGAGCTCCAGGACGCGCTCGACCGGGCCCTCGACGAGGCCCCACTCGACGAGCTTCTCGGCGAGGACGCGCTGGGCGGCGTCGTGGAAGTCGCGGTACTTGGCGCCCGGCTTCACCGCCGCGATGCCGGCCTCCTGGGCCTCGTACACCGCGTCGTAGATCTTGCGCTGGAGCTCGGTGTACGTGCCGTTGACCGGCAGCGTGCGGGTGACGTCGGCGGTGTAGAGGCTGTTCGTCTCCACGCCGGCGTCGAGCAGCAGCAGGTCGCCGGAGCGGACCGGGCCGTCGTTGCGCACCCAGTGGAGGGTGGTGGCGTGCGGGCCGGCGGCGCAGATGGAGCCGTAGCCGATGTCGTTGCCCTCGACGCGGGCGCGCAGGAAGAACGTTCCTTCGATGTACCGCTCGCTCGTGGCCTCGGCCTTGTCGAGAACCTTCACGACGTCCTCGAAACCGCGGACGGTGGAGTCGACGGCCTTCTGGAGCTCGGCTATCTCGAAGCCGTCCTTGACCAGGCGCTGCTCGCTGATGAAGACGCGCAGCTCCTCGTCGCGCTCGGCGGTGACCTTGTCGGTCAGGGCCGTCTCGACGCCGGCGTCGTGGCCGCGGACGACGCGGACCGGGCCGGTGGCCCCGGCGAGGGTGCCGGCCAGCTCGCGGACGTCGTGGGCGGGCACGCCCAGCAGCCGCTCGGCCTCCGTGAGGCTGTGGCGGCGGCCGACCCAGAGCTCGCCCTGGCCGTCCAGCCAGAACTCGCCGTTCTCGCGGTTCGAGCGGGGCAGGAGGTGGATCGTGGCCTCGTGGCCCTGCTCTCCGGTGGGCTCCAGGACGAGGACGCCGTCCTGCGTCTGGTCGCCGGTGAGGTAGACGTACTCGGTCGAGGCGCGGAAGGCGTACTCGGTGTCGTTCGAGCGGGTCTTCAGGTTGCCCGCCGGGATCACCAGGCGCTCGCCCGGGAAGCGGGCGGAGAGCTCGGCGCGGCGCCGCGCGGTCTCGGCGGCCTGGGGTATCGGCCGCAGATCGTGGAGCTCGGTGTCGGCCCAGCCGGACTTCATGTTGTCTGCGAGCTCGGCGGAGACGGCCGGGTAGAGGCCGTTCTTCCGCTGCTTGATCGGCTCGTCACCTTCAGGGTTTTCGGGTGCGGGCTGCTCGGTCACTGGCTTTCCTCCTCGAACGGGGCCGCTTTCCATCGTATGTGCGGTGGAATGCCCTCGAGAAGGTTGTGCGGACCGTCACTCGAGCGGACTGTCACTCGAGCGGACCGTCATTCGAGCGGACCGTCATTCGGCCGACCGCCATTCGAGCGGACCGTCATTCGAAGTGGGCCACCAGGAGCACGACGTCCTCCGCCGGGTCCGCCGGGTCGCCGCCCTCCGGCTCGGGCAGGACCGTGCGCAGCACGTGGTCCGCGATGGCCTCCGGGTCGCGCCGGGCGGACCGGGGGACGGTCGCCGCCGCCGAGCGCAGCCGGGCGAAGGCCCGGTCCATGCTGTCCCCGGTGCGGTGGAGCAGGCTGTCGCTGTAGAAGAGGAGCGTTTCTCCGGGTTCCGGTTCGATCTCCACGCTGGGCGCCTCCCAGCAGGCCAGCATGCCGAGCGGGGCCGAGAGGGAGGTCTCCACGTACTCGACCCGGCCGGGGCCGACGATCAGCGGTGAGCAGTGGCCCGCCCCGGCGACGACGACCTTTCTGCCCCGGCCCTCGCCCGGGAGGGTCCCGGGGGGCTCGCAGTAGGCGAAGAGGGCCGTCGCCGTGCGGGCGGGCTCGGTCAGTCTGAGCAGCAGCTCCAGGTCGGAGAGGACGGCCACCGGATCCTCGCCCTCCATCACGGCGTACGCGCGCAGGGAGGCCCGCAGCCGGCCCGTCGCGGCGACCGCTCCGGGGCCGGAATCGGTGATGCCGCCGATGGCGAGCCCCAGCGCGCCCTCGGGCAGCGGCAGCGCGTCGAACCAGTTCCCGCCGCCGCGGGGCCCGGTGCGGTGGCGGACGGCGAGGCGGATGCCGGGGATGCGGGGGAGCCTGCTGGGCAGCAGCTCCTCGCGGAGGACGGCCACGGCGTCGCGGGCGCCGGTCAGCTCGATGAGCCGGGCGAGGTGCTCGGCGGCGTAGCCGCAGTAGAGGCCGGCCAGGTGGCGCTGGCGCTCGCTGGGCTCGGCGGGCTCGTCGTAGAGCCATACGGCCGCGCCGACGCGCCCCGCGCCGGGCGGCGCGTCCGCTTCCGGGCCGGACGGCGGCCCCGCCGCCGACTCCAGGGGGAGGGCGTAGCTGGCGGCGTAGCCGAGCCGGGCGGCGACCTCGCGGTACCGGGGGTCGAGGTCGTCCTCGCCCGGGATGTCGGGGTGGATCCTGCCGCTGCGGTCGCCCTCGGGCGGGAGGTCGTCGAGGAGGCGTACGTACGGGCTGCTGTGGGGGCCGGCGTCGTCCGGGACGCGGTACGGGCCGTGGGTCCGGGGGGCGGGGGCCGGGGGGATGGTCTCGATGTGGCCGATGTCGGCGTGGCCGAGGCCCAGGCCGACGGTGACCGGGTGCCCGGTGCCGGAGTCCGGGTGGAGGGTGACGAGGCCGCGTCCGGCTCCCACCAGGGAGGCCCCGGCGCGGAGCAGCTCGCGCAGGGCGGCGTCGAGGTCGGCGGTGCGGCTGAGCCGCTCGGTCAGCTCGTGGAGCGTCGTCAGGTCGGAGACCCAGCCGGCGAGGCGGTCCTGGAAGAGGGTGCCCGAGGCGGGGGAGGACGCCTCGGGAGCGGTGGGGGGAGTGGGGACCGCGGGGGCGGAAGTGTGCGCGGGAGCCGGGACCGGTGGATTGATTCCGGCCACTTTCGGCGGGTGGGGGCTGGTCATGGCGAGCCGCCCGGGCGGGGGCGTGCGCGGCCGCTCCCGGGACCCGTCCGGGAGCAGGCCCGGGGTGGCCCGCCGGGCCCGCACGACCAGTGGGTTGGCCTGGGTGTTCCGCTCAATAGCACCGCAAACCCCCTGTCGTGTTGCGCGCTATCAGTGCTCCACATGTACACGCCCGGGCAAGGGGATGTCCAGCATTGGACCAGTGGGATTCATGGTGTCTGGTGAGGCTTCCGCCCTCGTCGAAGTTCCCCGAAGTTTGGCCGGAAAATAGTGCCGTGGCCCTGGAATTGCGATCGACTGGCCTCGCTCCAGCAGCGCGTCACATCCACCGTGGTGGGTACGTACTCGGAGAAGGGCAGCGGCAGTTGGGGCCGCCCCGCAACCCGGCGGCGGGCCCGAGCGTCTTATCGGTCAACGGCCACGCCCATCCCCGAGCGGCGTGGGGCAACCCATGCCGCAGGCGAGGGGCGCACCGGCTCAGCACGAAGCGCCATGCGCGCGCCACCCCCCGCCAGGTTTCACGCTCGGCCCGTGGCGTGATGCGCTGCGTCGTACGCGCAGTGACTTTGATCCACGTGGTGTGCCGGTCCGGGAGCCACGGCGCGGCGCGGTCCGCGCCGAGCAGTGCCCGTAGTGCCATGTAGTCCCCTCGTTTCGCGGGGACTACACGCAATTCCCGCAATGCTTCCGCAGTTCTTGCAGTTCCCGCAGTTCCGCAGTTCCAGCAGCACCCCTGCACCGCTCAGCGTCATGTACGTGCAATACGGCCCCTGCCGACGGGCAAGGGCCCACCTTCGGCGTTCACGGAAAGGAACGAGCGCTCATGCGCGAGATCCTCGGAAGGCGACGCAAGCTCTCCCTCCGGCGGGCCGGCCGCTCGGCCGTACTCACCGCGGCCCTGACCTACGCGACGGAGTGGCAGTGGCCCGTGCTCCCCGGTGTCGGCCTGCGGCCCGGCATCGGCCGCGTACGCGAGTGCGGCTGCCCCGACCCGGACTGCGCGGTCCCCGGCGCCCACCCCTTCGACCCGGGGCTGCTGGCGGCCACCACCGACGCCAGGATGGTCCGCTGGTGGTGGACCAATCGCCCGGAGGCGCCCGTGGTCCTCGCCACCGGCGGCCGGGCGCCGTGCGCGGTGAGCCTGCCGGCGGTGGCCGGTGCCCGCGCGCTGGCCGCGTTCGACAGGGCGGGCGTCCGGCTCGGCCCGGTGGTGGCCACCCCCACCCGCTGGTCCCTGCTGGTGGCGCCCTACTCGCTCGAAGTCCTCGGCGAACTCCTGCACAGCCAGGACTGGGTGCCCGGGGCGCTGCGCTTCCATGGTGAGGGCGGGTACGCCGTGCTGCCGCCCTCGCCCACGGGCGCGGGCCGGGTGCGCTGGGAGCGGGCCCCGAGGCCGGCGGGCGCCACCGCCGGGCGAGGCGGACGCTCCGCTTCCAAGCGGCGGCTCGACGGTCTGGCCCGGCCCTGGCTGCCCGATGTGGCCACGGTCATCGACGTCCTGGTCGAGCAGACCGTCGGCGCCACGGGCAGCCAGGGCGGCGGCACCAGGCTCGCCCACTGAGGCGCTGGTCCACTGAGGCACTGGGGCATTGAGGCACCGGGGTGCTGAGGCACTGGGGCCGCTGAGGCACCGGGGTACTGGGGCCGGGGCGCTGAGCCCGTCCCCGGGCGTACCCGGGGGCTCGGCGGGGGCCTGGCCGGCTTCAGGAGCGCGTACGGACGGGAGACGCACGCGCTCGCACTCCTCGCTCTTTCCTCGGACTCGCTCTCTCCTCGGACTCACTCGTCCGGGACTCACTCTTCCGGGTGTAAGCCGGGGAGAGAAGCGCAGGAAACGGCCGCGCGAGGCCCCGAAGGGCCGCGTCGTGCCCGTATGTTCGGGATCCGGGCAGTGCCGGGCGCCTGACAAGGCGCCGTCGGCCCGGCGGGGCGAGGGTTCGCGCGGGTCCGTACCGGGGTCATCGGTGCGGGGCCCTTGAGGCGTACCGCGCCGCGAAATCCGTTCCGTGTCCCGCGGTCGCGCGCTCGAGCGCCCGTGGCGAGTCGCAGGTGGTCCCATGGTGCGTGCGTCCAGTGTTCCCGGCAGTGTTCCCGGCGCGACCGGGCAGCGCGCGGCGAATCTCCGGATGATCGCGCTCGCGAGCGCGGTGGTGCTGGCGGTGGTGCTGCCGCTGGCCGTCGCCGCGGCGGGCCCGGCGGGGGTGGCGGGCCGGGAGAAGGCCCGGACCAAGCCGGATTCCGGCGCTTCGGGAGCGTCCGGGGCTTTGGGGGCCGCCGGGGCGGAATCCGGAAGGGGCGCCGGCCGGGAACGTGCCGGCGGGGATGCCGCGCGGGCCGGTGCCCGGGGTGCGGCGGGCGGCCCGCGCCCGGCCGGATTCGGCACGCCGGGATCCGCGCGCGGCTCCCTCGGGCAGGGCGCCGCCGACGGCCGCGACCCGGCGGACCCGTTCGCTCCGGCCCTGGGCACGGGCCTCGCGGGCGCCACCCGGTGCGGTCCCGAACTCGGTTCGCCGGAGGGCGTGGAGGCTCAGACCTGCGTCCTCGAACGGGACCGGGACACCTGGGCCCGCACGTACTACCGCAACGCGACGGGCGCGCCCCTGGTCGGCGTGCTGACCCTGATGGCCCCCGACGGCCGGACGGTGCAGGTGAACTGCGAGCTCGCCGCAACCGATGATCCGGACATGTGCGAGACCCCCCACGAGCGGACCGTGCGCGGACATGGCTCGTATGCGGCGGTCTCGGAGATCGCTTCACCGGATGGGAAGCTCCTCCTCCGCTCCGGGAGCAACTCGGCGGCGCCCGAGGACGGTTAGTCCGGGCTCGCGCCGGGGGCCTACGGGGCGTTCACCCCGCGGGGTGGCGGGAGTCCGCTGCGGGCGCCCCCTGGGCCGGCTGTGAGCCCGTACGCGCATCGCCGCGCCCAGGGCGTACGCGGTGGCGTCCGAGGCGGGGCGGGCCGCTGTTCAGGGGCCGGGAGCGGGCGCGGGCCGAGATGGCGGGCGCCGGAGAGTTACCGGGAGGCGGCGGACGGAGCCTGATGGGCGTCCGGTCGGCATCGAGGGAGCCTGGCGGGTGTCCGGCCGACGGTCGTTCGGCGCTCATTCGGCGCCCGTTCGGCGTCCGGGCATGGAAACGCCCGGTCGCTGGCGACGGGGGATGCACCAGCGACCGGGCTCCTAGAACGGTAACAAGAGATCTGCGGTTCGCAAATTCGATCGTGGATTTCCGGACGCCGATTTCCGGTCTGACAGCGGGAGTTGTGACAGGAGTCACGCGGCTTGACCGGTCGTTTACCGTTCCGGGGCGCCGGAAGTGCCCCATCCGGCCCTGTTCGACGGCGCGGCCGATTCCGGGTGGGTGGCGGGGCGGACGGCGGGGCGTGACCGAATGACGATCACGGGAGTTCGCGTGATCGTCATCGGCGGGCCGCCCCGCCGACCGTCCCAGGCGGCGTCAGTTCAGGGTGACCTGACGGCTCGTGAGGCCACTGCGGGCGCGGCGCTCCTCGGGGGTCAGCGGCGTCTCGTCCGCCAGCGCCGTCGCCAGCCGCTCCGCGAGGGCCTCCGCCGGCTTCTGCACGTCCTCCGCGCGCATCGCGGACGGCAGGTCCCACACCGGCACGGTCAGCCCGTGCGCGCGGAACGAGCCGACGAGGCGGGTGCCCTCGCCGAGCGAGCTCGTGCCGGCCGCGTGCAGCCGCGCGAGGGCGTCCAGCAGCCGCTCCTCCGGCTCGGTCATCACCCAGCGCAGGTGGTTCTTCTCCGGCGTCTCGCACCAGTAGGCGGAGCCGACGCCGGAGAGCCGGACGGTCGGGATCGCGGCGGCGTTGGCCCGCTCCAGCGAAGCGGCGACCTCACCGGTGGCGCCCTCCGCGTTCTCCACCCAGAACTCGAAGCCCGTGTGGACGACGGGCTCGAAGGGGGCGGCCGGGTCCAGCAGGTCCTGGAGACGCGGCCCCTCGGCGCCGCCCCGCTCGGCGGCGACCGGGGTGCCGGGCTCGGCCTTCAGGGCGCGCAGCAGGGTGTCGGCCAGGTCGCGGCTGAGGTCACCGGTCGCGGTGTCGTTCTGCAGCCCCAGCAGCACGGCGCCGTTGTCGCGGCGCAGGGCGGGCCAGGCCATCGGCAGCACCGTCGCCAGGGTCACCGACGGCACGCCCTCCGGCAGCCCGTCCTTCAGCTTCAGCTCCACCGTCGCGGCGGGCACCAGCTCGCGCAGGGCGACCCAGTCGGCCTCGCCGGGCAGTCCCTCGAAGGGGCGCCGCACCAGCTCGACGGCGGCCTGGGTGGCGGCACGGCCGTGGCAGGCCTTGTAGCGGCGGCCCGAGCCGCAGGGGCAGGGCTCACGGGCGCCGACGACGGGGACCACCACGTCACCGGCGTGCGGCTGGGCGGCCTTGGTCTGGGGGCGGCGCTTCTTGGCCATGGTGTGCGTGTCTCCCGATCGAATGCGTCCGTGCCCGCCCGTGCCCGTCTGTCCGTCCGTCTGTCCGTCCGGCGGTGGTGCGTGGCGCGGGCCCGGTGCTGGTCGATTTCTCGATTTCCGAGGCAGGCCGATTGCCTGCGGGCGCGAGCCTAGCGCCCGGCTGTGACGGCACGGCCGGGCACGCGGGAGAGGTCGCGCGGGCGGGCGCGTACGGGGGCGCGCCGCGCGGGCCGACGGGGGGATGGGCGATGGGGCGATGGGGGTGGGCCGGCGCCGACGACGGTACGTACGCGCCGGTTTCGCTACGCGCGTCAACGCGGCGAGCGAGCGGGCCGGGCGGCTACGTCAGATCGGATAGATCGGACAGGCCGGTCAGATCGCCGAACTCGGTGAGGCCGGGGAAACCCAGGGTGGCGGCCGGGCCGGGATCGACGCGCGTAGCGAAACCGGCGCGTGCGGAGAGCGCCGCCCAGACCGTCACCTCGCCCGTGGCGTCGCGGACGCCCCAGTCCTGGGAGAGCGCGTTGATGATGTTCAGTCCGCGGCCGCCGCGCGCGGTGACCGAGGGAGTGGCCGGAAAGGGGCGGGTGGGCCCGCCGCCGTCGGTCACCTCGACCGTGAGCCTGCCGCGCCCGTCCATCCGCCAGGCGGCCCTGACGAGACCGGGGTCGTCCGCGCCCCGCTCGCCCTTGTCGCGGCCGTCGCGGCTCAGCGGGCGCCCGTGGCGGTACGCGTTGCTGAGCAGCTCGGAAAGGATCAGTACCGCGTCGTCGATGACCGAATCCGGTACCCCGCCGGCGCGCAATTCCTTGCGCATCCGGTGTCTCGCCTCGCCCACACCGGCAGGACCATGGGGTACGGCCATGATCGACGACGTGGGCACCTCCTGTGCCACCACCAACGCCACCCCCGAGACCTCCTTTGCCCCACGTCAGGGGATGGATGCCCCAATGGACTGGACCGGAAACCGGCCAACCTCCGGCCGGTGGGGCACTCACGACGGCCGCATACGCACCGAACGCGCCGGTGCACTCCTTGTAATGGCGCCGGAGCCTCCGGATCAGCCGAACGGCCGATCAAGGCCGACGTTCGACGACGGCTACTTCCGGCCGAGCTGGGTCAGGACGGCCTTGGGCCGGTTGGTGATGATGGCGTCCACACCGAGGCGGACGCACAGCTCGACGTCCTCCGGCTCGTTCACCGTCCAGACGTGCACGGCGTTGCCCGCGCGGCGCAGCCGTGTCACGTAGTCGGGGTTGTTGCGGACGATGCGGATGCTGGGCCCGGCGATCCCCACGCCCCGGGGCAGCCGGCCGTCGCGGTAGCGGGGGTTGACGAACTGCATCAGATAGACGGTGGGCAGCGCGGGCGCCGCGGCCCGCACCCGGTGCAGGGACCGGGCCGAGAAGCTCATCACCCGTACGGGCGAGGGCTCGTCCGGCGACGGATGGGCCAGGCCGAAGCGGTCCAGCAGGGCCAGCAGCCGCTCCTCGACCTGGCCGGCCCAGCGGGTGGGGTGCTTGGTCTCGATGGCCAGCTCGACCCTGCGCCCGGAGTCGGCGACCAGCTCCAGCAGCCGCTCCAGGGTGAGCACGGAGGTGCTCTCGCGGTCGGCGGCGAGGCCGCTCACCCGCGCCGGGTCGGGGTCGGTGTCGCGGTCCGGCGCCTCGGGCTCGCCCGCCGCGGCCTTCCACGAGCCGAAGTCCAGGGCCGCGAGGTCGGCCAGCTCCAGGGTGGACACGGCGCCCCGCCCGTTGGACGTGCGGTTGACCCGGCGGTCGTGGACGCAGACGAGATGCCCGTCGGCGGTCAGCCGCACATCGCACTCCAGGGCGTCCGCGCCGTCCTCGATCGCCTTGCGATAGGCGGCCAGGGTGTGTTCCGGAGCGTCCTCGGAGGCTCCGCGGTGGGCGACGACGTCGAGGAGGTGGCGCTCTTGGGTCACCGCGTTATGGTGCCACCGGCTGGCACAATCGCGCATGGGGGACGATTTGTCGGTAGTAAGCACCGGCGGCCGAGGTCACAGGCTCCGCTTACGGTGGCCTGACGCGCCATGGGAAAGGCTGGACGCGGACCCTGGTGATCGTGGCCGGGCATGAGGATTGGACAGAGGAGACAACAGTGAGCACCGAGAACGAGGGCGCCTCCGTTCCGTCCGCGGCTGAGCCGCGGCCGGAGTCTCCGACATCACCGCCAGCCGACGCTCCGGCGCCGGCGGGGGAGCGGACGACGCAGCTGCCTCCTGTAGCGCTGGAGAAGGAGGCACCGGCGCCCGCCGCGTCCTCTACTCCCGCCGAGCCCGCCGCGTCCGCCGTGGATCCCGCCGCCGGGCCCGAGTACGGACAGCAGACGCCCCCGATCACGCCCCCGATCACACCTCCGGTCGAGGCCGCGACCGCGCAGTTCCCGGCCGGCCCGCCGCAGCCCGCGTACAACGCCACGAACGCCACCGGCGTCCCCATGCCCGGCACTCCGGACGCCGGCCAGTGGTACGGCGGCGCGGCGGCGCCCCCGCCGTACGGCGGGGCGGCCGCGCCCTGGGGCGCCCCGACCCCGCCGCCGCGGCGCGGCCGGTCGGGCGGCCTGGTGGCGGCCGTGCTCGCCGCGGCCTTGGTCGCGGGCGGTGTCGGCGGCGGCGTCGGCTACTGGGCGGCCAAGGGGGGCGACGACAGCTCCACGACGGTCTCCTCCTCCGGCGACCCGAAGATCGAGAGCCGTACGCCGGGTTCGGTCGCGGACATCGCGAGCAAGGCGCTGCCCAGCGTCGTGACCATCGAGGCGCAGAGCAGCAACGGTGAGGGCGGTACGGGCACGGGCTTCGTCTACGACACCCAGGGCCACATCCTCACCAACAACCACGTGGTCGCCTCGGCCGCCGACAGCGGCAAGCTCTCGGTGACGTTCTCCGACGGCAAGAACTACGACGCGGAGGTGCTGGGGCGCGCGCAGGGCTACGACGTCGCGGTCATCAAGCTGAAGAACCCTTCCGGCGCCAAGCTCACCCCGCTTCCGCTCGGCGACTCCGACAAGGCGGCGGTGGGCGACGCGACGGTCGCCATCGGCGCGCCCTTCGGGCTGTCCGGCACGGTCACGACCGGCATCGTCAGCGCCAAGAAGCGCCCGGTCGCCTCCAGCGACGGGGGCAGCGGCGGGCAGGCCTCGTACATGAGCGCCCTGCAGACGGACGCGTCGATCAACCCGGGCAACTCCGGCGGCCCGCTGCTCAACGCCCAGGGCGCGGTCATCGGCATCAACTCCGCCATCCAGTCGGCGGGCAACGGCGGCGGCGGATTCGGCGGCGGCCAGGGCCAGTCCGGCAGCATCGGCCTGGGCTTCGCCATCCCGATCAACCAGGCGAAGAACGTCGCCCAGCAGCTGATGAAGGACCACACGCCGATCTACCCGGTCATCTCGGCGACGGTCAACATGAAGGACAACGTCAACGGCGCCCGGATCGCCTCGGGCGGCGGCGACGGCGGCAGCCAGTCCGTCACCCCGGGCGGCCCGGCCGACAAGGCCGGCCTCAAGCCGGGCGACGTCATCACCAAACTGGACGACACCACGATCGACAGCGGCCCCACTCTCATCAGCGAGATCTGGACCCACAAGCCGGGTGACAAGGTCACCGTCACCTACGTCCGCGACGGCAAGCAGGCGACGACGGAGATCACGCTGGGCGAGCGCCGCGGCGACAAGGTGGGCTGACGCCCGCCGGCCCCTGGCCCGCCTCCAGCCTCTCGCTTTTCGGGCAAAAGTCGCATAATGGCCGTGTAGCACCCATCCGGAGCTCTCCCCTGCCCGGGGAGGGCTCGCCGACCTCCACCAGGAGGTGCGCTCATGGCCGGTGGCGACTTCTACACACACGACAGGCCGGAGAACCCACGACTGCCGGAGGACCGGCCGCGCGGAGGCAGACCGGGAAGCGCCGCGCTGGCGCACCACCCCATGCGGATCGGCGTCGTCATCGTCATCGCCGTCCTCGTGGTGCTGGCCTTCGGGATCATGCTCTTCCCCTAGACCACCGGCCGGCCCCATGACCATCCAGTGGCGGCCGGGCCTCCACTCCCAATCCGCGTACCCGGTAGGCTGTCCACGCGTCGCCCCCGGTGGGCGACGCGTGGAGACTTGCCCGAGCGGCCTAAGGGAACGGTCTTGAAAACCGTCGTGGCAGCGATGTCACCGTGGGTTCAAATCCCACAGTCTCCGCCAGCGCTGCGTTGACGCAGCACGGAAGGGGCGCCCGGAGGAATCCGGGCGCCCCTTCCGCGTTTTGGGGGCGGTGAGCCGCCGTGCCGGTCCGTTTCGTTTGGGCTTGATCAACAGACGTAGCATGACGGGAGATTTATCCGTTTCTTATGACAAGCAGGTGCGTACATGAAGTTGGCTCGTGCGTCGGTCCTCGTCGCGGCCGTGGCGATCGCCCCGGCCGTGCTGCTCTCCTCGCCGGCGGTGGCCGCCGGTGGTGGGCAGCCCGTCGCTGTTCCGGTGGTGGAGAAGGCCGGTGACGCGAAGCCGGGCGGGGGTTCGAGGGAGGCGGACGAGCGGGACGAGAAGAACCGGATCGCCATCTTCAAGATCCTCGGCGACAAGAGCTCCGGCGTCGGTGTCCGCGAGGGCGCGCAGAAGGCGCTCGACGGTACGCCCGAGGATCGCGCGCGGTTCCTGGAGGTCGGTCAGCACGAGCAGCGGCTGATCGACGACGAGGTGCGGGTCTCCCAGATCATCAACTCCGGTGGCCCCACGGTGAAGGAATACGGCAAGGCCGCCCTGCAGAAGGGCACCCCCGAGGCCATCAAGCGCTTCCTTGAGGAGGAGCTGCCCTTCGCCCGTAAGACGGACCTCCGGATCAAGGTCACGCAGGTCGGTGGCGCCGGTGGCCCTGCCGTGCACAAGGCTGCCTACGACGCGTTGAGCGCCGACACGGACGAGGCTCTCAACCACTTCCTCGAGGTGGGCCAGTACGAGGCCGCCAAGAAGGACAAGGCCGCCGGGGAAGCGGGCAAGGGCAAGGACGGCGGCAAGGACGACAAGGGCGCCAAGCCCTCGGCCTCGGCCTCCGCCTCTGCCTCCGCCGGCCAGGCGAAGCCGGCCGGCGGGGCCGAGCAGCCCAAGCAGGGCGATGCTGCCGGTGCCACGGCGAAGCCGTCCGCCTCCACCTCCGCCTCCGCGTCGGCCCAGGGCTCCGGGGCCTCCGCCAACGGCGGCGGCTCCGAACTCGCCTTCACCGGCGCCGGTTCCGCCACCCCGTGGATCGTCGGCGGCACCGTCGTCGTCCTCGGTGCGGGTGCGGGGCTGGTCGTCGCCTCGCGGCGACGTGGTGCCGCCCAGCGCTGACGTTCGCGCGGAAACGAGCGTTTGCGTGATCGCCGGGTAATGCCCGCGTAATGGCTGTGCAAAAACTCACGGCCCGCGCCTGGAACGCCGGGGTCCCCGCCCGCATCCCACAGGGCACATCCATTCGCCATGTGCCCTGTGCTGCTCGTCGGGCAGCCGACCCCAGCGGAGCGACGCCATGACGCATTCACCTTCCGGTCTCCACGCGCCCCCGAGCGCCGTACCGCCACCGCCGCGGCGCCGTTCCTCGCGCGGCAAGCGGTGGGCCGTCGTGGTGGCCTGCGTGGTCGCGCTCGGGCTGATCGCCTGGCCCGTGATGGTCCACTACGAGATACCCCCCTTCACGGACAAGGGCGACCCCGTCAGCTACGGCAAGATCGAACAGCCGGAGCAGGGGAAGGGGAGCGGGAACGGGAAGGGCGGGGGCGGCGCCTCCGCGGCGCCGGTGGACTCCAAGGTGCTCATGCCGACCGGGCCCGCCGCCGACTTCAAGAACGCGCGAACCCTGGACGACGGCACCCACGTCAGTCTCGTGACGCTCGAGGGCAA
>NZ_JBTOLC010000030.1:0-73569 GCF_054551825.1 Streptomyces sp. L500
GCCACAGAACCCCCACGCGTCGCGAAGGGCGGCGGCACCCCACCCCGGGGCGCCGCCGCCCTTCCCGTATACGCCCGCACGCTCCCTTGGCCCGCCCGCTGGGATGTGGCACCCTCACCAGCCATGGCGGATTCCCTGTCCCACAGCGATCCCACCCTCTACCGCACCCCTGCCGAAGCCGTCGCCGCGCCACCGGAGAAGCTCGCCTACGTCGTGGGTTTCGACCGCACGGCCCGGCAGCCCGACGCGCTGATGACCGTGGACACCGACCCCGGCTCGCCCTCCTACGGGCGCGTCGTGAACACGGCACGGTTACCCAACCTGGGAGACGAGCTCCACCACTTCGGCTGGAACGCGTGCTCCAGCGCGCTCGCCCACGCCTGCCACAGCGACCCCCAGCGACGCTTCCTGATCCTCCCCGGGCTGCGCTCCTCCCGGCTGCACGTCTTCGACACCCGCCCCGACCCGGCCCGCCCGCGCCTGGTGAAGGTGATCGAGCCCGACGAACTGGCCGCCAAGGCGGGGTACTCACGCCCCCACACCCTCCACTGCGGCCCCGGCGGGGTCTTCCTCTCCTGCCTGGGCGGCGCCTACGGGGCCGAGGGGCCCGGCGGCGTCGCCCTGCTCGACCACGAGACCTTCGACGTGCTGCGCCCCTGGGAGACCGACCGGGGGCCGCAGCACCTGGCGTACGACGTCTGGTGGCACCTGGGCCACGACATCGCGGTGACCAGCGAGTGGGGCACCCCGTCGATGGTCGAGAACGGGCTCGACGCGGAGCTCCTCCTCCGGCGCGGGTACGGCCACGCGCTGCACTTCTGGGAGCTCGGCACCGGTCGTCACCTCCAGCGGGTGGACCTGGGCGACGAGCACCAGATGGTGCTGGAGCTGCGGCCCGCGCACGACCCCGAGGCGACGTGGGGCTTCGCCGGGGTGGTCGTCAGCGTGGCGGACCTGTCCGCGTCCGTCTGGCTCTGGCACCGGGACGGTCCGGACTTCGCCGTCCGCAAGGTGATCACGATCCCGGCCGAGCCCGCCGCGCCCGAGGACCTGCCCCCGGCGCTCAAGCCGTTCGGGGCGGTGCCACCGCTGGTCACGGACATCAACCTGTCCGTCGACGACCGGTGGCTGTACGTGTCCGCGTGGGGGACCGGCGAGCTCCTCCAGTTCGACGTGAGCGACCCGTTCCACCCCCGGCGGACCGCCTCCGTCCGGCTGGGCGGCATCGCGGGCCGCGAGCCCCACCCCGCAGCCCCGGGCGTTCCGCTCACCGGCGGGCCGCAGATGCTGGAGCTCAGCCGCGACGGGCGGCGCGTCTACGTCACGAACTCGCTGTACGGCGCGTGGGACGACCAGTTCCACCCCCAGGGCATCCGGCCCTGGATGGCGAAGCTCGACGCGGACACCGGCCACGGCGGCCTGGCGGCCGACCCGCGCTTCTTCCCGCACGGCGACGACTTCCATGGCCTGCGCGTCCACCAGACGCGGCTGCAGGGCGGCGACGCCTCGTCCGACTCGTACTGCTTCCGCTGACCCGGCCGCACGGCCGGCCCCCGGACGCCCCGCAGGTCACTCCGCATGCTGTGGGGCGTCCGGCAGCCACTCCCCGGACGCCCCCGGGGCATCGGCCGCGTCGTCGACGGTGGTGGTGCGGCGGGCCCAGGGGTAGTAGACGGCCGAGGTGACGGCCAGGCCGACGATCCAGGAGACATCCGCGCCGCCGAGCAGGGAAGTCAGCGGTCCGGTGTACAGCTTCGTCGCCAGGAACGGCACCTGGGAGAGGATCCCGAGGGCGTAACAGCTCAGCGCCGGAACGTTCCAGCGGCCGTAGCGGCCGTCCGGGTCGTACAGCGCCGGGACGTCGACGCGCTCGCGCGAGACGAGGTAGTAGTCCACCAGGTTGATGGCGCTCCACGGCGTGAACACCGTGAGCAGCAGCAGGATGAAGTTCTTGAAGTTGTCGAGGAAGTCCGCGCTGGCCGCCATCGCGATGACCGTGGCCACCGCCGAGAACCCCGTGATGTACGCGACGCGCGCGACCGGTGTGATCCGCGAGCGGCCGTCGAAGGCCGTCACCGTCGTGAGGACCGACATGAAACCGCCGTACGCGTTGAGGCAGTTGGCCGTGACCTTGCCGACCAGCACCACCAGGTACATGACGTACCCCAGGGCCGCCGGCCCGGCCAGCTCGCCGACGAAGCCGACCTGGTCGGACAGGAACCGGTCCCCGGCGACGGCCGCGATCAGGGCACCCAGCGACATGGCCCACACGGAGCCGGTGACGGTGCCCGCGAAGGTCGCCCGGAACGTCGCGCGTTCGCCGGCCGACCGGGGCAGGTAGCGGGAGTAGTCGGCCACGTACGGGCCGAACGTCAGCTGCCAGCCGGCGCCGAGCGAGACGGCGAGCAGGAACGTCGCGGCGTCGAACGGCTTGACGCCGACGTGCGCGGGAACGTCGTAGCGGGTGAACACGGCGACCACGAGATAGCCCAGCCCCACGATGCCCGTCACGGTCGCCACCCGGCCCGCGAGGTGGATGAGGCGGTATCCGGCGACCGCGACCACGGCGGTCAGCGCCCCGAACAACGGAATCCCGAGCGTGGCGTCGGGCAGGTGGAGGATCCTGCGGACGGCCTGACCGGCCAGCACACTGCCCGTGGCGGCGAACCCCAGGTACATGAGGATCACCAGCACGAGCGGGACCACGGCGCCCAGCACGCCGAACTGCGCCCGGCTGGAGATCATCTGAGGCACCCCCAGCCGCGGCCCCTGGGCGGAGTGGAGGGCCATGACGACGCCGCCGAGCACATTGCCGATCAGCAGGGCCGGGATCGCCCACAGCGCGTCGGCGCCGAAGACCACCGCCAGCGCGCCGTCGACGACCGCCGTGATCTGCATGCTCGCGCCGAACCACAGGGTGAACAGGCCGGCCGGCGAACCGTGCCGCTCCTCCTCGGGTATCGGGTCGATCGTCCGGCGCTCCATGGCGAGCGGGGACGGGGACGGGGAGGGGGACGGCAAGGGGGACGGGGGCGGTCGCTCCGGCGTCGTCGTCATGGGTGCCACACTCCTGGCTCGCGCGATGTCGCCCAGAATCTGGCACGGCGGGAAATCCCACGTCAACGCTGGGGAGCCCGGAGAGGGTTACGGTGTTCGCGGGCCGTCCTCAGACTTCCGCGCGGTGGGTGATGGGCGCCTCGGAGCGGTCGCCCAGGAACTCGTACCAGCGGCGCTGCAAGCAGACGTAGCGCGTGTCGGCCTCGACGAGTTTGAGGAACGCCTCCACCGTCTCGGTGAGGCGCTGCTGGTGCCCGGGGTCGGCCAGCGACCCGTCCTCCGCGAAGCTGTCGTACGAGCGGGCGAGGCTGAACATGTCCGGGTAGACGCGGGTGCCGAGGTGCTCCAGGGGCACCCGCAGCGCCCACAGTCCACGGTTGCCGCCGACGAGCGACGGGGAGGCGGAGACCAGCAGCGCGTGCTTGGTCTTGAACGCCTGCGGCTGCACACGGGAGACCCAGTCGATGGCGTTCTTGAGGATGCCGGGCACGGAGGCGTTGTACTCGGGGGAGGAGATGACGAGGGCGTCGGCGCCCTCCATCCGTTCGTGCAGCGCGAGCGCGCCGGCCGGGATGCCGTCGGCCTCCTCCGCGTCCCCGTCGTACAGCGGCATGTCGAATTCGCGCATGGTGGCGAGGTCGGCGTCGGCCCCGGCCTCGGTGATTAGCCGGGCCACCAGGGAGGCGAGGCGGGCGTTGGTCGATCCGGCCCGCAGCGCGGCGCCGAAGACGAGGACGCGCAGGGGGCCGGGGCGGACGTCCGTGGCCATGAATCCGTCCTTCCGGCGGGTGCGGCACGCGCCCGGCTGGGCGCCGTCCGGACCAGTCTGCTCCCGGGGCGGGCGGCACGCTACGGGGCTGGGCCTTCCGGGCGAGGCACCGATTTGGTGGAAGGGCAGGGGGGCCGTGTAATGTTCTCCGTGTCGCCAGGGAGACCGCGAGGGAAACCGGGCGGATAACAGAACAAGGGGCTATAGCTCAGTTGGTAGAGCGCCTGCATGGCATGCAGGAGGTCAGGAGTTCAATTCTCCTTAGCTCCACAGTGGACCGAGAGGCCGCCCGTTACGGGCGGCCTCTCGGTCGTTTCACGCAGTGGGCGCGTCAGCGCTTCCGGCGCTTCGCGATCGTCGTCATCACCACGGGGAGCAGCAGCTCCAGGGCCTTGGCGACGGTGGCGGGCGGCAGCCCCGTCCGCTTCGCGACGGCCTCGGCCACCGGTCGTGTGATCTTGCTGAGGACGCCGGACATCAGTCCGCCGCCCAGGCCGCCCGCCAGTCCGCCGCCGAGCCCGCCGAGGCCGAGCGCCCCGCCGGGCGGCCCGCCCCCGGTCAGTTCGGCGGGGAGCTCGTCGACCGTGGCCGCCACGACCTGTTTGGCGCCCTCGGTGTCGGTGCCGAGTTCCTGGGCCAGTTCCTCGATCCGGTCGTCCCCCAGCTCGTCGAGCACGTCGGCTCGCAGCGAGTCATCTGCCATGCCGTCGACACTACGCCGACGCGTCGGCCTCGGTACCCAACGCGCTACCCGCCATGCCGGTGACGCCCGAGCGGGTCGGCGACCGCCGGTCAGGCGCCCGTCGTCGCCCGCCTGCCGCGCCCGAGCGTCAGCAGCACATGCGTGGCGACGCCGAGGACCAGCCCCCAGAAGGCCGAGCCGATGCCGAGGAGGGTGACGCCGGAGGCGGTGGCCAGGAAGGTGACCAGCGCGGCCTCCCGGTCCCGCTCCTCCTTGACCGCGCCCGCCAGGCCGCCCGCCAGCGCCCCGAAGAGGGCGACCCCGGCGATCGCGGCGACGAGCTCCTTCGGCAGGCCGGCGAAGAACGCCACGAGGGTCGTGCCGAAGGACCCGACGAGGAGGTAGAACGCGCCGCACGCGACCCCGGCGACATAGCGGCGGCGCGGGTCGCGATGGGCCTCGGGGCCGGTGCAGATGGCGGCGGTGATGGCCGCGAGGTTGACGGCGTGCGACCCGAAGGGTGCGAGCAGCGTGGAGACGATGCCGGTGGAGCCGATCAGCAGCCGGTCCTTCGGCGCGTAGCCCGACGCGGTGAGCACCGCCATGCCGGGGGCGTTCTGCGAGGCCAGCGTCGCCAGGGTCAGGGGCACCGCGATCCCGATGAGGGAGGCGACGGAGAACGCGGGCGTGGTGAACACCGGCCGGGCGAGCTCGATATGGTCGAGCCGGATGTGGACGCGCGAGGTGGCCGTGGCGCACAGCGCCCCCGCGGCGAGCGCCAGCAGCACCGCGTACCGGGGGAGCCACCGCTTGCCCAGCAGATAGGCGAGCAGCACGGCACCGGCGATCCAGGGCGCGGTGCGCAGGGAGGTGAACACGCCGGTGCCGAAGGAGAAGAGGATGCCCGCGAGCATGGCCGAGACCACCGCCGTGGGCACCTGCCGCATCAGCCGCCCGAACACCCCGGTCAGCCCGACCAGGCTGATGACCAGGCCCGTGACGACGAACGCGCCGACCGCCTCCGCGTACGAGTACGCGCCGAGGCTGGTGACGAGCAGGGCCGCGCCCGGGGTCGAGAAGGCCGTGATGACCGGCATCCGCGTGACGAGGCTGAGGGCTGTGCAGGTCAGGCCGCTGCCTATGGATATGGCCCAGATCCAGGACCCGGTGTGGGCGGTGTCGAGGCGTCCCGCCGACGCGGCGGCGAGCACGATGACGAGGGGCCCGGAGTAGGAGACGACGACGGCCACGAACCCCGCGAGGACGGCGGACAGCGAGATGTCGCGCGCAAGCCGCGGACGGTCCTCCGCCGGTCTCCCGGCCGGTGGTGACGCGGCGGCCGGTGACGCGGCGGCTGGTGACGTGTCGGCAGCGGCGTCGAGGGTGCCGGTGTCACGGGATTCGGTGCTCACGAGATTCCTCCGTCGCGCGGTTCCACTGACTGCTCGGCCGGCCACGGGCCCGGTGGGGGCCTCGGGGCCGGCCGGAGTCCATGGCCCGGACGGCGCTCCGGCGACCGGAGCGTCCCCCACCTCGCACGCGGCGACCGTCGCACGGCAGCGTAGCGCCACGGACGGCTCCGCCCCGGGTGGTGATCGTTGCATCACGGAAGCCCCGGCCCGGGGGCTCACCCCAGGCGCCGGGCCAGCCACGCCAGGGCCGCCGCCCCCTGGGCGGCCTGGAAGGCCCGGAGGGTCGGCAGACCGGGCGGGTCGGGCAGGAGCGACTGGCGGACGAAGTACCCGGCCACCGCGGCGAGCACCGAGGTCACGCCCTCCGGGTCGGCGGCCCGGCCCAAGGGGTGCGCGGTGAAGACGGATTCCGGTTCGGGGCCGCCCTGGGACGCGACGCTCGGCAGCATCACCAGCAGGTCGTACCAGGGGGCGGCCCGCAGGGCGTGGGGCCAGTCGACGAACACCACCCTGTCGTCGGTGAGCAGGATGTTGTCGGCGCGCAGGTCGCCGTGGGCGAGGCTGTCGCCGGTGGCGGGCTCCGCCCAGCCGGACTCCAGGCCGGCCAGCAGCGCGAGCCGGTCGGCCGCCCACGGGTCGAGGCGCGCGGTGTCGCCCGCGGCGAGCAGGGTCCGCCAGCCGGTGAACGCCTCCGCCTCGCTCTCGGCCACGGCGGGCACCTCGAACGGGGCCGGGGTCATGGCGCGGCTCAGCCCGTCGACGGCGGTGAGGACCCGGTCCAGTTCGGCGGGGAGCCAGGGGACGCGGGGCTGCCGGCCCGCGACGTCCTCGAGGAGCAGGGCGACCCAGGTCCCGTCGTCGTAGGTGCCGAGCAGCCGGGGCGCGGGGGCGCCGGGCGGCATGGCGGCGCTGTTGCGGGCCTCGGCGCGGTGCAGCCGGGGGCTGTGGGCGTTCGTCTCGGCGCTGACGGCCTTGACGAAGGCGCGCCGGCCGTCGGCGAGCCGGACCCGGGCGGCTACGCCCGGTGAGAAACCGCCGCTCTGGCTGTGCGCCTCGACGACGCGCCCGCCCAGCGCGTCCTCCAGGGCGCGGCGCACGGCGGGCGGCACGTCGGCCCAGGGCCGGCGGACACCGGTGGCCGGGGGTGCGATCGTCTCCATCTCCGTATGGTTCGCCACGGGACGGTCCCGGGCCAACGGGTTTTCCCCACAAGCGGGTTTTCCTCCACAAGGGTCGAGTTCCTTGATCGACATGACATGTAGGAAATTTCCTACCTATAGTCGTCTCCATGAACACCACTCCCATCGGTACCGGGACGTCGGAGGGTCGCGTCTTCGCGGCCCTGGCCAGCCCGGTGCGCCGTGAGGTGCTGAGGCTGCTGCGGGAGCGCGGGCCACAGCCCGTCGCGGAGCTGGCGGGCCACTTCGACATGGCCAGGCCCAGCTTCTCCGAGCACCTGCGGGTGCTGCGCGAGTGCGGGCTGGTGAGCGAGAACAAGGTGGGCCGTCAGCGCTTCTACGAGCTGGAGGCCGCGCCCCTCTTCGAGGTGCGGGAGTGGCTGCACCCCTATGAGCGCTTCTGGCGCGACAAGCTGTCCGCCCTGCGGACGGTGCTCGACGAAATGGAGGACGAGGAATCATGAACGAGCGAGGAGCCATCATGAACGAGCAAGGCGTGAACGAGAACGAGCACGGCGTGAACGAGCGCGACGACCTGACCGCGGTACGGGTGGACGAGTTCCTGCCGCACCCGCCCGCCAAGGTGTGGCGGGCCCTGACCGAGCCCGAGCTGCTCGCCCAGTGGCTGATGCCCGGCGACTTCCGCCTGGAGGTCGGCCACCGGTACACCATGCGGGCCGTCGCCATCCCCGCCACGGGCTTCTCCGGCACGATCGCGGCCGAGGTCCTGGCCTTCGAGGACGGGAAGACGCTGCGGATCGGCTGGCGGGACGCCCACCCGGAGAACGGCGCCGACGTCGACTGGACGATCACCTGGACGCTTGAGCCGGAGGGCCGGGGCACCCGTCTCTTCCTGGACCACGAGGGCTTCGACCCGGACAACCCGCTCCAGCAGAAGGCACGCGCCATCATGAGCGGCGGCTGGCGCAGCCACGTCTTGCGCTCCCTGCTGTCCTGCCTCGACGGCATGGGGGACGCCTAGTCCGCCATAGCCCGTATTCGAAAAGGCCCGAGGCCGGTTCCCGTGCGAAACGGGAACCGGCCTCGGACGGTTCTTGGGGGAAGGCGCGGCGGGCGCGGTCAGCGCGCCGCGACGGCCCGCTGGCGCGCGTAGCCCACGGCGGCCAGGGCCACCGCCAGGCCACCGGTGAAGTACAGCTGCACCCGGGTGTCGGCGTCGAGGGCCATGAGGCCCAGCGCCCCGGCCACCCCGGCCAGCGTCACCCACGTCAGATACGGGAAGCCCCACATCCGCACCGTCAGACGCTCGGGCGCCTCGCGCTCCAGCCGGCGGCGCAGCCGCAGCTGCGAGACGGCGATGAAGCCCCACACCACCAGGACGACCCCGCCGACCATGTTGAGCAGCCAGGCGAAGACCGTGGTGGGGTACCAGTACGACAGCAGGACGGCGACGAAGCCGAACGCGGACGACGCGAGCACCGCGCGGCGCGGCACGCCGCCGGAGACCTTGCCCAGGGCCTTGGGGCCCTGGCCGCGCGCGACCAGCGAGTACGCCATGCGCGAGGCGCCGTAGATGTTGGCGTTCATGGCCGACAGCAGGGCGATCAGCACGACCACGTTCATGATCTGGCCGCCGCCCGGGACGCCCAGCCGGTCGAGCACGGCGGCGTACGGGCCGTTCTCGGTGACGGACTTGTCGTTCCACGGGATGAGCGTGACGATGACGAGCATCAAGCCGACGTAGACGATGCCGATGCGCCACATCGTCGTCCGCACGGCCTTGGCCACGCCGCGCACCGGGTCCTCCGACTCGGCGGCCGCGATGGTCACCGTCTCCAGGCCGCCGTACGCGGCGAGCGAGGCCAGCAGGCCGATGAGCAGCCCGTCCATGCCCGTGGGCAGAAACCCGCCGTCGCCGGTGAGGTGGGCGGCGCCGGGGGAGTCCGTGCCGGGCAGGACGCCCAGGACGGCGAGGGTGCCGAGGATCAGGAAGAGCCCGATCGCGCCGATCTTCAGGGTGGCGAACCAGAACTCGAACTCGCCGAAGTGCGCGACCGCGCCCAGGTTCGTGCCGCAGAACAGCGCCATGAAGAGCAGGACCCACAGCCAGGACGGGGTGCCCGGCAGCCAGCCCTGCACGATGTGGGCCGCGCCGATCGCCTCGATCGCCACGCCCACCACCAGCAGGGTCCAGAACATCCAGCCCGCGGTGAAGCCGGCCCACGGGCCGATCGCGCGGTCGGCGTGGACGGAGAAGGAGCCGGAGGCCGGATTGGCGGCGGACATCTCGCCGAGCATCCGCATCACGAACATCACGAGCAGGCCGGACACGGCGTACGCGAGCACGATCGACGGGCCGGCGGCGGCGATGCCGGCGCCCGAGCCGACGAAGAGGCCCGCGCCGATGACGCCACCGAGGGCGATCATCGAAAGGTGCCGCTGCTTGAGCCCGTTCGACAGCGGGGAGTCCTGCTGAGGAGTGCTCTCCACCGGCGGGGGAGGAGATGTGAGTGTCCGGCTCATGGTCGTACCTGTCCATTATCCGAGATCGGGGAGTCTCGAGTATGGAGAAGCGGGCACGGCCCCGGCCGCGGCGTCCGATATCCGGACGGTCGCTTGACGCAGGGTGATCGTCGGACAGCGCGCGCATTAATGTGGGGCCATGATCAATGCTGATGACATCCGCCGTATCGCGCTTTCCCTGCCGGAAACCGCGGAGAAGGAGGCATGGAGCATGCCCACCTTCCGCGTCGCGGGAAAGATGTACATCACGATCCCCGATGACCAGACGTCCTTCGCCGTCCGCTGCCCGAAGCACGAGCGGGCCGAGCTGATCGCGGCCGAGCCGGAGAAGTTCTGGGTGCCGCCGCACGAGGCGAGCTCCTCATGGGTGCGCGTACGCCTCGCCGCCCTGGAGGACATGGACGAGCTGCGCGACATCCTCGTGGACTCCTGGAAGCAGGCGGCGCCCGAGCGGCTGCTGGAGGCCCTGCCCACCGCCCTGCGCTCCGGCGACGCCTGATGCGGCACACGCGGTCCATGCGGTACGCCAAGAGCGCCGACGGAGCCCGGATCGCCTATCGGACAACAGGAGCGGGCGAGCCCCTGCTCCTGCTGGCCGGGCAGGGCAACACCCACCACTGGTGGGACGGCGTCCTCGACGACTTCCACGCCGCCCACCACACCATCACCCTCGACTACCGGGGGACGGGCGAGAGCGACCGCCCCGACGAGCCCTACAGCATCGAGGGTTTCGCCCGGGACGCGCTCGCGGTCCTCGACGACCTCGGCGTCGAACGGGCCCACGTCTACGGCACGTCCATGGGCGGCCGCGTCGCCCAGTGGCTCGCCGCCCACCGGCCGGACCGGGTCCGGGCCCTCGTGCTCGGCTGTACGTCCCCCGGCGGCCCGAACGCGGTCGACCGCGGCGACGACGTGCGCCGGTCGCTGATGCGGCCCGCGCCCGAGGGCCGGCGGGCCCTGCTGGAGCTGATGTACACGCCGGGCTGGCTCGCGACCCACCCCGGCCCGCATCACACGCTCGGCGACCCCACCATGACGCCGAAGGAACGGCTCAGGCACCTGGTCGCCAGCGAGCGGCATGACGCGTGGGACGTGCTCCCGGGCATCCAGGCGCCCACGCTGGTGGTGCACGGCGACGACGACCTGCTCAACCCCACCGCGAACGCCACCCTGCTCGCGGAGCGCGTGCCCGGCGCCCGGCTGTGCCTGATCCCGGGGGCGCGCCACGCCTACTTCGAGGAGTTCCGGTCCGTCGCCGGCCCGCTCGTCCTGGACTTCCTCCGGGAACACGAGCGGGCCTAGCGGGACGGGAGGGCGGGGCCTAACGCTTGGGGGCGGCCTTGGGGGCGCTCTTCGCGCCGCCGCTCTTGTGCTCGGCCTTGGTGTTGGTCTTGGACTTGGCCTTGCCGTGTGCGGAGCCGTGGCCCTTCGAGTGGCCGCTCTTGGACCCGCCGCTCTTCGGGCCGGTGCCCTTGGGGCCCGTTCCCTTCGGGCTCGTTCCCTTCGGGGACGTCCCCTTGGAGGTCGTGCTCTGCGCCGCGTTGTCCTGTGCGGTCGGCGGCTTGATCCAGCCCTTCTGCACGAGCTGGTCGCAGTGCCACTTGGCGTGGTCGGGGCTCTCCTTGTGCTGCTTGACGGCCGTGTCCATGCAGTCCTTGTAGGGCCACGGCGGGCCGACGCGCAGCTGGGCGGGGGAACGCGACTCCCGGTCGACCTGGGCGGCGGCCGCCGGGGTGCTCATGACGCCGACCGTGGCCACCGCGGCCAGAGCGATGCTCATCCAGCGCACAGCGCTTCTCCTTTTCCTCGGGTTCGGGGTACGGCTCGCCTTCGCACAACGAGCCCGCGCCACCGAGGAAACGGGCGGTTCCGCCGCCCCGGGCCGTTACGCCGAGACGAGCGGGCGTGCGAGCCGGGGGGCGTGGTGGTGCCCGGCCCCGGTCCGGTGCTCGACCCGGTGCTCGAGCCCGGCCCGTACGGCGGGCCATTCCTCGTCGAGGATCGAGTAGAAGGCCGTGCCCCGGACCATGCCGTCGAGGCCCCGGGTGTGGGCGCGGTGGACGCCCTCGAGGACCGCGCCGAGACGCTCGATGGCCGCGCGGGAGCGGGCGTTGCGGGAGTCCGCGCGCAGGGACACCCGTCGCACGCCCCAGGTCTCGAACGCGTGGCGCAGCATCAGGAGCTTGGTCTCGGTGTTGGCGCCGGTGCCCTGGGCGTGCGCGGAGAGCCAGGTCCCGCCGATCTCCACCGCGTCGGGTATCGCGGTGAGGGGATCGCCGAGCGGGCCGCGCGGGGCCGGGGGCCACTGCACCGGGCCCTGCCAGTAGTCCAGCTCGCAGAACCGCGTCGAGCCCATGACCAGGCCGTCCGCGATCCGCACGGTGGCGAAGGGCAGCGCCCGGCCCGCGGCGCGGGCCGCGAGGGCCTCGGCCACGTAGTGGGCCGTGGCCTCCGGGCCGTGCGGCACGGGAGTGAAGGCGTAGCTGCTGCGGTCCTCGGCCGCCGCGGCGGCCAGGCCCTCGATGTGGTGCTCGCCGAGCGGTTCCAGCCGCACGGTGCGGCCGTGGAGGAAAACGGGTACGGGCACGGCGCTGGATCCTTCAGCGATGGGGGTGACGACAGAGAAAGGAGAGACGTCCTGCTGGCTTTCCGGCACGGTGGTACTCACGCTCACCGTGGGGCTTGCGGGACGGGTGTCGTCAGTATGAGGTCGGGATACCCCCGCGCGAAGGGCTGAAAGGTAAACAGAAGGAAACGGAACGGTAAATCCGCCGTGCCGGTCCACCTCCCGTCCGGTATATGGCCTTCCCTGCCCTCCCGTCAGCCCTTTCCGCCCTCGGTGAGCTGCTCCGTGGCCTCGTGGGCGGCCCGGTTGAGACGGCGCGTCACCTCGAGGAGGAAGGCGAGCCGCTCGTCGTCGTAGTCGTCCAGGACGGCCGTCACCGTCCGGCCGAATCCGGCGAAGACCTCCTGCATCTCGGCGTCGTGCCGGCCGGTGGCGACCACGACGACCTTGCGCCGGTCGGCCGTGCCGCGCCGGCGCTCGATGAAGCCGCGCCGCTCCAGGCGGTCGAGCACGGCGGTGACGGCGGAGGTGCTCAGGCCGGTGGCCGCCGCGATCCTCCCGGCCGTCGGCTCCTCCTCGTGGCGCACCAGGTCGAGGCACTTGAGGTCCGTGAAGTTCAGCCCGAACCGCTCGGCGATCGCGCCGTGCAGCATCAGCCCGCGACCCGCCTGGTCGCGCATGGCCTTCATCAGGGAGTCGATCAGCTCGGCCCTGTTCCCGCCGGACCTGTTCTCGGTTGACACGGCACACCTCGGCAGCTATATCTCGATGAGACGGATATTTCGATTCATGGGAATATCCGCTTCCTGGAATTATTCTAGGTGCCTGGAGGGAACCGTGCACACCCTGACCACGCCCGTCCTGATCGTCGGCGCCGGCCTCGGCGGCCTGTCCACCGCGCTCTTCCTCGGACTCCACGGCGTGCCCGCGCTGGTGGCCGAGCGTCACCCCGGTACGTCGCTGGAGCCGAAGGCCCGCGGTCAGATGCCCGCCGCCATGGAGGCGCTCCGCGCCGCCGGGCTGGAGCGGGCCTTCCTCGACGCGGCGCCCCCGGGGCGGCCCGAGATGACCATCGTCATCGCGGAGAGCGTGACCGGGCGGGTGTTCCACAGCATCACCGAGGCCATGCCGGACTTCGCGCGGTACTCGCCCGCTCCCACCGGCATGGTCAGCCAGGAGCGCGCCGAGCCGCTGCTGGCCGCGCGCGCCGCCGAGCTCGGCGCGGACATACGGTTCTCCACCCGCCTGGAGTCCTTCACCGACGGGCCGGACGGGGTCACCGCCGTCCTGCGCGACCTGGCCACCGGCGAGGCGTACGAGGTCGAGGCCGCCTATCTGGTGGGCGCGGACGGTCATCGCGGCGGGATCCGCGAGGCGGCAGGCATAGGCGCCCACGGGCGCGGCGCCATCGGCGAGAGCACCAGCCTCCTCTTCGAGGCCGACCTCGACCTGGCCCTCGACGGGGCGGCGGTGCAGATGCACTACCTCCGGAACCCCGCGCTGCCCGGCGGCTCGGGCGCGTTCGTCTCCACCGACACGCCCGGCAGGTTCGTCGCCGCCGTCGAGGCGCGGGCGCCCCAGGACGAGGAGAGCGCCCGCGAGATCGTCCGGCTGGTCACGGGCCTTCCGGAGCTGGAGGTGAAGCTGCTCGGCGCGACGACGTGGTCGACCGCCTGCCGGGTCGCGGACCGCTTCTCCTCCGGCAGGGTGCACCTCGTCGGGGACGCCGCCCACGTGATGCCGCCGACCGGAGGGCAGGGCGGCAACAGCGCCCTGATGGACGGCCACCATCTCGCCTGGAAGCTCGCCGCGGTCGTCCGCGGCCAGGCCGGGCCCGGGCTGCTGGACAGCCACGACGCCGAACGCAGGCCCTTCGCGGAGTGCCTGGTCGAGCAGCAGTACGCCAACATGGTGCACCGGATGGCACCGCACCTGGCCGACGACACCGTGGCCGAACGGATCGACCCGGCCCGCCTGCTGTTCGGCTACCGCTGCCCGGCGGGCGCGTTCGTCCCCGAGCCGACGGCCCCCTCGGACGACGCCCTCTTCGAGGACCCGGCCACCCCCAGCGGCCGCCCCGGCACCCGTGCGCCCCACGTCCCGCTGGCCGGCGGGTCCACGCGGGACCTGTACGGCCGCGGCTTCGTGCTGCTCACCGACGACGAGGGCCGGCGGTCCGCGGCGGAACGGGCCGCCGAGCGCCTCGGCGTCCCCGTGGCCGTCCCGGCCCTGGCGGGGGACTGGGCGGCGGCGCACGGCGTCACCCCGTCCGGGGCGGTGCTCGTCCGGCCCGACGGCCTGATCGCCTGGCGCGAAAGGGCGCAGGGCGATCCGGCGGAGGTCGAGCGAGCCTTGCGGGTGGTCCTGGACCGGTGACCGGGGGTGCCGTCAGCCGTCCTCGATGTCCGAGATGAGCTTGGTGCTCAGGTCGCTCTGCACCGCCAGCCGGGTGTGGCCGGCGTCCGGGCCGGTGCCCCAGGTGAGCGTGACCGTGGTGAACAGGTGCCCGGCGCCGGAGTCGTGATAGCGGACCGCCCAGTGGGTGGGCACGTCCTGGGCGCGCAGAACTCCGTCGGCATGATTGGCCTCCTCCCAGGCGGCCAGCCGCTGCCGGAAGTCCTCCGCGAGGTAGTGGGCGCGAAGCTCGTCGCTCAGGTCGTCGGTTCCGTCGTCGACGGCGTCGATGTAGGCGCCGTAGAAGTCGGCCACCCGGTCGACCGCCGAATCCGGGCTCCCCTCGCGGACCGGGCCGTCCGCGCTGCCCGCCTCGTCGTCCGGCATGAACTCCCCCTTGAGAACAGTGTTGTTCAGTCGTCAGGCTCACGCCCTTGATGACAAACTGCCCCTCTTTTCATGGAAACAGTCCTTTGAGGTGACATATCGCCGAACGTCATGGTCTGGCCCCCGCTCAGATCCCGGGCGCCGGCAGGTGGCGGGCGAAGAACGAGCGCACATGGTGACGTACCCACGGCACCGAGACGGCGGGGTCGACCGCGCCGACCAGCCGGACCCGGTCCTCGGCGGTCAGCAGCCCCGCCGACGCCAACTGGGGCACGAGGGCGGCGTAGTCGGTGAACACCCCGTGCGCGGCCCGGTCGAGGCGCCGCCGCTCCGTGCGCCCGCCCGGGTGGGCGAGCGCGGCCGACCAGGACCGTTCGAGCTGCCGCCGCTCGGGGAAGCCGTCGGTGCCCAGCAGGAGCAGCGGCCGGTCCACCCCGTGGCGGGCGACCGGATACAGCTCTCCCGCGCGCCCGGGGTCCTCGGCCGGACGGTCGAGATAGCCCTCCATGTCGACGGCCGCGCGGACGCGCCGGTCCTCGTACATGGCCTCGGCGACGGCGGTGCCGCCCGCCGAGTGGCCGTACGCGCCGACCCGGCGCGGGTCCAGCGCGCGGCCGAGGCCCTCGGGCAGCGGCCGTCCCGCCGCGTCCGGGTTCCGCCCGGCCGCCAGCGCCTCCAGCGCGTCCAGGACGAAACGGACGTCCGCGATCCGGGTGTCGATCACGGTGCGGAAGAGCGGCGGGTCCCGGCGCGGATCGCCCCGGAAGACGGTCTCGCGCCAGGGCTCGGGACGGCCGTCCCTCGTGCCCGGGAACTCGACCACGCCCGCGTCGCCGGGGTGATCGACCGTCACCACCGCGTAGCCGTGGCTCGCGAGCTCCTCGGCGAGCCCGGTGCCCATGGCGCGCGGATCGCCGCCACCCGGGCTGTACAGCAGCACCGGCCGCCGTCCGGGCCGCGCGGGCGCGCCGGCGTACGAATGGGTCGAGGTGGCCGCCCAGTCCACGCCGCTCGGGGGCAGGCCAGGGTGGATCGCGGCGGCGGTCTCCGGGAACTTCCCCGCCGCGATGGCGGACATCTGTGGGGCGACGGGCCGGCCGTGGACCGCGCGGGCCGGGTAGAAGACCGTGACCATCAGCTCCCGCACCGGAATCGAGGGCGCCAAGGGATCGGGGCGGGAACGGTCGACCAGATACAGCGTGGTGACCCCGGTCGGGTACGGGCCGGTCGGCCTCGGCAGGCGCAGGGTGACGCCGGTCGTGGCACGAGACCCCTGCCGCTGCCGTGCCCGAGCCGGTGTCGCACCGTCCGCGAGCAGCAGCGCGGCACCCGCCAGTACGGCCGATCTGACGACGCCTCGCCGGCTCGTCGCTCCTGTAGGGAACATGACCTTCCTCTCATCTCTCCGTCTACGCGGCCCTTATGCTGCGGCCCGGAGGGGAGCGAGGGCGAAGGTTGAGGCCCTGGCCGAAACGATGGCGCGCGGCCGCCCCGAGGTGCCGTCCGAGGAGAGCAGTGATCAGGATCCACTTCACGGCCGCCGACTTCGCCGGGGTCCGCTTCGCGCCCCGGGCGGCCCCGCTGCTGGAGCTGAACACGGCCCTGATGAAGCTGCTGACCCCCGGCGACGAACTGCTCTACGGCCGCTGGCGGAGGCGGTCGCTCCACTCCCTGCCGGCCGCCGCCGGGGCACTGGCGGACCTCGTCCCCGCCGGCCGGGCACCCGGCTTCCTCGACGTGTTCGACGACTCCCTCCCGGACGCGCTCGACGCCGCCCGGCAGTGGCACCCCCGTCGGATCCGCTCGGAGATCGAGCGGGTCTACGCCGGGCACCCCGCACCGCCCCCGCCCTGGCTCCGCGACCTCCACCGGGGCGAAGTCGGCGGCTGGCGCGTCCTGCGGCGGGCGCAGCACGCGGCGTTCGAGAGCGTGATGCGTCCCGTGTGGCCCGTGGTGCAGGACCTCCACCAGCGGGAGTTCACCCGTCACGCCCTGGCGGTGGCCGAGCACGGCCTCGGCGCCGCGCTCGCCGGCCTTGTGCCGGGCGCGCGGCTGCGGGGGAGCGTCTGGGAGCTGCCCGGGGCCGGGGAGCGGGACGTCGAGCCCGGCGGACGCGGCCTGGTGCTGCGGCCCACCTTCCACTGGACCGGGCACCCGCTCGTCTCCGACCTCCCCGGCCGCCCGGTCCACGTGACCTTCCCCGCCGGTCCCGGCCTGCCGCTCACCCCGGCGGGTCCGGCCGACCAGGGCGGCCCGGAGGAGGCGCTGGCGCGGGTGCTCGGGCGCACCCGTTGCGAGATGCTGCTCCTCCTCGCGGAGGAGCACACCACGAGCGGTCTCGCCCGGCGGCTGGGCGTCAGCGACGCCACGGCCTCCGCCCACGCCGCCGCCCTGCGCGGGGCCGGGCTCGTCACCACCGTCCGCGCCGGACGGGCCGTCCTCCACCGGCGCACCGCCATGGGGACCCTGCTGGCCGGGCGGTACGACCCGGTGCGCGGACGAAATATGACGCGGGACGAAAAATGGGGTCACAAGCCGTAGATCGACGGCATCGTGCTGGGGGTGGTCTTCGCCACGGCCCGCTCTCATCCGCCGGCCTGATGCCGCCGCCCGGGGGATGGCCCGTCAGGAGGACCGTGTCCGATACCCGGTGACGATGCGCCGGAGCCCGCCCCGGGCGATGCTGTGGAGGCACGCTGAGCGAGTCGGGCACGGGAGACCGTGTCCCTCAACGGGGGTTCGCGAAAAGTGTTTGATTACATCGGTCACTTCGCCGATCGCATGGAGAAGCTCAAGGAATCCGGGCAGTACCGCACGTTCGTCGAGATCGAACGGCTCGCCGGTCGCTTCCCGCAGGCCCTGCACCACGGGTCCCAAGGGGTCCGGGAGGTCACCGTCTGGTGCAGCAACGACCATCTGGGCATGGGCCAGCACCCCGACGTGCTGGCCGCGATGCGCAGGACGCTCGACACCTCCGGGGCCGCCGCCGGCGGATCGCGGAACATCTCCGGGACCACCCCGCACCACGTCGCCCTGGAACGGGAGGTCGCCGACCTCCACGGCAAGGAGAGCGGGCTGACGTTCATCACCGGCTACGCGGCCAACGACGCCGCCCTGTACGTCCTGGGGAAGACCCTCCCCGACTGCGTCTTCTTCTCCGACCGGCTCAACCACGCCTCGATGATCTCGGCGATGCGGGCCAGCGGCGCCGAGCGCCACGTCTTCGACCACAACGACCCCGCCGACCTCAACCGGCGGCTGAACGAGGTGCGCCCCGGGCGTCCGAAGGTCGTCGCCTTCGAATCGGTCTACTCCATGGACGGCGACGTCGCGCCCATGGCCGAGCTCTGCGCGGTCGCCCAGCGGCACGACGCGTTCGTGTACGTCGACGAGGCGCACACGGTCGGCATGTACGGGCCCGAGGGCGCCGGGCTGGCCGCCCAGCTCGGCATCGGCGACGAGGTCACGCTCCTGATGGGGACGTTCGCCAAGGGCTACGGCACCGCCGGCGGCTATGTGGCGGGCCCCGGGCCCGTCGTCGACGCCATCCGCAGCCTCGCGCCCGCCTTCATCTTCACCCTGTCCATGCCGCCGGCGGTCGCCGCCGGCGCCCTGACGAGCGTGCGGCACCTGCGGCGCAGCGACATCGAACGCGCGGGGCTCCACGAGCGGGCCCGGCTGCTGAAGGCCCTGCTCCGCGACGCCCGCATCCCGCTGGTGAGCGACCAGAGCCACATCGTGCCCGTGCTCGTCGGCGACCCGGAACGCTGCCGCGAGCTGGCCCGCACGCTGCTGGAACGGCACCGGATGTACGCCCAGCCGATCAACTTCCCGAGCGTGCCCCGGGGCACCGAGCGCCTGCGCATCAACCCCTCCCCGGTCCACCAGCCGCTGGAGGTCCACCGGTTCGCCGACGCGCTCCGCCGCTGCTGGGACGAGCTGGACCTGCCCCGCACGGCACCGGCGCGCGTACGCGCCCGGTCGGCGTGACCGGCTCCGGCCCGGCGACCGGCCTCGCCCCCCGCCTCCCGGCAGGGGGCGAGGCCGTGGTCACCCCATGGGCCCGCTGCGCGCTGCTGTACCTCTTCCTCTTCCTGATGGGGGCCGAGACCTTCCTGGTGTCCCCGCTGCTGCCCACGATCGCCACCGACCTGCGCGTGAGCACCGGCGCCGCCGCACAGGTCGTCACCGCCTACGTCCTGACCTACGCGGTCGCGGCCCCGCTGCTCGGCGGCTTCTCCGACCGGTTCCCGCGCCGCGTCTTCATCACCGTCGGAGGCGCGCTCTTCGTCGGCGGCAACCTGCTGTGCGCCACGGCGGACAGCCTCACCGCCCTGACCGCCGCCCGCGCCCTCACCGGACTCGGCGGGGCCACGGCCGCCCCCGCCATGTGGGCCTACC
The DNA here is from genome assembly GCF_054551825.1 of Streptomyces sp. L500. Classification (NCBI taxonomy): domain Bacteria; kingdom Bacillati; phylum Actinomycetota; class Actinomycetes; order Kitasatosporales; family Streptomycetaceae; genus Streptomyces; species Streptomyces sp. L500. The sequence continues at coordinate 19,331 of NZ_JBTOLC010000030.1, forward strand.
TCTCCGAATCCGCCGCCCCTCACCAGCGCGGCCGCGCCGTCGCCACCGGCGTCTCCGGCTACGCCCTGGGACAGGTCCTCGGCGTGCCGCTCGGCGGGCTCCTCTCGGACGCGGCGGGCTGGCCGTGGACGTTCGCGGCCGTCGGCGCGGGGCTGGCCCCGGTCGTGCTGCTCATAGGGTGGCGCCTGAAGGGCCCCCGGCCCACGGCCGCGTCCACCTCGCCCCTGGCGGGCTTCGCCGTGTGGCGGCAGCGCCGCCTGGCGCTGCCCCTGCTCTCCACCGGCTTCCTGCAGGCCGGCCGGCTCGGCGCGTACACGTTCGTCGGCGCGCTCTTCGCGGAACGGTACGGCTACGACACGGCGCGGCTCGGGCTCATCGGCCTGCTGGTGGGCGCGGGTTCACTGACCGGCTCGGTGCTCCTCGGGCAGGTGAGCGACCGGGCGCGGCGGCGCGGCATCGGCGAGAACGTGCTGTCGGCGGGCTGCGCGCTGGTGTTCGTGGGGGCGAGTGTCGTCGCGCTGGTCAGTACGGTCGCGGCGGTCAGTCTGGCCGCGGTGTTCGTGTGGATGGTGGCCGGGGGCGCCTTCTACACCAGCCAGCAGACGTACCTCGGCGGCGCCGATCCGGCGCGGCGCGCGAGCGTCATCTCCTGGAACGGCACGCTCGACCACCTGGGGGTGGCCCTGGGGACGGCCCTGCTGAGCCCGTGGGCGGTCGCGGGCCCCGGCTTCGTCGCCGTCACGGCCGTGCTGGGGCTGACGGCGGCCGCGCTCTCGGCGACGGCGGCACGCCGGGCGGCCGGATAGGTTCCCCGCAGGTTTCAGGAACACCTCCGCCGGTATTACGGTCGAAGGGAGCTCGGAGTGCCCCGTAGCTCCGAGTGCCCCCGTAGCTCCGAATGTCCCCGGGGTGCGTCACGCTCCCCGGTGCGTCGACCGGTGAGGAGTCCCCGCCGTGCGTGCCGTCGAGACCCTCGAACTGGAAGGGCTGGGCAACCGCAGCTATCTGGCGGCCGGTGCCGCCGTCGCCGTGGCGGTCGATCCGCCACGCGACATCGACCGGGTCATCGCGGCCGCCGCCCGGCGCGGCACGCGGATCGGCCTCGTGGCGGAGACCCATGTGCACAACGACTACATATCCGGCGGGCTGGAGCTCGCCCGCGTCACCGGCGCCCGGTACCTGGTGCCCGAGGGCGCGGCGGTCTCCTTCGCCCGCACCCCGGTCGCCGACGGCGACACGTTCCCGGTGGACGACGGCCTGGCGCTCCGGGCCCTGGCCACCCCCGGCCACACCCCCCACCACACCTCCTACGTCCTTGAGGAGCACGGCCGGCCCGTCGCCGTCTTCACCGGCGGCTCGCTCCTCATCGGCACCGTCGGCCGCCCGGACCTGGTCGAGCCCCGGCTGACCGAGCGCCTCGCCCGCGCCCAGCACGCCTCCGCCCACCGGCTGGCCGACGAGCTCGACGACGACGTGCCCGTCCTGCCCACCCACGGCTTCGGCAGCTTCTGCTCCTCCGCCCCGGCCGGCGGCGACGCCACGACGATCGGCGCCGAACGCGGCACCAACGAGGCCCTGACGAAGGACGTGGACACCTTCGTCGCCGGACTGCTCGCGGGCCTGGACGACATCCCCGCCTACTACACCCACATGGGCCCGGCCAACGCCGCCGGGCCCGCGCCCGTCGACCTCACCCCGCCCCGCCGTGCCGACGCGAGCGAGATCGCCGCGCGGCTGGCGGCGGGGGAGTGGGTGGTGGACCTCCGCCACCGCGTCGCCTTCGCCGAGGGGCACGTCGCCGGTTCGTTCAACTTCGAGGGCGACGGCCGGCTCGCCACGTACCTCGCGTGGCTGATCCCCTGGGGCAAGCCCCTCACCCTGCTCGCCGCCGGCCCGGAGGAGCTCGCCGCCGCGCAGCGGGAGCTGGTGCGCGTGGGCATCGACCGCCCGGCCGCGGCCGCCACCGGCACCCCCGCCGGCTGGGTCCGCCCGGGAGAGGCGCTACGCTCCTTCCGCCGCGCCTCCTTCGCCGACCTCGCGGCCGCCCGCGCGGCCGGCGAGCGGATGGTGGTGCTGGACGTGCGCCGGGACTCCGAGCGCGCGGCGGGCTTCGTCAGCGGTTCGACGCACATCCCCGTCCACCGGCTGCGCGACCGCGTCGGCGAGGTGCCACCGGGAGAGGTGTGGGCGCACTGCGCGGGCGGGGCGCGCGCGGCGATCGCCGCGTCCCTGCTGGACGCCGCGGGACGGAACGTCGTCGCCGTGGACGACGTCTTCGACGCCGCCACCGCCGCGGGGCTCACCGTCCCCGGGCGCGGCGCCGTCTGACCGTTCCCGCCCGTTCCCGCCCGTTTTCGTTTGTAGGAAGTGATCGAAGGATGCTCCCGCAGTTTCGCCACGGCTTCGGCTGTCCCGGCCCCATACGTACCCGGCCACAGGAACGCGTCCGCCACCACCTCGCCGCGGCGGCGGCCCGGGCCAGGGAAGGAGGGACCGGGAGCGGAGCGCCGACCGTCGGCGGAAGCCTCGGCGACGGCGTCATAGCGTGAGCGCCCTCATACTCGCCCTCGCCGCCGGAGCGGCGGTCGGGCTGGCCCTGGGCGCGCTCGGCGGAGGCGGCAGCGTCCTGGCCGTACCCGCGCTGATCTATCTGCTCGGCTTCACCCCGGCGGCGGCCACCACCGCCAGCCTGCTCATTGTCGCCGCGACCTCGGCGACCGCCCTGTACGCGCACGCCCGCGCCGGCAACGTCCGCTGGAGAACCGGCGCGCTGTTCGCGGCCTCGGGCCTCCTCCCCGCCGCGGCGGCCGGAGCCGTGGCGGCCCACCTGCCCCAGCGGGCACTGACGGCGGCCTTCGCGGCGATAGCCACCCTCGCCGCGGTGATGATGCTGCTCGGGACCCGCGAGAGACGGACCGACGACACCCGGACCGACGACACACGGGCCGAGGACGCACAGGCCGATGACACGAGGGCCGACGCACCGGAGCCGCCGCGCCGAGCCCCCGCCAGGGCCGCCGGGACCGGGGCCGGCCTGGGCGCGCTCACCGGACTGCTCGGCGTGGGCGGCGGCTTCCTCGTCGTCCCGACGCTCGTCGCGGTGCTGGCCTTCGAGATGCAGGCCGCCGTCGGCACCAGCCTGCTCGTCATCACGACCAACTCCCTGGCCTCCCTGCTCACGCGAGGCGCCACCGCCTCCGGCCTCGACTGGTCGGTCATCGCCCCGTTCGCGGCGACCGCGATCCTGGGCGCCTGGGACGGCAAACGACTGGCCGCCAAGGTGTCCGGCACCGCGCTGCGCCGGACGTTCGCGGTGGCCCTGCTGGCCGTGGCGGCCTTCATGCTCGTCGACGCCCTGACGTGAACCGTTCCGAGCCGTACCGACCCGCAACGCTTCCCCCGCCCCGGCGTTACCAGAGCGGCGCGCACCGACGAGGAACGGCGGGGAGATGGTCCACGACATCCAAGAACCCCTGCGGGGCTGGAGCAGACTGAGCACCGGGGTGGTCCACCGGGGCAGCCACCTGGCCCTCCATCACGACCACGTCCTCCAACCGGACGGCACGGAAGGGACGTACGACCGCCTCACCATCGCCGACGGCGCCAGAACCGTCGCGGTCGACGCCCGGCGCCGCGTCGCGCTGGTGGAGGACGCCTTCTACCCGCCGGGGCGGCGCCTCCTCCACGTACCCGGCGGAGCGATCGCCGAAGGCGAGTGCCCACGCGAAGCGGCACGGCGCGAGTGCGAGGAGGAGACCGGCCACCGCCCCGCCACCCTCAGCCCACTCGCCGTCTACCACCCCCTGCCGTCCCGCACGTCCGCCGTGACGCACCTGTACCTCGGCACGGACCTCCACCCGTCGGCCGATCACCACCGGGACCCCACCGAAGCCGCCATGACGGTCCGGTGGATCCCCCTCGACGACGCGGTGGCCGCCGTACGGTCCGGGGAGATCACCGAGGCGGGGAGCGTCATCGGCCTGCTCCTGGCGGACCGTGAGGTCACGGGCGCCGAGAAGTGACTCCGCCGGCGGGCGGGCGCACTTCGAGGACGGTGGCCGTGGCGGTGATGGGCCGGCGCTCGTGCATCGTGAAGCGTTGACCGGGCTGGAGGTGGCCCCAGAGGGAGGGGGTGAGGGGTGCGAGGCGGATCGTGGCGCGTTCGCCGGGTTCCAGCGTGTCCCTGCCTTCGAGCCAGAGCGAGGCGATGGCGAACGCTGTGTCGCCGGTGGCCGTGCGGTGTCCGATGTCCCACACCGGCCGCAGGGCCCCGGCGCCGGGGATGGGCGTCCGGCGTGGGGAGTCCTCCGGCAGGGACAGTTCCGCGCGGATGACGCCGTGGCGGGTCTCGTACGCGCGCCAGTGGCACCAGGCGGTGCTTCGCCGCATCCGTAGTCGACCGGCGGCGTCCGCGAGGGTCTCCCAGAAGGCGAGGGGCAGAGCGGGACCGTCCCGGTGTTCCTCCAGCAGGTTGAGGGCGAACTCCCAGTCGTCCTGGGCGAGACAGTCCCAGACGTCCCGCACCGTGAGGTCGTCGTCGGTGGCGGTGCTCTCGGGCACCAGCAGGGAGGCGGCTTCCAGCAGCCCGGGAACGTCCATCCGCCGATTGTCGTCCACCGATCAGGCGTGCCGCCCCGCGAACGGCATGGGTGTGGCCGCCGCGTGGCGGCGGTAGCCGCCGGGCGGAAGGCCGTACGCGCGCTTGAACGCCTTGGCGAAGGCGAACTCGGAGCCGTAGCCGGTGCGGGTGGCGACGACGCTCAGGGGATGGTCGGCCTCGCGCAGCAGCCGGGCCGCCGTCGTCATCCGCCAGCGCGTCAGATAGGCCAGCGGAGGCTCCCCGACGAGGGTGTGGAACCGGCGGGCGAAGGTGGCCCGGGACGTTCCGGCGCGGGCGGCCAGCGACTCGACGCTCCACCGGGCGGCCGGGTCCTCGTGGATGGCCGTGAGCGCCGGGGCGATCACCGGGTCCCGGAGGGCGGCGGACCAACCCGCCACCGCCGTCGCCGGCTGTTCCTCCAGCCACGCCCGCAGCACGTACAGCAGGAGGGCGTCGATCAGCGCCGGCACGATGCCGGCCGCACCGGCCCGTTCCTCCTCCAGCTCGGCGCGCAGGAGCCCGACGGCGGCGGAGAGTTCGGGGTGCCGTCCGTGCCGGGTCTCCAGGTGGACGACCTCGGGCAGTTGACGGACCAGTGGGTGCGGCCGCCCCTGGTCCAGGTGGTAGGCGCCGCAGAGCAGCGTGGTGCGGGCGCCGTCCCCGCCCAGGGAGAGCGCGCCGATCGGCGAACCGGGGCGGAAGCGCGCCGGGCCGGCGTCGACGGCGGGTGTGCCGGGGTCGTCGGCGAGCGCGTGGCTGTGGTTGTTCTGGAGGAACACCACGTCGCCGGTGTGCAGGCGGACCGGCTCGTGACGGGGCGCGGGTGCGGGTTCGGGCGAGGGCGCGGCGTCCTTCGGGGGGAGGAGCCAGCAGCTCCCGCGCAGGACGACGTGGAATCCCGCCCCGGCCACCGGCGGCAGGCGCAGCCCCCAGGGGGCCCGCCCCTCGGTGCGGACCGAGGCCGGGCGTCCCGTGCGCATCGATCCGAGTACTTCGGTGAGGATGTCCATGCGCGTCCTGTGGTGCGTCGTCGTGTCTCGTCGTGCGTCGTCGTGCGGGGTGATCGTCTCAGACGGCGGTCTCGTCCCGGACGGTGAGGACGATCTTTCCCTGCGTGCGGCCCGTGCCGAGCAACTCGTGCGCCTCGGCCACGCCCTCGAGCGGGAAGGTCGCGGCGATGTGCGGACGGACGCGCCCCGCGTCGACGAGCGCGGCGATCCCGGCCAGGCCCTCGGCGTCCGGCTCGACGGACACCCCGGCGAAGCGCCGCCCGGCGGCCCGGACGCGCGCGGCGAGCTCCTGGTCGCGGTGCTGCATGATGCTGACGAGGATGCCGCCGGGGCGCAGGACGCGAAGCGAACGGTCGCCCTCGGCCGAGGAGTCGAGGACCACGTCGAGGTCCCCCAGCACCTCGGTGAAGTCGGTGGTGCGGTAGTCGATGACCTCGTCGGCGCCGAGGCCGCGTACGAAGTCGTGCTTGGCCTCGCTCGCCAGCGCGATGACGTGGGCGCCGCGCGCCTTCGCTATCTGCACCGCGAGGTGGCCGACGCCGCCGGCGGCGCGGTGGATCAGCACCCGGTCGCCGGCCTTCACCTCGGCCGCACCCACCAGGGACTGCCAGGCCGTGAGCCCGGCGAGCGGCAGCGCCGCCGTGCGCGTGTGGTCGAGCGAGGCGGGCCGCCGGGCGAGGTGGCTCGCCGGCACGGCCACGTACTCGGCGTAGCCGCCGGCGGCCCGCGGGAACAGCGGCATCCCGTAGACCTCGTCGCCGACCGCGAACCCCGCGCCCTCGGCGGCCTCCTCGACCACGCCGGAGACGTCCCAGCCGATGCCGAAGGGCGGCTCGCCGAGCAGCGGGAGGAAGCCGGCCCGGACTGCGGCGTCCACGGGGTTCAGGGCGCTGGCGTGGACCCGGACGAGCACCTCGCCGGCCTGCGGGCGCGGTCGCTCGGTCTCCACCACCTCCAGGACCTCGGGGCCTCCGAAAGCGTTCTGGGTGACGGCGCGCATGGGGTTTCTCCTTGATCGGATCGGCTTGATGACCCAACCGTAGAGAGATCAACAGAGACGGAGAATGGCTTTCTGTCTCCCTTTCATATCCGATCGTCTCAACTCCGGTCGTCTCAATCTGCAAGGGCGACGCCGGACGTGGTGTGCGGGTTCGCGGCCGGGCCCTCGGTGCTCAGCAGGACGATCACCGACGCCGGCCCGAGCCCCAGCGCCGCCCGTCGCCCGTCCGCGCCGGCGCCCGTGAGCGCCGCGCGGACGCCCGCGAGGGAGGCGGCACCGCAGGGGCCGGAGGAAACGCCGAAGGAGGCCAGATCGGCGGCCGCACGGGCGCTTTCGGCGTCCGTGACGGTGACCGCCGCGTCCAGCCCGTCCCGGAGCACCGGCCAGGCGAGGTGGGAGACGGTGCCGCAGTTCAGGCCGGCCATCGTGGTCCCGCCGGTGGCAACCGTGACCGGCCGCCCCGCCGCGAGGCTCGCGGCGAGCCCGGCCGCGTTCTCCGGCTCCACCGCCAGCAGCGCCGGGGCCCGCCCGTCCCGGCGGCTCCGGTAGTGGGTGACGACGGCCTGGGCCAGCGAGCCCACGCCCACGGGCACGGCCACGAGACCGGGAGCCCCCGCACGGGCGAGCGCGAGCCGGTCGTCGATCTCGGCGCAGAGCGTGGCGTACCCCTCGACGATCCACGCCGGGATCCGCTCGTAGCCGGGCCAGGCCGTGTCCTGGACCAGGACCGCGTCCGTCGCCTCGGCCGCCTCGGCCGCCCGGCGCACCGCCTCGTCGTAGGGCCCCGGGACGCGGGTGACCTCCGCCCCTTCGGCCGCGATGGCGGCCACGGCCTCCGGGTGGACGCCGTGCCCGACGAAGACGTGGGCGCGCTGCCCGAACAGCCGGGACATCCGGGCCACGGCCCGCCCGTGATTGCCGTCCGTGGCGGTCACCAGCGTCACCGGGGCCGCCGCACCCGGCCCGTCGGCCGCCTGCCCGTCGGCCGTCCGCCCGTCGAGGACCCGGCGCACCGCCCAGGACGCGCCCAGCGCCTTGAACGCCGGCAGTCCCAGCCGGGACGACTCGTCCTTGACGAACACCCGGCCGACCCCCAACTCGGCGGCTAGAGGGGGAAGTTCGGTCAGCGGAGTCGGGGCGTAGCCGGGCAGGGAGGCGTGGAAGTCCCGCGCGTCGGCGGGCGCGGGCGCGCACGTCCAGGACCGGGCGGCCGGACGGGCGAACCACGACGGAGTACGGGAAGAAGCGAAGTCCTCGGGCATGCCACCAGCGTGCGGCCTCACCCTTCGCACGGTCCAGCGCACGTTTCCCACCTATATTCATCAGGAAAACCGAACGTTCCGGCCGCTTCCCGCGCGGGCCGGGCGACCTCCATCGAAGGGCCGCGCCACCGATGTTCGACCTCCATCGACTGCGCCTGCTGCGCGAACTCAAGCACCGCGGCACCCTCGCGGCCGTGGCCGCCGCCCTCTCCTACAGCCCCTCCTCCGTCTCGCAGCAACTCTCCCAACTGGAGTCGGAGGTGGGCGTCCGGCTACTCGAACCCGTGGGGCGGCGGGTACGGCTCACCCCGCAGGCGGAGATCCTCGTCGCCCACACCGAGGCGGTCATGGAGCGTCTGGAGCGGGCCGAGGCGGACATCGCCACGTCCCTCACGGACCTCACCGGTACCCTGCGCGTGGCCGCGTTCCAGACGGCCGCGCTCACTCTGGTGCCCGTCATGCTGGGCCTCCTCCGCGAGGCCCACCCCCGGCTGCGGGTCCACGTCACGCAGATGGAGCCGGAACGAGCCCTCCTGGCGCTCCAGGCCCGCGACTTCGACCTCGTCGTCGCCGAGGAGTACCCCGGCCACCCCACGCCCCGGCCCGCCGGGCTCGAACAGGAGCACCTGCTCGACGACCCCCTGCGCCTGGCCCTCCCCACGCCACCGGCCGCCGCCGGCGGCGGCCCCACGGCGGCGCTGCGCGCCCTCGCCGGACGGCCCTGGGTGATGGAGCCCGAGGGCAGCGCCGCCCGCCACTGGGCCACCACCCTGTGCCGCGCCGCGGGCTTCGAACCCGACGTCCGGTTCGAGAGCACCGACCTGCTGCTCCACCTCCGGCTCGTCGAGGAGGGCCACGCCGCGGCCTTCCTGCCCGACCTGGTGTGGAACGGCCGCCCCCCGACCGTCGGCCTTCGTGAGCTCCCCCGTGGCCGGGGCACGCGCACGATCCTCACCGCGGTGCGCCGGGGCGGCGGCCGCCACCCGGCCGTCGAGGCCTGCCGGGACGCCCTCCGGCAGGCCGCCGGAGGGTGAGACGAAGCGCTTGCCCGGCCCGGTGACGCCACGGGCGGCGGACTCGCAAGTGGGCATCGGGGCGTGCGGCACCGGCGTGCGGGACGCGGCGTGGTGACACGCGTCCCGCCCGGGGCGCCTCCTGTCGTACGACGTGACACCGGCGCCCCCACGCGCCCTCGCCGCCCGGAGCGGGCCGGTACGCCCCCTGGGGAGAGATGGGAAGAGACGGGGAGAAGCAGGGACGGGTCCGCCGTCGGGATCGAGGTGACCGGTGCGCACGATCAGCGAGGAACCCGGCGGCCCGGACCGCCGGCTCGGCTCCGACCCCGTCGCCGTCGTCGGCCTGTCCGGACGGTTCCCCAAGGCCCGCGACATCAGGGAGTTCTGGGACAACATCGTGGCGGGCCGCGACTGCTCGGACATCGTGCCCGGCAGCTGGTGGCGCCCGGACCGGTACTACGACCCCGACCCCTTCACCGAGGACAAGACGTACTGCCGCCGCGGCGGCTTCCTCACCCCCGAGCTCTTCGACCCGCTCGAATTCGCGATGCCGCCCAACACGGTGGAATCCACCGGACTGGTGCAACTCCTGAGCCTGGTGGTGGCCAAGGAGACGCTCAGCGATGCGCGACGCGGCAGAGAGGACTGGTGCGCCCCCTCCCGTACCGGGGTGATCCTGGGCGTGTGCGGCACCAACTCCACCCTCATCCCGCTCGCCGCCCGCCTCCTGGTCCCCGAAATCCTGGAGACCATGCTCGCCATGGGCATCCCGGAGAAGCAGGCGAAGGAGATCGTCCGGATCCGGCTCGCGGCCCTGCCGCCCTGGACCGAGGACTCCTTCCCCGGCATCCTCGCCAACGTCGTCTCCGGACGCGTCGCCAACCGCCTCGACCTCGGCGCCGCCAACCACACCGTCGACGCCGCCTGCGCCAGCTCCCTGGCCGCCGTCCGCTGCGCCGTCGACGAGCTGATCTCGCGCCGCGCCGATGTGATGCTCACCGGCGGCTGCGACGCCGACAACTCGATCGTCTCCTTCATGTGCTTCAGCAAGACCCCCGCCCTCTCTCCCACCGGCACCGTCCGCCCCTTCGACACCGAGGCCGATGGAACCCTGGTCGGCGAGGGCATCGGCATGCTGGCCCTGCGCCGCCTCGCCGACGCCGAGCGCGACGGCGACCGGATCTACGCCGTCCTCAAGGGCCTGGGCAGCTCCAGCGACGGCAACGCGCAGAGCATCTACGCCCCCTGCGGCGCCGGGCAGAGCGCCGCGCTGCGCCGCGCCTACGCCGACGCCGGCTGCCCACCCGCCACCGTGGGGCTGATCGAGGCGCACGGCACCGGCACCCCCACCGGCGACGAGGTCGAACTCACCGCGCTCAACGACCTCCTGGCCACCCCCGACGACCGGCACTTCGTGGCCGTCGGCAGCGTCAAGTCGCAGATCGGGCACACCAAGGCCGCCGCCGGCGCGGCCGGGCTCATCAAGGCCGCGCTCGCCCTCCACCACAAGGTGCTGCCCCCCACCATCAACGTCACCAGCCCCCACGCGCAGGCCGTCCGCCCGGACGGCGCCCTCTATGTGAACACCACGGCCCGCCCCTGGGTACGCGACCCCTCGGGCACACCTCGGCGGGCGGGGGTCTCGGCGTTCGGCTTCGGCGGCGTCAACTACCACGCCGTCCTCGAAGAACACCAAGGGCCCCCGGTGGAGCGGGAGTACGCGCTGCACGAGACCCCCTCCGCGTACCTCTGGCACGCGCCCGACAGGGCGGAACTGCTGCGACGGCTGGAGCGCGGCGACCCGCCCGACCCCGGGCCGGTCCCCGCGCCCCACGTCCGCCTCGGCCTCGTCGCCACGGGACGGCCGGAGTACGAGGAACTGCTCGCCCTCGCCGTCGCCCGATTGCGCGACCACCCCGGCGACGACACCTGGAACCACCCGCGCGGCATCCACTACCGCACCCGGGCCCTGCCCCCCGGCACCAAAACGGGAGCGCTGTTCGCGGGACAGGGGAGCCAGTACCCCGGCATGGGCCTGCACGCCGCCCTCGCCCTGCCCCCGGTCCGCGCCGCCTTCGACGCCGCCAACGCCCGCTTCCCCGCCGCCGACAGCCTGGCCCGCGCGGTCTTCCCCCCACCGGGGACCGGTGACGCCACCCGCCACGCCGAACGGCTCCGCCGCACCTCCCACGCCCAGCCGGCCATCGGCGCCCTCTCCACGGGCCAGTACCGCTACCTGCGCGAGCTGGGCTTCGCCCCGCACGCGCTGCTCGGCCACAGCTTCGGGGAGCTGACCGCCCTGTGGGCCGCCGGCGTCCTGGACGACGCCGGCTTCACGGCCCTGGCCCACGCCCGCGGCCAGGCCATGGCGCGACCGCCCGGCCCCGGCCACGACCCCGGCGCCATGGCCGCCGCCCGCATGAGCCGCGACGCGCTCGCCGAACTCCTCGCCGACCACCCGGAACTGACGGTGTGCAACCACAACGCGCCCGCCGAGCGGGCCGTCGGCGGCCCGACCGCCGCCGTCCGGCACTTCACCGACGCGTGCGCCGCGCGCGGCCTGCCCGTACGGCTCCTGCCGGTCGCGGCCGCCTTCCACACCCCGCACATCGCCCACGCCGCCCGGGAGTTCGCGGCCGCCTGCGCCGAGGCCGCCTTCGCCTCGCCCGCACTGCCCGTCCACGCCAATACGGCCGGGGCGTCCTACGGCGACGACGCGGACGCCAACCGCCGCACCCTGGTCGAGCAACTGCTGCGCCCCGTCGACTTCGCCGCCCGCCTGGAGGAGATGTACGCCGCCGGCATCCGGGTCTTCGTCGAGTTCGGCCCCCGGCGGATCCTCACCGGATTCGTCGAACGGACCCTCGGGCCCGGCCGCGCGGAGGTCGTCGCCTGCGACGCCGGGCCCGGGACGGACGCCTGCGCGGCGCTCAAGCAGGCGGCCGTACGCCTGGCCGTCCTGGGCCTGCCCCTCACCGGCATCGACCGCTACACGGCCCCGCCCCGCCCGGAGCGCCGGACGCCCTCCAAGGTGGCCCGCCGCCTGGACGGCCCGTTCTTCGCCATGGAGAAGCGGCGCGGCGCCTACGAGGAACTCCTCGCCCGGCACACCGCCGCCGGATCGCGGGCCGAGCCCGAGAGCGCGCCCGCCCCGGCCACGTCGCCGGCCCGGACCGAGGCGGCCGACCCGCTGACCCGCGCCGCCGCCGACCACCTGGCCGCGCACGCCCGCTACGTGGACAGCGAGGTCCGCACCACCGAACAGCTCGGCGCGCTCCTCGCCCGGGGCGCGGCGGCCGGCCGGATGGACGCGTCGCTGCTCGCGGCCATCCAGGCGGTCGCCGACCACAGCATGGCCCTCGGCGAGACCCACGCCCGCGCGGCCGAAGCGGTCTCCGGCCTCCTGCGACCGCCGTCGGGGCCGCCCGAACAGGACGACCCGCCCCGGCCCGTACCGACGGCGGTCGACGCGGTGACGGTCGATGCCGTGACTCCCAATGCCGTGACTCCCAATGCCGTGACTCCCGAGGCCGTGGCGCCCGATGCTGTGACGGCGCAACCCCGCCCGGACACCGAACCGCCGGTCGAGGGCCCGCACGCCGAGAGGAGGTCGGCGCTCGCCGAGCTGTGGGCGGCACAGAAGGGGGAGGTCGCGGCGACCGGCACGACGGACATCGGCTCGCTCGACCCCGACGAGGTCGAGGGAGTCTTCCGCGCCGTGATCGCCGAGAAGACCGGCTACGACGTCGACATGATCGAACCCGACATGGACATCCAGGCGGACCTCGGCATCGACTCCCTCAAACAGGTCGAGATCGGCGCCGAGATGTGGCGCCGCTATCCGGTGATCGCCCGCAGCGAGATGTACCGCTTCAGCGAGGCCCGGACGGTCCGTGAACTGACGGCCATCGCCCAGGAGGTGATCGCCGAGCCCAGGCCCCAGCTCGTCTCACCGGTGGTGGGCACCGCGCTGGGCAGCGCCTGGGTGACTCCCGTGGCCCTGCCCCCGGTCGACGTCCGCGAGGACGCCTACCCGGAGAGCCCCCACGCCCTGCTGATCGACGACGCGGGCGGGCTCGGCCGCCTCCTCGCCGACGCCCTCACCACCCGCGGCTGGCGGGTCAGCCGACTGGCCCTCCCCGGCGCCGCCACGGAGACACCCAGCCTGACGGACTGGGCGGAGGACACGCTCGCCGCCCGCCTCGCCGAACTCCTCGCGGACGGCACGCGTCTCGACCTGTGCGTCCTGCCCGTCAGCCGAGAGCCCGACGATAGCGACGACAGCGGGGAGACGAACGCCGCCGACCGGATCATCACCCGTCTCCGGCACGCGATCCTGGTGGCCAAACACACCCGCCCCGCCCTGGAGGCGGCCGCCCGGACCGGCACCCGCGCCGGCCTCGTCGCCGTCACCCGGCTCGACGGGGCGCTCGGCTACGCCGGTTCGGGCGGCGACACCGCCGCCGCCCTCGCGGGCGGGCTCGGCGGACTCGTCAAGACCCTCGCCCTGGAGGCGACGACCCTGTTCTGCCGCGCCCTGGACCTCGCCCCCGGTCTGTCCGACGAGGACGCCGGAGCGGCCTTCGCCACCGAACTCGCCGACCTCGCCGGCGACGTCCGCGAGGTCGGCGTGGACACGACCGGCCGCCGCACCCCCCGGGTCTCCGGCACCCCGTGGCCCCGGTCCCCGGTGGCCGCCACCGAGGTCGAACTCACCAAGGACGACGTCCTGTTGGTCACCGGCGGCGCCGGGGGCGTCACCGCCTGGTGCGTCGAGGAACTCGTGCGCGCCCACCACTGCGGGTGCGTCCTCCTCGGCCGCACACCCCTGACGGACGAGCCCGCCTGGGCCGCCGCGCTCGGCGCCCCGGAAGAGCTGCGGGCCGCCCTGGAGGCCCGGGCGCGCGACGCGGGAGAGGACCCCGGCGAGGAACCGGCGCGCACCCGCGTCGAGGAGGAACTCGCCCTGCTCGTCCGGCAGCGCGGCATCCGCGCGTTCCTGGCCACCCTGCGCTCGTACGGCGCCGAGGCCGTGTACGCGGCGGCGGACGTCCGCGACCCGGACGCGGTGGCCGCGGCCCTGGCCCCGTACGCCGACCGGATCACCGGCGTCCTCCACGGCGCGGGCGTCCTGCGGGACCGGCCGCTGGCCGAGGCGGACCAGGAAGGCATCGCCGCGGTCGTGGACACCAAACCGGCCGGCCTGCGGAACGTGCTCGCGCCCCTCGACGCCGCGCGGCTGCGGCACCTGGTGCTCTTCACCTCGGTCGCCGGTATCTGGGGCAACCTGCGGCAGGCGGACTACGCCCTGGCCAACGAGGCGCTCAACCGCTTCGGCTGCGCCTGGCAGGCCGCCCACCCCCACTGCCGCGTCGTCCCGATCGCCTTCGGGCCCTGGACCGAGGGGATGGCCGCGGACCTCCACCAGATCTTCACCGAGGTGGGGGTGCCCGTGCTCTCCAGGGAGGAAGGATGCGCGCGGTTCCTGGAGCTCATGGCACCTGGCCGGGGCGGCGGGGTGGCGCTCGTCGGCCCGACCGAGGCGCTCTTCCTCCGGTGCGACCCGCTCCCCGACGGGGGTCTCACCGCGTACCGTGTGCTGACGGGGCTCGGTGACGAGCCCGTCCTGCGGGCACACCGCGTCGTCGGGGTGCCCATCCTGCCCATGACGGCCGCCGTGGGCTGGGCCCTGGGCACCGTCGAGCGCGCCCACGGGGGAGCCAGGCCGGTCGTCGAGTGCCGCGACATCAGGATCGCCCAGGCGGTCACCTTCCCGCCCGGCCACCCCGAGCGGTTCCGTGTCCGGCTGGAACGCGACGCGCGGCAGGCGGTCGTACCGTTCGTCCGCGTGAGCGTCGACGACGCCGGGGAACAGGGGAAACCGCGCTTCGAAGGGCGCTTCCGGCTCGCGGACCGGCCGGGCGAGGCCCCCGTGACGAGCCTGCCGCCCCACACGTTCACCGACGCCCCGCACCCCGGCTACCGCGACGGCCGGCTCTTCCACGGCGCGGCCCTCAACGGCCTGCGCGACGTCCTGGAGGAGTCGCCCGGCCATCTGGTGATCACCGCGAGGATGCCCGACCCGGCGTTCGCCCACGGCGCGTTCGCCGGGCGGCTGTACAGCCCGGCCCTCGCCGACCTGCTGATGCAGGGTGCCCTCCTGACGCTGCTGGCGCTGGCCGACGGCGAGGAGATCCCGGTACCCGTCTCCGCCGAACGCCTGGAGCTGTTCGGCCCGCTCCCCGATGACGAGCCCTTCGTCATCACCGTCGACGTCGACGAGCCCACGACACCGACAGCGGCATCCTTCTTCTCCCAGTGCGTGCTGACCGCCTGCGCGCCCGACGGACGGCTCCTCCAGCGGTGGAGCGGCGTCCGCTTCGTGTGGATCGAGCCGGCCGCCCTGGCCGGCGGCCTCGCCGCCGGGAGCGACCGGACCCGGCGTTGACCAAGGAGGAATCCTCATGGACGAGCTCGGATTCGAGGGGATTCCGCTGCCGCAACCGGCTGTCGCGCCGGCCGCCTCTCCGGCTCCCGGCCCGGGCGCCCCGGAGGCCGTCGCCGCGCGGGCCGTCGCCCCGGAGACCGTGCCGGCGCTCACCACGCGGCTCGCCGGGCGCCTCCAGCGCACCCACGCCGGCGTCCTGGCGGCCCATCAGGCCGTCATCGCCTGGCAGCTCGCCCGCGCGGCAGGCGGCCCGACGGCTCTCTTCCCAACGCCCGCCCCACCCCGGCCCGGCGACGCCGTGGCGACGATCCTGCATGCCGCCGCCCGCGCGTTCCGGGCCGAGGGCGCCGGCCCGTACCAGGGCGGCGCGGCGCTCACCTGGCTGGACGAAGCGCCCGAACTCCCGGGCGGCGCGCCGCGCGTCGAGCGCGACGGCGAGGAGTGGCGGATCGGCGACGGCGAGCGGCCCTTCGCCGTCCTGGCACCGCACGGCCCACGGCACTCCCGGCCCGAGCCCCCGCCCCCGCGCTTCCCGCCCGACCCCCGCCCCCTGGCCCGTACCACCGTGACCCGGCTGACCGCCGCCGACCTCGACGCGCTCGCCGCCGGCGACATCGCCCGCGTCCTCGGGGCCGCCTTCGACCAGAGCGACCTGCCGGCCGCCGTCCTCCCCGCGCCCTGGCCCACCCGGCTGCTGGACACCGTCACCTTCGCCGACCCGCGCGGCGGCCGGAACGGACAGGGCCTGCTGCTCGCCACGACCCGCCTGCCCGGCCACGCCGAGGAGGCATGGCCGCACTGCCTCGCGGCGGCACTGGAACTCCTCCGCGTCCACGCCTTCCACCAGGGCCTCCACCTGTGCCTGCCCGGCGCCCGCGCCACCCTCCCGGTCCGGCGGCCCGTCCTGGTGGACGTCCGCGACACCCCGGCCCCGCCGCCCGGCACGGAACTTCGGCTGGAGGCCGAAGTCACCGCGACCGGCATGCTGCCCAGGCCGTACGCGACCGCCGACTGCCGGGTCACCGTCGCCGACCGCCCCCTGGCACGGCTGCGGGATGTGGGCGTCGTGCTCAAGGAGGGGCCGGGGCAGGACGCCCTGGACCCCGCCCGACCCGGCCTCCGCACCGGCGTCACCGGCAAGCGCGTCGTCGCCGGCGAGCTGCACACCGCGATCTTCGCCGAGGGCGACCTGGGCACGGTCCCGCTGCCCGGGAGCACCACCCGGGTCACCGGCCGGGTCCGGCCCCGGCTGCCCCGGGGGGACTTCCGCATGCTGGACCGCGTCGTCGACGGACACGGGGAGTGGGACGCGTACCGCCCCGGCAGCTGGGGGCTCGCCGAGTACGACGTCCCGGCCGACCCCTGGTACGTACGGGAGAACGGCGGCACGATGCCGCAACTCGCCCTCATGGAGACCGCGCTCCAGGCGGCGGGTCTGTTCAGCGGCATGCTCGGCGTCGCGGGCGCGTACCCCGACGGGCACCTCTCCTGCCGCAACCTCGACGGCAGGGCACGGCTGCTCCGGCACGTCGACACGCCCGGCACCACCGTGGAGCAGCACGTCACCCTGCGGTCGCACTCACCCCTGCCCGGCGGCGTCATGCACCGCTACGACTTCCGGCTCCGCGCGGGCGGCGAGCCCTTCTACGAGGGAGAGGCCGTCCACGGCTTCTTCACCCCCGAACTCCTCGCCGAGCAGCAGGGCCTGGACGGCGGCACCTACCGGCCCCCCTGGCTGGAACGCCACCCGCCCGCCCCCGCCGACGTCCGCCGGCCGGACCCCCGCCGTGACCCCCGGCCGGGGCGCGGCCGCCTCGCGCTGCTGGAGGACGTCACGCTCGTACCCGGCGGCGGCGACCACGGCGCCGGATACGTCCTGTGCGACAAACCCGTGCGGCGCGACGACTGGTTCTTCCACCACCACTTCTTCCAGGACCCCGTGATGCCGGGCTCCGCAGGGGTGCAGATGCTCTACCAGGCGGTGCACGCCTACGCCCTCCACACCGGCCTGCTCGACCACCTCGTCCGTCCCCGCCTCCACATCGCCGTCGGCGAGGAGCTCCACTGGTCGTACCGGGGGCAGATCCTGCGCGAACACCGGCGGGTGCGCGGCGAGGCGCACATCCGCGCGGTACGCCGCGAGGACCACCGGGTCCTGCTGTTCGCCGACGGCAGTGTCTGGCGCGACGACCTGCGCATCTACCAGGTGGACAACATCGCGGCCGACATCCGCGGGGAGGCCGCGTGACCACGCGGGGGAGGGAAGCGGCGATGACGGACGCTCGGGTGCGGTACGACGCCGAGGGCGTCCACGCGGTCCTGGCCGACCTGGAGCGCCCCTGCTACATCGTCGGCGACGGTGGCCGCGTGGGCGCCACCAACGTGCCGCCCCTGCCCGGTGACGGCTTCACCGTCCTGGCCGCCGTCGCCCCGCAGCACCCCGACCGGCTGGGCTCGGCCGGGTTCCGTCGGCACCACGGCGTCCGCTACGCCTATATGACCGGCGCGATGGCCGGTGGCATCGCCTGCGAAGAACTGGTCATCGCCGCCGCCCGCGCCGGGCACCTCGCCTCCTTCGGCGCCGCCGGGCTCCCCGAGGCCCGGATCGACGGGGCCCTGGCACGGCTGGGGAGCGCCCTCGGCTCCGCCGGTGTGCCGTACGCGTGCAATCTCATCCACAGCCCCATGGCCCCCGCTCAGGAACGCGCCTGCGTCGACGCCTGTCTGCGCCACCGCGTGCGCTGCGTGGAGGCCTCCGCCTTCGTCCAGCTCACCCCCGACCTCGTGCGCTACCGACTGGCCGGCCTCCACCGCGACCCGGGCCCCTCGGGGGTGCGGGCCGAGCACCGGGTCGTCGCCAAGGTCTCCCGCCCGGAGACCGCCGAACTGTTCCTCCGCCCGGCCCCCGGCGAGCTGACGGCCGCCCTGGCGGCCGACGGGCGCGTCACCGCCGAACAGGCCGAACTCGCCCGCACGGTCCCGCTCGCCGACGACATCACCGTCGAGGCCGACTCCGGTGGGCACACCGACCGCCGCCCCCTCGCCGTCCTGCTGCCCGCCGTCGTCCGCCTGCGCGACCGCGTCGCCCGCGAGCATCCCGCCACCGCGCGGGTGCGCGTCGGCGCGGCGGGCGGCATCGGCACCCCGGAGGCCGTGGTGGCGGCCCTCGCGCTGGGCGCCGCGTACGTCGTCACCGGATCGGTCAACCAGGCCGCCACCGAAGCGGCCACCTCTCCGGCGGTCAAACGGCTCCTGGCGGGCGCGGGCCTCGCCGACTGCGCCATGGCACCGGCCGCCGACCTGTTCGAACAGGGGGTGACCGTCCAGGTCCTCGCCCGGGGCACCATGTTCCCCGGCCACGCCGGCCGGCTGTACCGGCTCTACCGCGACCACGACAGTCTGGCCGCCCTGCCGCCCACGGAACGCCGCTACCTGGAACAACGCGTGCTGCGCCGCCCCCTCGACGACGTCTGGCGGGACACGGCGGACTACCTGGCGACCCACCACCCGGCATGGCGCGAGCGCGCCGAGCGGGATCCCAAATTCCGGATGGCGATGGTCTTCCGCTGGTACCTGGCCATGGCCTCCCGCTGGGCCGTCACCGGAGAGGCCGGGCGCAAGGGGGACTGGCAGATCTGGTGCGGTCCCGCCATGGGCGCCTTCAACGCCTGGACCGCCGGCAGCGCCCTGGCCGACCCCGCCCGGCGCCAGGTCACCGCCATCGCCCACCACCTCCTCCACGGCGCCGCCTTCCACGCCCGCGTCACCCAACTGCGGCTGGCGGGCGTGCGGTTGCCCGCCGCCTGCGCGGAGTACCGGCTCGACGACTTCCCCGTCACGGGCTGACGAAGAAGCCGTTGAGCCGGGGGGCCAGCCACGGCCTGCGGCCGCCGGGACGCATCGCGCCACGGACGACCGCCTTCCAGAGGGGAATACGGCGGAAGGCGATCAGCAGGAAGGTCGTCGGGTCGGTCGTGATCCGGCAGTCGTAGGCGCGCGGCGGCGCGTCCCGCGTCACCGTCGCGGTCCCGTCGTCGACGACGACCGCCAGCCGTGGGCCGCCCTCGACGGCGAGGTCGAAGGCGACGCGGACGCCCCGCGTCCGGGCCGCGTCGACGGCGAACGGCATCATCGTCGGCATCGACTGCCCGAGCACCAGCCGCGCGTCGTCCGGCGCGATCGCCCAGGGGAGCCGGGCGCCGCGAGCGATGTCGAGGCCGTGCAGCAGGGTCTCGCTCAGCATCATGCCGGTGGCCGCCGCCAGGGTGATGGTGACGCCCGGCCCGTACCAGGGCGTCGTGACGGGCGCGTCCGGCGCGAGCCCCTCGGTGACGCGCAGGAACGTATCGCCCCGTTCCAGGACCAGCGCGCCGAGACGCGTGCGCGCCTCCTCGCCGATCAGGCCGAGCGCCTTGGCGTTGACCGAGGCGACCCGCTCGGCGAAGGTGCGCTCACCCGCCGGCAGCACGCTCTCCCAGTCCTGGAACTCATGCGTGAACGCCGAGCCGTACGCCACGTAGACGGCGCACACGTGCGCTCCCACATCGCCCACCGTCCACGGCGGCACCCCCGAGGGCGCCCCCGGGTCGGCGACGTCACCGAGCAGCCCCGCCAGCCGCCGCACCGCGCCCCGCAACGCCGCACGGGCCCTCTCGTGCTCGGCCCCGTGCCCGGTCCCGGCATCGAACCGGCCGGCAGTACCCATGGGCCACCCCCTCGGCGAAGGACGGCCCGCAGAGTACCGCGCGGCTCGTGCTCATGACAGACGGCGCCGGTAGACCGAGTGCTGGACGTGCTCCTTGGCCGGGCCGGTCGTCCGCCAGCGCACCCGCCATTCGTCGGGGGAGACGACTGTGAAGGCGCCGTCGTAGAGGTCGGCGACGCACGGGTGGCGCGTGTGCCAGCGTCCCGTGCGGAGGTCCAGGTCGTGGAAGGGGCGGCCGTCGGCGAAGGTCACCTCGGCGGTGCCGGCCGGGCCGGGCAGGAGCGCGAGCGTACGGCCCGCGCGGTTGACCGTGCCGTTCCAGTCCAGCTCGCCGTCCTCGACGTGGAGCAGGCGGGCGTCGTCGCCGTCCGCCCGGAACTCGGCCGTGCCGCGGAACGTCCCGGCCGACCCGGTGGCCAGGTCGGTGAGCGTGCGCTCGACCGTCCAGCGCCCGGTCAGGAACGCCAGGACGTCGGGCACCGGGAACACGGCGGACGGCGAGGGCTGCCCCGACGGCCCGGACGGCTCGGTCGGCCCGGACGGGGGAGCGGTGGCGGCGGCGGAACTCATGCCTTCAGTATCGCCGCCCCGGCGGCCGGACCCGGGACGCGCCGTTCGCCCTTGGCACAACCGGTCCGCTCCTGGCGTACTCCTGTTCCCCCGGCGGCTTCCGTGCGCAGACTCAGCCCATGAGACTTCTGGTGATCGGTGGATCGGTGTTCCTGGGAAGGGCCTTCGTCGAGGAGGGGCTGCGGCGCGGCTGGGAGGTGACGGTCTTCAACAGGGGCAGGACGCAGGCCGACCCGGACGGCGTCCGGGTGATCCGGGGCGACCGCGAGCGCCCCGAGGATCTCGCCCACCTCGCCGCGGCGGGCCCCTGGGACGCGGTCGTGGACGTCTGCGGGTACGTCCCCCGCGTCGTGAAAGCCTCGGTCGAGGCGCTGGCCGCTTCGGCGGCCACGTATCTGTACGTGTCCTCCATCAACGCCCGCCCCGGCTGGCCCGCCGAGCCCGTGGACGAGAGCTCGCCCCGGCACGAGTGCGCCCCGGACGCGGGCCCCGACGACGGCGATTACGGCAAGCTCAAGGTCGGCTGCGAGCGGGCCGTGGAGGAGGGCTTCCCCGGGCGCGCGCTGATCCTCGAACCCGGCCTGATCATCGGGCCGCACGACCTCGCGCGCCGCCTCACCTGGTGGCTGCGCCGGGCCGCGCAGGGCGGCAGGATGATCGCCCCGGGCGCGCCCGGCCGCGAGATGCAGCTCGTCGACGCCCGGGACATAGCGGCGTTCGGCCTGGACCGGATCGTGGCCGAGGACGCCGGGACGTACCTGGTCAGCGGCACGCCCGCGAACACGACCTGGGGCGAGTTCCTGGACACGTGCGTGGCCGAGACCGGCGGCCGGGCGGAACTGGTCTGGGTGGGCGACGAGATCCTGCTGGAGCACGAGGTCGCCGTCTGGACCGAACTCCCGCTGTGGGCCCCGGAGGGCGGGGAGACGGCCGCGGTCTGGCGGCCCAGCTCGGCCAAGGCCATAGCGGCGGGGCTGCGCTGCCGTCCCGTCGCGGAGTCCATCCGCGACACCGCCGTCTGGCTGTTCGGCCCCGGCGGCCTCGACGAGGCGTTCGGCCCCACCCGCACGGGCCGTGAGGCCCGGCCTCTCACGCCCGAACGCGAGCAGGTCCTGCTGGCGGCCGCGGATCGGTAACCTCCCGTAGGCCGGAGCCGCGCTCTTCCGGCGCGGCTCCGGCGGGCTGTACGTTCCGTGCATGCCCGCCCGATCCCGTACCGTCGCGCCGCCCGGGTGGAGCCGCTGGCTCGTGCCGCCCGCCGCGCTCTCCATCCACCTCGCCATCGGTCAGGTCTACGCCTGGAGCGTCTTCAAACCACCGCTGGAGGCCTCGCTGGGGCTCTCCGGCACCGCCTCGGCACTGCCGTTCCAGGTGGCGATCGTCATGCTCGGCCTGTCCGCCGCGTTCGGCGGCACGCTGGTGGAACGCAAGGGGCCGCGCTGGGCCATGGCCGTGTCGGCCCTCTGCTTCTGCTCCGGGTTCCTGGTGGCCGCGTGCGGGGCGGGCACGCGGCAGTACTGGCTCGTGGTGGCGGGCTACGGCCTCATCGGCGGCACCGGCCTCGGCATCGGCTACATCTCGCCCGTCTCCACCCTCATCAAGTGGTTCCCCGATCGGCCGGGGCTCGCGTCCGGCATCGCCATCATGGGCTTCGGCGGCGGCGCGCTCATCGCCTCGCCCTGGTCCACCGCGCTGCTGTCCGCCTTCGGCAAGGACGCGACGGGCATCGCGAGGACGTTCCTCGTCATGGGCCTCGCCTACGGCGTCTTCATGACCCTCGGCGTCCTGCTCATCCGGGTACCACCGGACGCGGACACGGACGGGCACGGGGACGGGCGCGGGGCGGGCGCGAGCGACGCACCGGCCCGCCCGGCGGCCGCCACGGCCCAGGTGTCGGCCCGTACCGCCCTGCGCACCCCGCAGTTCTGGTGTCTGTGGGTGGTCCTGTGCGCCAACGTCACCGCGGGCATCGGCATCCTGGAGAAGGCCGCGCCGATGATCATGGACTTCTTCGCCGAGTCCTCCTCGCCCGTCACGGCCACCGCCGCCGCCGGATTCGTCGGTCTGCTCTCGCTCGCCAACATGCTGGGCCGGATCCTGTGGTCCTCCGTCTCCGACACCGTCGGCAGGAAGCACGTCTACCGGCTCTACCTCGGCGCCGGCGCGCTGATGTACCTGCTGATCGCGCTGACCGGCGGCTCCTCCAAGCCCGTGCTCATCGTCTGCGCGGCCGTCATCCTCTCCTTCTACGGCGGCGGCTTCGCCACCGTGCCCGCCTACCTCAAGGACCTCTTCGGCACCCACCAGGTCGGCGCGATCCACGGCCGGCTGCTCACCGCCTGGTCCACGGCCGGCATCCTCGGCCCCCTCATCGTCAACGCCATCGCCGACGCGGGGAAGTCCGCCGGCCACACCGGGCCCGGCCTGTACACCACGTCCTTCTTCGTCATGATCGGCGTGCTGGCCCTGGGCTTCGCCGCGAACGAGTTCATCCGCCCGGTCCACCCCCGCCACCACGAACCGGCGGGCGCGCAAAGGAGCGCCGCCGTCGCACCGGACGAGGGAGTCGCGCTGTGACCACCGGACGCAAGGCACTGTTCGTGTTCAGCTGGCTGTGGGTGGGAGCGCCCTTCGCCTACGGCGTCTACGAACTCACCCTCAAGCTGCGGCAGCTGTTCACCGGCTGAACGCCGCTCACGGCGTGTTCCCGCGCCCCGCCCGCCGGGTCAGGTCCGTCAGCCAGAC
This sequence comes from Streptomyces sp. L500, assembly GCF_054551825.1. Lineage (NCBI taxonomy): Bacteria > Bacillati > Actinomycetota > Actinomycetes > Kitasatosporales > Streptomycetaceae > Streptomyces > Streptomyces sp. L500. The sequence continues at coordinate 42,687 of NZ_JBTOLC010000030.1, forward strand.
CACCCCCAGCAGCGCGACGACGATCAGGCCGCCGTCGGAGAACAGCGTGTAGAGATGCCGCTGTTCAGAGGTGGGACGCGGCATGTAGCCGCTGTCGAACAAGGCACGCTGCCGCGCGTCCGCCGTGAGCGCGTAGACCAGCCGGACCGCGATGCCGTTGACCGAGTCCCACAGCGCGTGCAGCACCGCCACCCCCACGTACGTGCCCAGCACCCGGCCCGTGAGCCGGAACCGGCCGTCGCCTCCCCGGTCGGAGAGCAGGGCCGCGCCCAGGACGGCCGTCCACAGGCCATGGCCGAACGGGGCCAGGACACGTCCGGATACCGGCGCAGGACGAACATCAGCGCCAGGGCCTTGACGGCCTCCTCGATCAGGCCCACGCCGAGGAACAGCGTCAGGGAGGGGTGGAGCAGGTAGTACTCCAGGACGGACGCCCCGAGGACGCCCAGGATCCCGCCGACGACGAAACAGCCGAGGAGCAGGTCCACGCCCAGGACCCGGCCGTGCTTCTCGTAGGCCCACAGCGTGAAGCAGCAGGGGACGAGGAAACTGCCCAGCAGGATCAGCGTCGGCAACAGGTTCGAGTTCTGCGTCGTGTACGTGACCACGACGGCGAGCACCCACAGCACCACCCCGCCGAGCAGGCACCGCCACCACAGGCCCGCCCTCGGGCCGGCGGAAGGGGCCCGGGACGGCGGCTCCGGGGCGGGTGCCGGCCGGGGCCTGCTCGGTCGGCCGGGGGCGTCACTCATGGGCGCTGGATCCCTCGCGACAGTGGAACTCTCGGGCGTCCGCTCGCTTCCCTCGGTGGCCGCACGACACCGGCGGCAAACGCCGGGAGCGGGCATTCACGCGTTCGGCGGCGCCACGCCGTCCAGCCGCCCCTTGAACCGCGCGAGCAGCTCGCCGACGGCGGCGTCCGCGGCGGCGGACACCGGGAACAGGTTCAGGAAGCCGTGGATCAGCCCGGCGTAGGTATGGACGAACACCTCCACACCGGCGTCCCGGAGGGCCCGCGCGTAGGCCAGGCCCTCGTCGCGCAGCGGGTCGTACTCGGCGGTGGCGATGATCGCCGGAGCCAGTCCGGCGAGGTTCCGGGCCCGCAGCGGCGACACCCGCGCGGAACCGCGCACGGCGGGGTCGTCGCCCGCGTAGAGGTGCTGGATGTCGGTGATGTTCGCGCTGGTGAGCAGATACCCGGAGCCGTTCTCGGTGCGCGAGGGGTACTCGCCGTCGAAGTCGGTCGCCGGGTAGACGAGCAGCTGGGCCGCCAGCGGGCGGCCCTCGTCCCGGAAGGTCTGGGCGATCACGGCGGCGAGGTTGCCGCCCGCGCTGTCCCCGGCCACGGCGACGCGGTCGCGCCGCGCCCCGTACTCCTTGATGTGGTCGGCGACGTGACGCGCCACGGCCAGACAGTCCTCGTAGGGGGCGGGGAAGGGGTGTTCGGGCGCCCGGCGGTAGTGGACGGCGACGACGACCGAGCCGGTGTCCCGGCACAGCCGGCGGGTCACGTGGTCGTGGCTGTCGAGGTCGCCGGTGATCCAGCCGCCGCCGTGGAAGTAGACCACCGTGGGGACCGGGCCCTCGTCCGCGGGCCAGTAGATCCGCACGGGGACGTCCCCGGCGGGCCCGGGCACCACGCCGTTCTGCACGGAACCGACGTCGACGGGCTCGGCCGGCGCCGTCGCGGCGGACAGCCGCCGCTCGGCCTCCCGCAGCACCTCGGGATCGGTCGTCCGGACGGGGGCGGCGGCGACGGCGTTCGCCCGGTCGAGGAGACCGGCGAGATCCGGGTCGAGGGGCATGGACGGTGCCCTTTCCTTCGGACGGGTGAAATGGACGGGCCCGTCCGGAGGAAATGTCCGGGGACGCGGCGCATGCCGCCATGATGAACGGCGATCACCCCACGGGCCACTCGTGCGGTCCCGATGGCCCATCACCCGGCGCCGTCGTGCGGCATTTCGGGGAAATGAAAAAAGGCGACCCCCGGTCGAGTGGTCGCCTTTACGGGCGGGCGCGCGGCCGTCGCCGTCGCCCGGTTCCTTACGCGGGGCCGTCGAGAGCCGGCTTGGCGGCCTTGGCGCGGCGCTTCTTGGCCTGCTGCGGGAGGGGCTGGGCCTCGCGGGAAGCGTCCAGGAACGGCTTCATGGCCTCCAGGAGCTTCTCCAGGGACTCCTTGCCGAGGTCCACCTCACGCCGCTCGTGGGTCACGCACGGACGGGTCGCCAGCTTGTGGCTGCCGTCCTCGTTCAGCTCGTCGGTCTCGTATTCCTCGGTGCCCAGGACCGGGGCCAGGATCTCGACGGTGTAGACGTCCTCCGTCACCTCGGGATTGAGGTCGTCGTGGAAAATACGCCGCCAGTACGTTGTGATTTCCTGCCCGCCGACCGGAACGGAGACCGGCTCGACGCCGGGCGCTTCCTTTTCGGATTCTTCAACCTGCTCGAACTTGACTGCCATTGGGCACTCCTTTTTCGTGGTGTCAGGCCCAAACGATATAAGAAACAGGCGTGTTGGGCCAATCGGCAAGGCGGGCGGAACCTTTGGGGTGAAGAGGGAATTTCGCCGCTTCCGGGAGGGCCGCCGGACGACGGGTCGTCTCTTCTCGTACGGTCCAGGTCGTATGACGGTCCGACGGTAACTGTCGAATGGTCAATGCCCGGTTTCCGTCGCCGTCCGTCGGCGTGCGGACGGCTTTCGCCGCAGGCGCGCGCCGACGGCGATCACGGCGCACGCCAGGGCCATCGGGGCGGTCGTCAGCAGCGTCACCGTGTTGACGCCGAGGCCCGCGCGCTCGCCGAGGAGGAAGCCGGTGAGCAGGGAGAGCACCATGTTGTTCCCGCCGTGCGCCAGGGACACCACCCAGACGCTGCCGCTGCGGTCGTAGAGCCAGCCGAGCAGGAACTCCTGGAACAGGAACGACACCGTCCAGACAGCGAGCCCCAGCGGTAGCCCGGAGAACTCGATGTAGCCGGTGAACGCCAGCGGATAGTGCCACACCGCCCAGATCAGCCCGGTCGCCATCGTGGCCCGCACCGGACGCCCCGGGCACAGCCGCTGCCGGAGGAAGGACGTCCAGCCGAATTCCTCCCCCCAATACACGGGCGTCAGGAGCGGGACGGCCACCATGAGCAGCGGAACGAACGCCCCGGCGGGCAGCCCGCCGGAGAGGTCCGTGAGGGAGGAGAGGCCGGGCGTGCGCCACCCCAGCGCCCCCGCCAGCCCCACGGCCGCGGCGGCGAACACCAGCGGCCCCAGCCATGCGGCGAGGTAGTACGGCCACGCGTCCCGGAACCGCAACCTCAGCCCGGCCCCCGCGAAGCCCTCCCGGGTCACCCAGCGGCGCACCACCACCGCGGCGAGCGCGGGCATGAAGCCGAAGGGCAGTTGGACGAGCGGATCGGCCAGCGACAGCCCCCACCACGAGTGGGCCGCGTACAGATAGAGCCAGCTCCCCGAGAAACAGACGACCAGAAAGGCCACCACGCCGTTCCTGCCGCGCGCCTCACCACCCCGCGCCACCTCGGGCGTGGCGCTCACCGCGATCCGCGATGCCATGAATGAACCCCCGTCTCACGAAGCCGATCTCGAAGTCCCGGCAAGCCTCGTGCGCGGGACCGGCCGGCACATCCCGGTGACGGGGGAGCTCGCGTATCGCTCGCGCGGGGGAGGCGGGCCGCCGGAATCCGCTGCGATACTCCCGGGCGTGCGTCTTCCGATACATCCGTTCCGTGCGCTGATACGTCCGTTCCGTCCGCCGACGAGCGGCGACACCCTCCGAGCCTGGCTCCACGGACTGCTCGGCGCCGCCGGTGGTCTCCTGCCGCTCGCCGCCGCGTCGCTCGTGGTCGCGGCGGCCCCGCGCGACTGGCCGGCGCCGGCCCGGACCGCCGTGCTCCTGACCGTGTGGGCCGCCCTCACCGTCGCCGCCGGCTGCCCGCGCCCGGCGCGGAGCGCCTCCGTCTGCCTGGCCGACCGGCTGCTGGGCACGGACCTGCCCGCCCCCGTCGCGGCGGCGCGCCCACGCGGCGCCGACCGGCTCCGGACGGGGACGTGGCTCCTCCTGCACACGCTGGCGGGCGTCGCGCTGACGGCCGCCACCGCCTTCGCGCTGGCTACGGCCGTCGCCCTGCCCGCCGTGTGGCTGAACGGCGGCGACCGCATCACGGTCCTCCGCCCCCTGGACGTGCCCGGGGGAGCGGCCGGGCTGTGGACGCTCCCGGTGGCCGCCGCGCTCCTCGTCCTGGCGGGCCACGCCTGCGCCGCGGTCGCCGCCCTCCTCCGGCGCGCCGCCCCCGTGCTCCTCGGCCACGGCCCCGCCGAACGGCTCGCCGCGCTCGAGTCGCAGATGCGGCGGATGGCGCGACGCAACCGGCTCGCCCAGGAGTTGCACGACTCGATCGGCCACACCCTGACGGCGTCCACCATCCAGGCGGCGGTGGCCAGGAGCCTCATGGACACCGACCCGGCCGCCGCCCGCCGTGCCCTCACCGGCCTGGAGGAAGCCTCCCGTGCCGCCATGGACGACCTCGACCACGCCCTGGGCATCCTCCGCGAGGAGCACACGGCCACGGCCCCGCCGCTCACCCTGGCCGACCTCCACACGCTGGCCGACCGGGTCCGCCGCACGGGGACCGACGTCCGCGCGGACGTCACCGGCGACCCGGAGGGCGTCCCCGCGACCGTGTCCCGGGAGGCCTACCGGATCGTCCAGGAAGGGCTCACCAACGCCCTGAAGCACGGCGGCGGTTCCCCGGTCCGGCTGCGCGTGACGGTCACAACCGCCCTCCTGGAGCTGGAGATCGCCAACCCGCTCCCCGGCCGCGCCCGGCCGTCACGCGCCGCACGACGCGGCAGGGGCCTCACCGGCATCCTGGAACGCGTGGACCTCCTGAACGGCGAGGCCGTGACGGGACCGGCCCCCGACGGCACCGGCTGGCTGCTCGCCGTGCGCGTCCCGCTGAGGCAGGCGCCGTGACCACGACCGTCACCGTCCTCGTCGCGGACGACGAGGAGATCACCCGTACCGGCCTGCGCACCCTGCTCTCCGCGCTGCCCGGCCTCGACGTCGTCGGCGAGGCCGCCGACGGCCACCAGGCCCTGGCCCTCGCCGAGGAACTGCGCCCCGACGTCGTCCTGATGGACGTCCGGATGCCCGGCATCGACGGCATCGAGGCCACCCGGCGCCTCCAGAGCACCCTCGCCGGGCCGCCGAAGGTCGTGGTGATCACGACCTTCGGGAACGACGCGTACGTCTACGACGCCCTGCGCGCCGGCGCTGCGGGCTTCGTCCTCAAGCGCGCCCCGTCCGAACAGATCGGTCACGCCGTGCGCCTGGTCGCCACGACCGACTCCCTCCTCTTCCCCGACAATGTCCGCCGGCTCGTCGCCGGCCGCCCCGGGCCGCCGCCGCGGCCGCCGCGCGGCACGCCCGCCCTCACCGGCCGCGAGCGGGAGATCCTCCGCCTCATGGCCAGGGGTCTGTCCAACACCGATATCGCCGGCCGGCTGACCGTCGGCCTGGAGACGGTCAAGACCCACGTCAGCAACCTGCTGGCCAAGCTCGGCGCCCGCAACCGCACCCAGGCCGTGATCCTGGCCTACGAATACGGGTACGTCGTCGCGGGCGCCGGCGACGGGCCGACCGGCGACGGACCGGTCAGCGCGGCGGACGGACGGACAGCGCGTGCCGGAACTCGTTCCTGGGGTCCCAGTGCGCCTTGACGCGCTGGAGCCGCGCGTAGTGGCCCTTGTAGTAGAGGGTGTGCCACGGCGTCCCGGACGTGTTGATCGCGGGATCGGCGAGCTCGGCGTCGGGATAGTTGATGAAGCACCCGTCGCTGTTGGTGCCGGGCGCGGGCACGCCGCCGCTGTCGGCGTACACGGCCCGGTAGAGCTCGCGCAGCCAGGTGAGCTCCGGCCCGCCGTCGTGCTCCGGGTCCTTCCAGCCCGTCAGATAGACCGCCTTGAGGACGGAGTCCCGCTGCGCGACGGCCGTCGCGTCCACCGGGACGGTATTGGCCTTCCCTCCGTAGGAGACCAGCCACAGCGATCCGCCGAGCTCACCGCCAGCCTTACCGGTGAGGTGCTCGTGGAGCACAGCGATCTGACGGTCCGTGAGCCGTTTCCGCAGATAGCCGGCCTTGGCCTTGAAGAACGACGGCGCGGACTCCGTCACGTTCGCGTTGGCCTGGAGCCAGGGCTGGGTCTCCCGCGTCACCGCGGGCCGGGCCCCCACCCCCCGGCCCACCGCGGCCACGTAGTCGTCCAGGAGCCGCCGCGCTCCGGCTCCGGTGGAGTCCAGCTGGCCGACCATGTCGACCGTGCCGAACTTGCGGGTGTTCAGCATCAGCACGCTGAACAACCCCGCGTAGGGCGAGCCGGGCGCGCTGTTGTTCTCGTACCAGGTGCCGTGGTCGCGCACCAGCCGGGTGAAGGAGGCCTCGTCCAGGTCCTTCCACGACCAGGAGGCGGTGAAGGTGAGGACGGACGCGGGCGGGCGGGGCAGCAGGTGGGCGGGGTCCGACCCGGTGGCCGCCGGGTCCCGGAACCAGTAGCGGGTGACGACGCCGAAGTTGCCGCCCCCGCCACCGGTGTGCGCCCACCACAGCTCGCGCAGCGGGCCGGTCGAGTCCCGGGTGGCGACGACGCTCGACGCCTTCCCGGACGCGTCCACGACCACCACCTCGACGCCGTACAGATGGTCGACGGACAGCCCGTGCCGGCGCGACAGGGCACCGTACCCGCCGCCGAGCACGTGCCCGCCGACGCCCACCTCGGCGGTGGCCCCCGCCGGGATGGTCACACCCCACTCGGTGAACAACCGCCGGTACACCTGGCCGAGCAGGGCCCCCGGCTCGACCGCGAACGCGCGCCGCGACGCGTCGTAGTGCACGGCGGTCATGGGGGAGAGGTCGATGAGAGCCTTGACTGACGGGTCGTCGACGAAGCTCTCGAAGCAGTGCCCGCCACTGCGCACGGCGATGCGCCTGCCTTCGCGCACGGCCCGCTGGACGGCCTCGACGACCTGTTCGGTGGTGTCGGCCACCCGGACGTAGTCGGGTCTGCCGACGAAGCGGGCGTTGGTGCCGCGCCGGGTGAGCGACGGGTAGCGCGTGTCGTCGGGGCCGATGGAGGCGGGACCGAGGGTGGCGGGGCCGGACCGGGCCGGCGCGGCGGCGGCCGCCCGCCCGGTGGACGTCGCGGCCGCCTCCGGTGCGGACAGCCCCACGGCCGTCGACCCCAACGCCGCCGTACTCGCGAGCACTCCGCGTCGTGTCATGTCCGTCAAGGCATGCTCCTGTCGCTATGGGATGCGAGGAAACGGTGCACGCCCCACGGTGGTGGATCCGACGGGGGGATGACATCGTCCGCGATGACCAGTCACGTCTCCGTCCCAGGGAGTAGGCGCGGGCCGGCGAAGTCGGGGGCGGGGCGGGGCCGTTACGGCCGCGTGAGGGGGACGGACGCGCCCACCTCGTGCAGGTGGATAACGATGTCGTAGCCCCGGCCCAGCGCGAGCGGCCACGCCGTCCGATAGGGGTACCGGCCGGGGATCATGAACGTCGGGCGGGCCGTGTCCAGCCAGCCCGTCAGCGCCGGGTCGCGGCGCGCCTCGCGCAGGTCGACGTAGAAGTCGCGGTGGCGCACCTGGTCGAGGACGTACTCGTTGCTGCCGGGCGCGGCGGCGAAGGGGAATGTCCCCACACCCGTCGCCGTGCGGGCCCGGTAGGCGCCGGCGTACGCGGACGTGCCGACGGCGAGGTACTCCTCGCCGACGAGTTCGCGCAGGTCCGCGCCCATGGTGACGGGGTAGACGTGGGGGAGGGCCGTCTCGTGGGTGATGTGCCCGTCGTGTGCCGACAGGAGGATCCGGCCGCCGGTGTTCCGCTGCCACCAGACGGCGTTCTCGGCCATGGTCCGGTCGCGGTACCGGTTGGCGGCGAGGGCCTGGGCCGGGTCGTCGCCGTCGAAGGCGTTGGAGGTGGCCATCTGCGAGATGACCCGGGCGTCCTGGAGCACCCGGGGATCCCGCTCGGCGGCCCTCTCCAGCAGCCGGTACGCGGCGTCTGCGTCCTCGGCCATCTTCTTCCGCTCGGCGAGCGGGAGGGCGCCGTACGCGGCCAGCCGCTCGGCGACCCCGCCGCGCAGCGCGCGGAGCGCCGCGTACCGCTCGCGCAGCTCGGGGACGAGCGCGGGCGTGTTCCGCTCGGCCCAGGCGAAGAGGCGGTCGTACTGCTCCGGGTCGACGTCGGAGAAGTCGACGCCGACGATCCGGACCTGGTGGGCGCCGGTGCGGTTGTGCTCGCGCACCCAGCCGAACAGCCGCAGGTACTCCTCGGTGTCGTCCAGGCCGTACGCGTCCTGGAACTCCTCGCCCATGATCTGCCGCAGGTCGCCCTCGCCGGTGCGGACGTAGGCGTCGATGCGGGCGGCGGCCGACCAGTTGATCTCCATGGCGAAGGCGGAGAACCCCTCGCGCGTCACCAGGTGCCGCAGCAGCCTGTCCTTGAGGGCGAAGACGTCACCCGAACCGTGCGAGACCTCGCCGATCCCGACGATGGAGGCGCCTCGCGTCGCCTTCCCGAACGCCTCCAGGTCCGCGCCGGACCCGCCCGGCCGGGCCCCGCGCAGCCGGTGGGCGTACCGGTCGAGCCCGGCCACCACCTCGCGGTCCGGCGCGGCGGTCGCGGCGGCGGTGGGGGACGGTGCGGCCTGCGGCCGCCCGGCGGCGCCGGCGGCGGTGGCCGGGCCCAGTAACGCGGCGACGGCGAGGGCCAGGGACGCGGAACGACGTATGGTCATGTGTCTCATACACGCTGTTATACAGGTTGACTTATGGGGCAGTTGAGGCAGTCGATACCGCCAGCCGCCGGAGAAGGGGTGGGGCCAGCCCCACCCACCACACGGGGACGCGCCGGATGGTCCCCTGACCGCCCAGTGACCAGGCTGAAGAGCATGAAACGCACCCAACGACGCCCGGCCACCGCCTTCCTGACCCTCTTCCTCTGCCTCGGCGCGTCCGCGGCCACCACCCCGGCCCTCGCGGCCACCTCACAGGACGACGACCGCGTCGTCCGGGCCGTCGAGAGCGTCGCCCACCCGCTGCGGTCCACCGAGCCGTCCGGCCCCTCGGACGACCTGCGGCCCCTGGACCGCATGGTGGGCGACGCGCGCGTCGTGGGAATGGGCGAGGCCACGCACGGCTCCCATGAGTTCTTCGCCCTCAAACAGCGCGTCTTCCGCCACCTGGTGCGGGACCGGGGCTTCCGCACCTACGCCCTGGAGGCCCCCTGGAGCACCGGACTGAGGCTCAACGACTACGTCCTGCGCGGAAAGGGCGACCCCGAGCGCGTGCTGCGCGAGGACTTCCAGGACGCCTACCTCTCCTGGAACACCCGCGAATACCTCTCCCTCGTCCAGTGGATGCGCTCCTGGAACGTCGCCCACCCCGGCGACCCCGTCCGGTTCATGGGCAACGACATCGCCTACGCCGGCCCGGAGCTCTACGACCGGGTCCTCGACTACGTCCGCACCGCCCACCCCGCCCTGCTGCCCGAGCTCACCGGCCTCTACCGCGACCTGCGCCCCACGACGGCCGCCGGCCCGTACATGCGCGGCTACCTCGAGCGGCCGCTCGCCGAACGGCAGGACAAGGCCGCCCGCGCCCGGCGGGCCCTGGACCTGCTGCGCGAGCAGCGGCCGGGCCCGGGCCGCGCGGCGGGCGAGGCGTACCGGTGGGCCGTGCAGAACGCGCTGACGCTCCGGCAGACCGCCGAGCAGTACGCCTTCGACTTCGGCAAGCAGGAGGGTGTCGCGGCGGCCATGCGCTTCCGTGACGAGGTCATGGCCGACAACACCGCCTGGTGGCAGCGGAACACCGGCGACAAGGTCCTGCTCTCCGCCCACAACGGGCACGTCGGCTACGCGAGCGCCGATCCCGTGAACTACCCGAAGTCACAGGGCGCCTTCCTCCACGACCTGCTCGGGGCGGGCTATGTCGCCGTCGGGCTCTCCTTCGACCAGGGCTCGTTCAACGCGACCGGGCCGGACGACCTGCCGCTGGGCAAGAACGTCAAGAAGTTCACCGTGGGGCCCGCCGCCCCCGGCAGCAACGAGCACACCCTCGACCGCGTGCGCGAGCGCGACTACTTCCTGGACCTGCGCACCGCACCGGCCCCCGCCCGCGACTGGCTCGGCCGGGCCCGGCCCACCTACAGCATCGGCACGGCCCATCCCCTGCCGAGCCACCCGGTGGCCCTGGGCCGCAGCTACGACGCCCTGGTCCACCTCCACCGGGTGCGCGCCTCCGACCGCCTTCCGGGTGAGGACGGCTGAATCCCCGGCATGACCCGGACGGCCGGATTCGCACCCCGGCGCGTTCCGTGCCGCACGGGCCCGGGGAAGGGATGACGCGGAGCGGAAGCCGATCGGAAGGGCCGGGGAATGGGGACAGACGCCGACAGGGCGGACCACTGGGGCAAGAGCAGCTTCGACGACATCTACGACCGGCCCGACCCCCGCGCGTACTTCACCCGGCTGGCGCCCCTGGGGTACCAGATCCCCCACCACGCCCAGCCCGTCTTCCGGGCCCTCCTCGCCGACCGGGCCCGCGCCCACCCCGGCGGACCGGTCACCATGGTGGACCTGTGCTGCTCGTACGGCATCAACGCCGCACTGGTCAACCACGACCTCACGCTGCGGGAGCTCTACGAGCACTACACGAGCCCGCGGGCGGCGGAGCTGTCCCTGGACGAACTCATCGCCGCCGACAAGGAGTTCTACGCCGCCCGCCGCCGCGCCGACGCCGTCCCCGTCGTCGGCGTCGACGCCTCGCCCCGGGCCGTCGGCTACGCGGCGGCCGTCGGGCTGCTGGACACCGCCTTCGCCGCGAACCTGGAGACCGTACCGGCGGGCGCCGCCCTGACCGAGGCGCTCGCCCCGGCGGGCCTGATCACCGTCACGGGCGGGCTGAGCTACATCGGGCCGCGCACCTTCGACACCGTCCTCGCCCCGTCGGGCGGACGGGCCTGGGTGGCGGCGTTCGTGGTGCGGCCCGTCGACTTCCGGCCCGTCGCGGCGGTGCTGGGGCGGTACGGGCTGGTCACACGGTCGTCCGGGGCCACGCACCGGCAGCGCCGCTTCACCGACCCGGACGAGCGGCGGCGCACCCTGGAAAGCCTGGCGGCGGCCGGGCTGGACCCCGCCGGGCGCGAGGCGGAGGGGTACTACCACGCCGTCCTCCACGAGGCCCGCCCCCCACAGGACTGGGACCCACCGCTCAGTGGATGAACACGGCCGCCACGCCGAAGAGGGCGAGCAGGCCGCAGATGGTGAAGTTGACGAGCTTGTGGTTGAGGAAGACGGCGACGAACTCGCGGATCGTCGCGCTCGGCCAGAAGTACGCGGCCGTCGGGGAGCCGACGACCTGGCCGTTGACGCCGGTCTTGCGGGCCATGAGCGCGGCCCGGAAGGCGTGGAAGTTATTGGTGACGATCACACAGCGGTAGCCGGGCTTCGCCTCCGACATGATCGCCTTGCTGTAGCGGAGGTTCTCCTCGGTGGTGCGGGACTTGTCCTCGCGCCGGACGTGCTCGGCGGGGAAGCCGCGTTCGGTGAGGTAGTCGGCCATGGCATGGGATTCCGGGAGCTTTTCGTCCGGGCCCTGGCCGCCCGAGGTGATCAGGACCGGCGGCTTGCCGCGCGCCGCCTGCCGCTCGTACACCTCGCGCCCGCGCTCCAGCCGGCTGGCGAGCAGGGGCGGCACCTTCGTCCCGCCGACGAGCCCGGAGCCGAGCACCACCACGAAGTCGACGTTCCGGCGCGGCCGCATCCAGCCGTACAGGAAGGCGTATCCGATGAAACAGAAGAAGAGGAACGACACATAGGCGGCGATCATCACGGTGGTGCCCGTGACGATCGTCAGGTTCCGGGAACGGGTGGCGGCGGACGCGATCGTCAGGCCGATGAGGCCGAAGATGCCGAGACCGGCGAGGAAGGAGAGCAGGTTGGCCGGGCGCCGTCCCTCCTTGCGGATCATCTTCACGCCGTTGGCCAGCAGCAGCGCCGGCAGGACGAACGCGCCGAGGAACGGGATCAGAAGGAGCCCGGCCGCGATCCACTCCAGGGCGTCCATACCGTGCTCGCCGCCCGCCGCGGCCGCGCGCAGCAGACTGAACAACAGGCCGAACAACAGGCATATACAGGTGAGCCCGAAATGGACCGCGTTGCTGAAGCGCCGTCGGTCGCGCAATACGCCGATGCCGAAGAGGAGGAGGAACAGGGCTGCGGGGGCAAAGGCGATCACGACGGCATCGTACGCGGTGTGACGATGTGTCTGAACATGCCAGCGCGCCCTCGGACGGGCGAATGGGCCGGGCGGGCGCGGTGCCGCCACTAAGTGTTTGCGCATGATCACTACTCGCGCCCGGCGGCGTGCCGCCGCCGCTGTCCTGGGCCTGGCCGCCGTCATGGCCCCGCCCGTCGCCGCGCCGGCGGTCTCCGCCCCCTCCACGGCCTCCCACCGCGTACCGCCGGAGCCCCCGGCGGCCGACGCGGTGCGCGCCGAGCTGGACGGGCTCAAGGTGGAAGCACCGCATTCGATGTCGGGCTACTCGAGGGCGAGGTTTCCGCACTGGATCAAGCAGTACGGGGAGTGCGACACCCGCGAGGTGGTCCTGTCGCGGGACGGCTCGAACGTCACTCAGGACTCGATGTGCCGGGCCACATCGGGCAGCTGGTACAGCTCGTACGACGACAAGATCCTCGACTCGGCGTCCAAGGTGGACATCGACCACATGGTGCCGCTGGCCAACGCCTGGCGCAGCGGCGCGGACACCTGGACCACCGACAGGCGGAAGGTGTTCGCCAACGATCTGGACAATCCCCAGCTGTACGCCGTCTCCGCCTCCTCCAACCGCTCCAAGGGCGACCAGTCGCCCGACCAGTGGTCGCCGCCCAACCAGGACTTCTGGTGCGTCTACTCCCGGTCCTGGGGGCACATCAAGAGCGTGTACGGGCTGAGCGTCACCCAGCCCGAGAAGGACAAGCTCGTCGCGATGCTCGACACCTGCGACTGAACCCGCGACTGACGCGGCGCGCTCCGGCTCCTCCCCGTCGTGTTGTCGGCGTGCGTCATCTGTGCAAATGTGGACGAAGGGGTGAGGGGGCGATCACGTGGGGAGCGCGTGCCATGACTTTCTCCCTCAACGATTCCCAAGGGCTCCATGGGCGCGGCGAGGACCTCAGCCGACTGGCGCACGCGGGCTGGCAGACGCTGCTGGGCGCCGGCATCGCCTCGGTGGCCCTGGGAGCGATCGTGCTGGCCTGGCCCGAGGCGTCACTGCTGGTCGTCGGGGTCCTCTTCGGCCTCTACCTGCTGGTGATCGGCGCCTTCCAGCTCGCCGGCGCCTTCAGCGTGTACGTCCCCGGCGCCCTGCGGGTGCTGGGCTTCGTCAGCGGCGCCCTGTGCGTACTGCTGGGGCTGCTGTGCTTCCGTGAGCCCGCCCGGTCGATCCTGTTGCTCGCCCTGTGGATCGGTTTCGGCTGGCTGCTGCGCGGAGTGATGCTGGCGGGCGTGGCGCTGTCGACCAAGGGCATGCCCGCCCGCGGCTGGCAGGTGTTCGTCGGCTTCCTCAACGTCCTGGCCGGGATCGTGATGATCGACCTGCCCTTCCGGTCGATCGAGGTGCTCACCGTGGTGACCGGGGTGTTCCTCGTCGTCATGGGCGTGTTCGAGGTCTTCCACGCCGTCCGGCTGCGCGGCCTCCTCAAGAAGGCGACCGGCTGAGCCCCGTTCGGCCCGGATCGGGCCCGCGCCTGTCGTAGGCGCGGGCCCTTCCGCCGTATCTGCACCACACTTCGACCTTATAAACATACTCAGCTACGTACGGATGAACGTACGTCGCCGATGCTGCGCGGACGCCCTCGGGTCCGCCACTCTGCTGCGTGGCCTGGTCGGGGCGGTGGCACGGTGGCCGCTGCCCGCACGCGCAGCGAAGGGACCCCGGATGAACCGGCTCAACGGCACCGCTCCGCTCGGAGCGGGCGCGCCGACCGCCCCCCGTCCCGACGACCCGGCGGACACCGCCGAGGCGGCGCCGGCCGTCGTGGACGCGCTGCGCGGCCTGCTCGCCGGGCCGACGGGGCTCGGCACGTCGGCCGCCCGCCTGTTCCGCGCGGACCTCACCCCGCCCGCCCCGCCCGCCCCCGGGCCGGCCCTCGAACAGCCGGCGGACGGGCCCTCCCACGACCCCGAGCCCTCCTCGGGCTCCTCCGTGCGCGTACCGCCGCTCTACTGCCCCGACGCCGAGCGCGACGACCCGGCCCTCGGCGAGGAGGTGAACAACCGGCTCGTCGAATGGGCCGAGGAAGTCGGCATCTTCCGGGGCCGCTTGGAGCGGCTGCGGTCCCACAACTTCGGGCGGCTGTTCATGCTCGCCCACCCCGACACCGACGACCCCGACCGCATCCTGACCGCCGCCCGCTGCGGGCTCGCCGAATGGGCCGTGGACGACCACTGGGTCGACGAAGGGGAGGACACCTCACCCGAGTTGATCGGATCCCGCCTGGCCCTCGCCCACGCCGTCGTCGACCCCGTCCGCCTCCCGGCCCGTTACCTGGCCCAGTTCGAGAACGTCGTGTGCCAGGAACCCGTCCTGCGCGCCTTCCGCTCCTGCCTCGACCACCTGGCACGCATCGCCACCCCCACCCAGGTGGCCCGGCTGCGCCACGAACTGGCCGTGATGTTCGTGGGCTACAACCAGGAGGGGGAGTGGCGCGGCTCCGAGCGGCGGCCCGCCGTGTGGGAGTACCTGCTGCACCGCTACGAGAACGCCTTCTACCCCTGCATGGTCCTCATCGACCCCGTCGGCGGCTACGAGCTCCCCGCCGCCGAGTTCGCCGACGCGCGCGTACGCCGCACGTACCTGTACGCCGGCACGGCCAACGTGCTGCTCAACGACCTGTACTCGATGGCCAAGGAAGACCCCACCGACACCAATCTGCCCAACCTCATCGCCGCCGAGGACAACTGCTCGCTCCAGGAGGCCGTGAACCGCGCCGCCTGCATCCACGACGAGCTGATGCACACGGTCGAAGCCGAGTGCGCCGTCCTGAGCGCGGCGGGCTCCCCGGAACTCCGGCGCTACCTCGCCGGGCTGTGGGCCTGGATGGGCGGGAGCAAGGAGTGGCACGCGACCAGCCCCCGGTACCACGGCGCACCGACCCAGTGAATCCCCAGCAGTTCATCAGCAAGCGGAAAGAGAAGACACGGTGACCATTCAGGAGATCAGCCCCGCCTCGGTCCTCGCCAGCGCCTACCAGCGGTCCGTCGCCGACTACTGGAACCGGGAGAAGAACCCCGTCAATCTCCGGCTCGGCGAGGTGGACGGCATCTACCACCACCACTACGGCATCGGCGACGTCGACTGGTCCGTCCTGGAGGGCCCCGAGGAGACCCGCGACGAGCGGATCACCGCCGAGCTCCACCGCCTGGAGTGCGCCCAGGCGGAGGTGCTGCTCAACCACCTCGGCACCGTCACCCCCGACGACCGCCTGATGGACTCCGGGTCGGGCCGCGGCGGCGGCAGCCTCGTCGCCAACCGCCGCTTCGGCTGCCACGTCGACGGCGTCTCCATCTCGGAGACCCAGGTCGCGTTCGCCAACGAGCAGGCCGAGAAGCACGGCGTGTCCGACAAGGTGCGCTTCCACCTGAAGAACATGCTGGACACCGGCTTCGAGAGCGGCCGCTTCCGGGCCATCTGGAACAACGAGAGCACCATGTACGTCGACCTCTCCCAGCTGTTCCCGGAGTACGCGCGGATGCTCCGGCACGGCGGCCGGTACGTGACCATCACCGGCTGCTACAACGACACCTACGGACTGCCGTCCCGGGCCGTCAGCGAGATCAACGCCCACTACATCTGCGACATCCACCCGCGCAGCAGCTACTTCAAGGAGATGGCCGCCAACCGGCTCGTCCCCGCCGCCGTCGTGGACCTCACCGAGGCCACCATCCCGTACTGGGAGCTGCGCGCCCAGTCGCCGCTGGCCACGGGCATCGAGAAGGCGTTCCTGACCGCGTACAAGGACGGCAGCTTCCAGTACCTGCTGATCGCCGCCGACCGCGTCTGACCCCGGCCGGCCCCTTCCCGTCCCCGGCGGCCCGCCGCCGGGGACGCCTCCCGCGCCATGGCCCCGCCGGCCGCGCCGTGGCACGCTGACCGGAGCACCGCCACCCGCAAGGTCGCGAGGAACAGCCGGAGGAGGATTCGTGCTCTACGCCTTTGGATTCGAGCGGATCGGCGTCGTGGCCAGTGACCTCTACTTCATCGACCCCCGTCCGACCCCGGGCCAGGAAGGCGCCGAGCACGGCGTGCGCCTGGAGGTCCGGCTGCTCCGGCGAGGTCCCCTGACGGGGACGATCTACGCCGCGCGGCCCATCGTCGTCGACCGCCCCGTCTGGCGGGCCGACCTGCTGGAGTCGGTGGCCGGCCCGGCCGGAAGCCTGGACCGCGCCCACCACCACCCGAGGTTCGACGGCTGGAACCCGGGAGCGCGGGTCTTCGACGAAAGGCTCTCGGCGGCGCCCCTGGAATGGGTGGCCGGGAAACTGGCGGACCTGGACGCCCTGCTCGCGGAGGCGGGAGTGGGGAAGGACGAGGCCGGGCCGCACGACGCGGCGGAACTCCGGAACGCGACGCCCGACATCATGGCGGCCGTGCGCAAGCTCCTCGACGGTGTGGCCAAGGGAGAGCTGGCCCGCCCACCGGCCGGGGAGACCCCGACCAGCGCCCGCGTCAGCTGGCTGTGAACGCGCGGAGGGCGCCCGGCCGAGCGAAACGGCCGGGCGCCCTCCGAAAGGCATGGACCAGGGGCGTCAGCGGCCCTGCTGCTCCTGCTTCTGCTTGTTCTTCTCCTTGATGCGGACGGTTTCCTTGCGGACCTCCGCCTGGGTGGCGCGCTCCTTCTGGAGCCACTCCGGAGACTCCTGCTTCAGGGCCTCGATCTGCTCCGTGGTGAGCGCCTCGGTGACCCCGCCACGGGCCAGGCCCGAGATCGAGACACCGAGCTTCGCCGCGACCACCGGACGCGGGTGGGGGCCGTTGCTGCGCAGCTCGCGCAGCCACTCCGGCGGGTCCGCCTGAAGAGCGTTGAGCTCGTCGCGCGTGACGACACCCTCCTGGAACTCGGCGGGGGTGGCTTCGAGGTACACACCCAGCTTCTTCGCCGCGGTGGCGGGCTTCATGGTCTGGGTGCTCTGGTGCGACGTCATGCCGTCAAGGATATCGAGCGTGTGCGCCCCTTCCGACCACGCCCGGTAACCTGGCCAGGTGACAGGCTCGGAAGTACCTTCTCCCCCGTTCCGGCTCGCCTACGTACCGGGCGCGACCCCCGCCAAATGGGTGCGGATCTGGAACGAGCGACTGCCGGACACCCCGCTCGAGCTCGTGGCGACGCCCGCCGGTGAGGCACCGGACGTGCTGCGCGCCGGTGACGCCGACGCGGGGCTCGTGCGGCTGCCCGTCGACCGTACGTACTTCAGTGCCATCCCCCTCTACACCGAGACCACGGTGGTGGTGATCCCGAAGGATCACCTCGCCGCGGCGTTCGAGGAGGTCACGCTGGCGGATCTGGCCGACGAGGTCGTCTTCCACCCCCTCGACGACACCCTCGACTGGCAGGAGGGGCTGCCGGGCCGGCCCGCGATCGAGCGCCCCGCGACGACGGGCGACGCCATCGAGCTGGTCGCGGCGAACGTGGGCGTCCTCCTCGTCCCGCAGTCGCTCGCCCGTCTCCACCACCGCAAGGACCTCACGTACCGGACGGTCACCGACGCCCCGCAGTCGAGCGTCGCGCTGTCGTGGCCCGAGGAGCGGACCACCGACATGGTGGAGGACTTCATCGGCATCGTCCGGGGCCGCACCGTGAACAGCTCCCGGGGCCGCCGCCCGGAGGCGGGGGAGCAGCCGAAGGACCAGCGCAAGGACAAGCGCCCGGAGCAGGGCGCCGCCCGCCGGAAGCCGGCGACCGGCAAGACGGCCACCGGCAGGACGGCGGGCCGGAGCGGCGCGGGCGCCAAGGGCACCCGTGGCGGCTCCCACACCGCCAAGCGCGGCAAGCCCGGCCGCCGGGGGTAGCGGCGAGGCCGGGCACGGTGTTCGCCCCATGGTTCTGAAATCGATTACCAGCTGCATTCGAAGCCTCGCCCCTCCGGGATAAAACCGCAGGTCAGAGCGATGTTAACGCTACTGGAAACCGATGCCGTTGCAGCCTTTGCGCACCCCGTGAATCATGTTGTTCACTCGCTGGCGAAGCCCCCGACGAGGCAGCCAGGAGGCACCGTGCCCGGCCACACCCATAACCATGAACACGCCCACAGCCACGACCACGGCGGGCACAGCCACGGAGTCGCCGCCGACGCCGACCGCCGGTGGCTGACCATCGCCCTGACGCTGATCACCGTGTTCATGGCCGCCGAGGTCACCGTCGGCATCCTCGCCCGCTCCCTGGCGCTGATCTCCGACGCGGCCCACATGCTCACCGACGCGGCCTCGATCGTGCTCGCGCTCATCGCGATGCGCCTGGCGGCCCGGCCCGCCCGCGGCGGATACACCTACGGCCTCAAGCGCGCCGAGATACTCTCCGCCCAGGCCAACGGCCTCACGCTCGTCCTCCTCGGCGCCTGGCTCGGCTACGAGGCCGTGCGCCGGCTGATCAGCCCGCCCGACGTCGAGGGACAGCTGGTCTTCGTCACCGCGCTCGTCGGCATCGCCGTCAACATCGTGGCCGCGTGGTGCATCTCCAAGGCCAACCGCACCTCGCTGAACGTCGAGGGCGCCTTCCAGCACATCCTCAACGACCTCTACGCCTTCATCGGCACCGCCGTCGCCGGGCTCGTCGTCATGCTCACCGGCTTCGCCCGCGCCGACGCCATCGCCACCCTCGCCGTGGTCGTCCTCATGCTCAAGGCCGGCTTCGGCCTGATCCGCGCCTCGGGCCGGATCTTCCTGGAGGCCGCCCCGGCCGGCATCGACCCCGACGCGGTCGGCGACCGGATGGCCGCCGCCGACCAGGTCGTCGAGATCCACGACCTCCACATCTGGCAGATCACCTCCGGCCAGCCCGCCCTGTCGGCCCACGTCCTGGTCACCCCCGGCGGCGACTGCCACACCGTGCGCCGCCGCCTCCAGCACCGGCTGCGCGAGGACTACGGCATCACCCACGCCACCCTCCAGGTCGACCACCTCGGCGAGGACCAGGACGAGGAGGCCCTCCTCCAGATCGCCGCCCCCACGGGCCACCGGGGCCACGCCGAGGACACCCACGGACCCGTCCACCGGTCCGGGCCCCACGACCACTGAGCCGACCGGAACGACCTCCCCTCCGCCCGGTGCCCGCGAAGCAGACCTTCGCGCGCACCGGGCGGACGCCGTTTCCGGACACCGTGGCGCGATGACTCCCTTGACGGGGAATTCCCGCTGGTCAATCGTGTGACGGCCGCGCACGGCCGGGGGAGCGGGCGCAGGCCGCAAGGGGCCGCTCGGCCCTTTGCCCCACGACTTCCGGCGCGCGCGACCGCACGCCGTCCCGAGGAGAGTTCTTGTCCGGCGAACAGCACCTGCTGAAGGTCTACAGCGACCGTTCCTACCTCCACACCACCACCGTTCGCCACCAGGGCACCACCGTCGCCCTGGCCATGGACGACCGGCGGCGCATCGTCTACACCGTCCTGGACCTGGCCCGCCACGACGAGGCCAAGGGCGAGCTCGACGCCGCCTACTGGTCGGAGAACCCCCTCCCGCTGCGCTTCCCCTCCGAGATCACGGACGTGGGCTTCGCCGCCGTCGGCACCACCGCGCTGCCCGTCGTCAAGAACGGCGGCAGAGTGGAGGCGGCGCCCGGCGAGCGGCTGGACGCCGAGGAGACCGACCCCTTCCTGTCCACGACCGCCCGGCTCACCGCCCCGGCGCCCTTCCACGCCCTGTCCGACGGCACCCACATCGTCGTCCTGCGCCAGTCCGTCGCCGCCGGCCACCCCGACGCCGTCCACCAGCTGACCGGCGGGGCCTCCTCCGGCGACCCGGACCGCACGGACTACGTCAAGGACGCCGCCGGGGCCAAGGTGCCCCTCGTCGCCGACACCCTCCTGTGCGACCGGTTCTTACTCGTCGGCGGCGAGCTCAAGCCCGTCCTGGAGGCCCGCTACCGCCGCAGCCGCCACCGGACCCGGCCCGACTCCGCCAAGGACAGCCTGGGCACGACCGACATGGAAGGCCGCCCCTTCCACGAGCCCACGCAGGAACTGTCGTTCGTCCGCCACCTCTCCGGCGGGCGCTTCACCGCCCTGCTCGTCCCCACCGCCGTCCACGGACAGCAGCGCTGGCAGATCTTCGCGCACAACGACGCCACGGGCCGCGTCGACTCCTTCAACATCGAGCAGGGCAAGGACGGGCTGTTCAACCTCCAGGGCACCCAGGCATGGACCAGCCCCGACCCCGCCCACCGCGACGCCGTCTACGAACCGGGCCCCGGCACCTGCCCGTTCACCGGCCTGCCCCTGATTCCCGTCGTCAGCACCGAGGGCCACGCCGAGACAGCGCTGGCCTTTGGCGAGGGCGACGCCCACGTGCGAATACCGCAGGGACCCGAGCTCGCCGGGCGCGACTTCACCGTCGAGTTCTGGGCGCGCCGCACCGCCCTCGGCCGCCAGGAGTTCCTCCTCGGCCACGGCGACGAGGCCGGCAGCCCGCGGAACTCCCTCCACATCGGCTTCCGCGAGGACAACCGTTTCACCTTCGCCTTCTACGCCGAGGACCTCAACACCGACGTACGGACCGAGGACACCGCCTGGCACCACTACGCCTGCGTCCACGAGCACGCCGCCCGCCGCCAGACCGTCTACCGCGACGGCGAGCAGGCCGGCAGCCGCACGATGGACGGCGGCTACACCGGCACCGGCGCCCTGCTGCTGGGCCGCGCCCTCGCCCAGGGCGCCCGCGCCGAGCTGGACGAGGTCCGGATCTGGGAGCGCGCCCGCACCGCCGACGAACTCAAGCGCGACAAGAGCGTCCGCCTCATCGGCAACGACCCCGGCCTCGTCGCCTACTACCGCTTCGACGAGGGCTCCGGCACCCGCCTCCACGACCAGACGGACCACGCCCGCCACGGCGAGCTCGTCGGCGGCCCGAAGTGGGTGACCTCCGAGGCGCCCATCGGCGACCACCCCGGCGTGCGCCGCGACAGCTTCGCCGTCGCCGGCCGCAGCGTCGTCTCCGGCCTGTCCGCTGTCCTCTACCACCAGCAGGAGGAGACCACCACCGGCTACGGCCAGGAGCCCAAGCCGGCCAAGCGCCAGGCCCGCGTCCTGCTGTCGTACGCCACCTCCGGTCCGGACCCGAAGTCGGGCGCGGAGACCGAGGACGCCTACCTCGCCACGGTCGACTTCGGCGTCGGACGCGACGGACGCCTCGCGCAGGTGCCGGACGAGCTGGCCCTGCCGGTGCTCGCCGCGCCGGAGGGCAGCTCGGACGTCGAGACGATCAGCGAGCTGGACGCCCGGATACGGGAACTCGTCCAGGACATCGCCGCCAAGGAGACCGAGGTCGGCGAGCTCGCCCGGCAGACCGCCAGCCTGCCGGAGCTGGAGCAGCAGCGCGAGATGTACTACGCGTGGTCCCAGGACCTCACCGGCTGGGCGTTCCGGCTGCGCTTCAAGAACACCCGGGACGGCAAGCCGCAGTACCTCGCAGTGAAGGGCGACGGCCAGGGAGAGGGCGACTATCCGCCGCTGATCCGGACCGCCGACAAGGACGCGAAGTCGGCGCTCTGGACCCTCCAGTACCCGCCGTCCTGGAGCGGGCCGACCCCCTATCACGTGCGCAACCTCCACACCGGCAAGGACATGAACGTCTCCGGTGCGAGCATGGACAACGACGGTGAGCTCATCGTCTACCGCCGAGAAGCGGGCGTCTGGAACAGCCTCTTCATCCTCAATGACCACCCCGACGGCTACACCGCTCTGGTCAACCGGAAGAGCGGGAAGACCGTCTGCGCCCCCGACCGGCTCGGCGACCGCGTCGTCCAGTACGACACCGCCACGGTCACCGAGTCCGGTGAAGGGCTGCTCGCCTTCGAGCGCGTCCGACGCCACGACCTCGGACACTCCGACATCGCCGACGCCGCCAAGCGCGTGGAGGCCCTCGACGCCCAGCTCGCCGAACTCCGCCCGCAGCGCGAGCTGCTGGAGCGGCGCCGCCGCGAGATCGAGGCCGACCAGGCCGAGCTCACGGCCAAGCGCGACGAGCTCGCCCGCCTCACCGGCGGCCTCAAGGGCGCCGACGACATCGCGCTGCCCGTCCCCCAGCTCTCCCTCGACCGCACGGGCCTGAGCGCCTCCGGCGCACTCCTGGCCTTCGCCCGCTCCGCCGACCGGCCGTACCTGCTGGACAGCGCCACCGGCAACGTCGTGCTGTACTTCCGCGGCACCAACGGGCAGTTCTTCGCCACCTACTACGACACCACGGTCCTGCGCTCCTCCCGCCGGCTGACGGCCGGCGACGGCCAGGGTGTCACCTTCACCGCCCGCGACTCCGGCACCGGCCTGGGCTCGGTCACGATCCGCGTCACCGCCGGTGACGGACCGGGCCTGTGCGACGTGACCATCGAGCGGGGCGAGGAGCGCGAGACCTGGCAGGGACTGCCGCGCCACGCGGCCGACTTCGCCGCGATCGTCAACGGGACGCCGGAGGAGCCCGTCACGATCGGCGCGGTGAAATCCTTCGACGCGACCACCAGAATCCTGTCCGGCGGCAAGTCCGGAGACGTGATCGGCGGTGTCCTCGTTCTCGCCGGGCCCCTCGCCGTCGCCCTGCCCGCCGGTACCCCCGTCACCCTCGGCGGCCACCTCTACCTCACGGAGACCGCTTGCGCGCCCGGGGCCACCAAGCTCCGGCTGGAGGCCGGTGAGGGCGGCCCCGAGCCGCAGCCGGGCGAGCCCGTCCAGCGGCTGCGCCACGACCACCGCCGCGCCTCCTCCAACCGCCCCGGCGTCCCGCTCTCCGCGGGCTCCCGGCTGGTGCTCGCCGACCCGGGCACGGCCCGGGAGGTCCCGCTCGGCGAGGTGTCCGACCTCGTCGCCGGGCACGGCTGCCGCTGGCGCGCAGACAAGCCGGGACGGGCGTACTCCTTCGACGGGCAGCGGAACGTCCTCACCCTGCCGCAGGAGCGGCTGGACCGGGTGGCCGTGGCCCGCGACCTGACGCTTGAGGCGTGGGTCAACCCCGAGCAGGTGTCCGGCGCGGTCAGGATCGTCCACGCCGGCACCGGCGACGTCCCGTACACCCTCGGCCTGCTCGCCCCGGCGGCGACCGTCGTGCCCGCCCTGGCCTTCGACGGCAAGAGCGGCGTGGCCATGACCGAGAACGGCTTCAGCCTCGCCGGCCAGTCCTTCACGGTGGAGTTCTGGGCCCGGCGCACCACGGAATGGAACGGCAAGGCGCAGTACGTCGTCGGCCACGGCTCGTCGCAGGGCACCACCCGGGGTGCCCTGCACATCGGCTGGCGCGAGGGCAGCGCCTTCACCTTCGCCTTCTACGGCGACGACCTCACCACCACCCACGGCCAGGACTACGCGGGCTGGCACCACTGGGCCTGCGTCTTCGACGCGACCACCCGGGAGCAGGTGATCTACCGGGACGGCATCGCCGAGGAACGGCGCATCGCCTCGGGCACGTACCAGGGCGACGGCCTCTTCAGCTTCGGCAGCCACTTCGCGAGCTGGGTGCCCGACTACGCGGCCGTCGAGATGGACGAGGTCCGGCTCTGGGGCACCGCCCGCACCGCGGCGGAGATCCGGGACCGCAAGAACCTGCGGCTGTCCGGCAAGGAGCCGGGCCTGATGGGCTACTGGCCCTGCGGCGACCCGTTCGACCAGGTGGGCGGCAAGCCCGGCGTCCTGGACCGCTCCGGCAACGACCGGCACGTCTACCTGCGCGGCGGCGTCACCACCGCGACCACGACCGCCGAGCTCAAGCAGACCGCGGAGACGACGTACCGCGTCGTCGCCGGGGCCGGTGACCGGCTGGTGGCCACCCGCGACACCTTCGCCCCCCACGAGTGGACCCACCTCGCCGCCGCCTACGAGCAGTCCTGGGCCGTCGAGCTCTCCGACGGCGCGTACCTGGAGGCGCCCGACAACGACGCGCTCGACATCGCCGACGACCTCACCGTCGAGGTCTTCTGCCGCGTCGACGCCCTCGGTACGACACAGGGCCTGCTCTCCAAGGGCCGTACGGCGGACGGCTCCGGCGGCAGCGTCCCGTACCGGCTGCTCGTCCTGCCCGACGGAAAGCTGGAGTTCGGCTTCGAGGACCCGGACGGCAGGCTCGTGCGCTTCACCTCCACCGAGGCCGTCGCCGCCGGAACGTTCCACCGCCTCGCCGTCGTCCGCAAGAGCGGCCGGTCGACGCAGGAGCGCAAGGGCAGCAAGGAGATCACCGGGGCGGGCGCCGACGGCAAGCCCGTCAAGCAGACCGTCGAGCTCGTGGAGTCCGTCGACGTCCAGGAGTGGCAGGACATCCGCTTCTTCATCGACGGCCGTGAGGCCGGCTCCGCCCGCTACGAGGGGCCCGGCGCCAAGGGCAACACCGGCACGCTCGACATCGGCCGGGCCCGCACGGGCCTGGACGTCCACTCCTTCACCGGTGTCGTCGCCGAGGTCCGGCTGTGGGGCCTCGCCCGTGACGCCGCGCGGCTCGGTACCCCCGTCTCCGCCCGGGACCGCGGCCTGACCGCCCAGTGGCGCTTCGAGGAGAACGCCGGCAACACCGCCGCCGACACCACCGGCTCGCACCCCGCCCGGCTGCGCGGCGCCCGCTGGACCCGCAACCCCGACCCGCGCGGCAGCGCCTTCCGGATCTACCGCAACGGCGTCTCCGTGGCCTGCGACCCCCTCGACGGCAAGGACTTCACCGACTACGGCGACACCCAGCTCTCCCTCGGCGCCCGGATCGAGGACGGCGAGGTCACCCAGCCCTTCCATGGCGTCCTGGAGGAGGTGCGCGTCTGGCGCACCGCCCGCACCCAGGAGCAGGTCCTCGACAACCTCTTCACCCGCCTCAAGGGCGAGAAGGAGGACCTGATCGCCTACTGGTCCTTCGACCGCGCCTCCACCGACGAGAGCGCCGACCTGGTCCGCGACGAGGGCCTGCGCGGCAACGACCTCACCCTGGCCGCCGCCCCCCGCCGCCCCGCCGCCGTCCTGTCGACCGCCCCCGTCTCCAGCGACACCGCGCAGGTCCGCTCGGCCCTGGCCGCGATGCGCACCCCCTTCCACGAGACGGTCTCCGGCGCGCCCGCCGTCGCCGAGTACGCCGACATGCAGTACACCGCCAAGGGCGAGGCGTTCGGCGTCCTCAAGCGCGCGTACGGCTACCTGCGCGACGGCCGCTGGCACCTGGTCACCGGCTACAAGGTCGGCGACCTGGTCAGCGAGTGGGTCAGCCAGGTGCAGTTCGACCCCCAGCTCGTCGGCTATGTCGAGGGCGCGCCGCCCGTGCCGTCGGAGAACCTCACGCCCAACACGATCGACCCCGAGCGGGCGACCTACGACGGCGTCGCCTCGGTGGAGTTCACCCAGGCCGAGCAGGTCGTCCACTCGCTGTCGTCGGCCAAGGAACGCAGCGTCGACGCCGCGTTCAACTTCGCCCTCTCCAACGAGGTCGACGTCGACATGTGGATGATCGCCGCACCGCTGGGCTTCGGTGTCGCCAAGTCCATGGCCAAGGCCAAGGTGTCGGTGGGCGTGCGCGGCAGCCTGGAGTTCTCCAACAGCTGGGCCGACGAGACCGCCGTCTCCCAGGGCGAGAACACCTCCCGCGCCATGAAGGTCGACCTGTCCGGCAGCTGGGAGGACCCGACCAAGCCCCTCAACGCCACGCTCGGCCGCCGGTACGTCCCCGTCAACACCGGCTTCGCGCTCGTCCAGTCCCAGACCGCCGACGTCTTCGCGCTGCGCCTGGCGCACAGCGGCGCCCTCGTCGCTTACCGCATCCAGCCCAACCCGGACATCCCCAAGGACTGGAACGTCGTCCCCTTCCCCATCAACCCCCGCTACACCAAGCAGGGCACGCTGGACGGCGCGGTCGGCTACGACGAGCGCGGCAAGGTCCTCGACCCCGACTACACGAGCGCCCGGGACCACGGCGAGTACAGCTACTACAAGCCGCGCGAGGCCTACGCCGTCAAGCGCCGCATCCAGCGGGAGCAGCAGCGGCTGCGCGGCTACTACGAGTCCGTGTCGACCGAGACCCACGCCCCCGACCCCACCGCCGAGCGGGCGGGCCGGGTGCTGGGCGGCGCGATCGGCGGCGACACCACGCCGGGCAAGGGCCGGGACACCACCGGGAACACCACCGGCGACGGCTTCTCCCGGCGCGACCTCGTCAACACCTACGTCTGGACGGCCGACGGCGGCTTCTTCGCCGAGACCACCGAGACCACGGACGCCGTCAGCGAGACGACCTCCGGCTCGTACTCGCTGTCCGGCTCGGTGGGCGCGTCCGTCGGCACGTCCTTCGACATCATGGGCGTCGGGATCAACGCCCAGCTCGACGCGGCCGTCGGCGGCGGCATGTCCGTCACCCGGGCCCGCGGCAAGGAGGCCACCCGCTCCTTCGGGCTGAACGTCACCTGCTCGCCGTCCGGCAACGTCCAGCAGTACGACGCCAACCGCAAGCCCGTCTTCGACGCCGACGGCAAGCCCGTCAACGCGCCCGGCAAGGTGGACGCCTACCGGTTCCTCAGCTTCTACCTGGGCGAGGACACCGAGCACTTCGACACCTTCTTCCACAAGGTCGTCGACCCCACCTGGCTGGAGAACGGCACCGACCCCAACGCGGCCGCGCTGCGCCAGGCCCGCCAGTCGGACCGCAAGCCGCCGTGCTGGCGCGTGATGCACCGCGTCACGTTCGTCAGCCGGCTGCTCCCGCCGGTGGCCGGGGCGGAGGCCCCGCCGCTGGAGCGGGCCATGCGGCAGCTGGACGTGGAGAGCAACTACGAGCTCGTCCGCCGCCTCGACCCGTACGTCAAGGGCGCGGCCACGAGCCTGCCCGAGCTCACGGAGGCCGTGCGCACCGCTCTCGCCGCGCACCTGCCCGAGCTGAGCCCGCACGCGGCGGACGTGACCGGCTTCCTCGCCCAGTACTACGGAGTGGAGGCCTGACCCGCTGACCCGGTCCCGGACCCGGCCCACGCGGCCAGGGCCCGGGACCGCTCCGCTCCGAGGCTGCGGGGGCCGCTCGCTCGTCCGGCCCAGGCGATGTGCCCGTCGGGCCGGACGAGAACCTCCCGCACCCCCTCCAGATCCCGGTGCCCGTCGTGTGACCGGGCGGTCACCACACGGACGCGGTCACCGATCGCGGGAGGCTCCGGCCCGCCGCCGCGGCCCAGGCGCAGCAGCACGAAACGGCCGTCGCGCAGCAGCTCGTACACGCGGACGGCGCGCCCGGCCGCCGAGGTCGTGAGGCCGATGTCGGGCATGCGGCGTCCGCTCAGCGGATCGGCGTCCGGGGCGGCGGGCGGGTAGCGGGTGTCGAGGGCGGAGATCCGGCCCGCCAGGTGACGGTTGACCTCCGCCATGCCCAGGAGCGTGTCGAGCAGCTCGCACAGGAGCGCCGCCGGACGCCCGTACTCCTCGGTCAGCGGCAGCTCCACCAGCAGCGTCTGGGCCCGCGTGCCGTCGGTGACCGCCCGCCCCACGGGGTGACGCTCCCCGTGGTACGTGTCCAGCAGACCCGGCGGCGCCCAACCGTGGACGGTCGCGGCGAGCTTCCAGCCGAGGTTCATCGCGTCCTGCAGCCCGGTGTTCAGACCCTGGGCCCCGACGGGGAAGTGGACGTGCGCGGCATCGCCCGCCAGCAGGATCCGCCCCCGGCGGTAGGACTGCGCGAGCCGGGTGGCGTTGCCGAACCGCGACAGCCACCGGGGCTCGCCGACACCGCAGTCCGTCCCGCACACGCGCGACAGCGAAGCGCGGAACTCCGCCAAGGTCACCGGCTCGGTGGAGGGCACCCTGATCCGGAGCGGGTCCATGACGACGAACCGCGTCAGCCCCTCCTCCAGCCGTGCGACGAGCACCCCGTGCCGCCGCGCCCGCTCGTTGTGCGCGTGATCCGCCACCGCGAAGTCGCCCACCACGGCCGTCATCGACTCCCGCGTGCCGGGGAAACCGATGCCCGCCGCCTCCCGGACGAAGCTCCGCCCGCCGTCGCACCCCACCACGTAACCCGCGCGCACGGTGACTTCGCCACCGGGGCCGCGCAGCTCCGCGTCGACGCCGGCGGCGGACCGGCCCAGGGCGACGACCCGATGCGCGCGGCGGATGCGCACGCCCAGCTCACGGGCCCGTTCCTCCAGGAGGGCCTCCGTACGGGCCTGGGGCAGCAGCAGCGCGTAGGGGTGGCGGGTGTCCAGGGCGGTGAAATCGAGCCGGTGGGGGAGCGTCGCGGTGAACTGCCAGCCGGGCACGGTCCGGCCGCGCGAGAGGAACCGGTCGGCCAGCCCCCGCATGTCCATCAGCTCGATGCCGCGCGGGTGCAGATTGAGCGCCCTCGACTCCCGGTGGGGCGCGTCGCGCCGCTCGGCGACCAGGGTGCGCACCCCGGCCAGCGCCAGCTCGCAGGCGAGCAGCAGCCCGGTCGGCCCCGCGCCGACGACGAGCACGTCGGTGTCCGTGTGTGTGCCCAGGGACGTCACCCCTCCACCATTCGGCGCGTGCGGACGGGCCGTCAAGGATGTCCGGGCGGCGCGCTTGGCAGGTGCCCGGCCCTGTACTCCAATGTGGGGATATCGCGCCGGGTGCCGTGAGAGGAGTCCGTTCGTGATCCATATGACCGAGACCCTGGCCGTGCAGACGGTCGAGGACTTCCTCACCCCGAGGAGACCGCCGAGCTCACCAAGATCCTGGACGACCACCTCACCGCCACCGGCTGGGTCCCCGCACGCCCCAGCGAGGGGACGACCCCGCCCGCGGCGGCCCAGGCGATCCTGGACCGGGCCATGCGACGCGCCCTCCCCGCGCTCCGCCGGGTCTTCCCGTCCGCCGCGAGCACCGACCCGTGGCTCTACCACGACCTCAAACCCGGCGACAGGATCCGCCCGCACGTCCACGGCGTCGGCGACCCGGAAGCACGCCCCCAGCGGATCGCCCGGGTCGCCTTCAACCTCCAGGACGCCGACAGCGGCGGCGAGTTCTCTCTCGACACCTGCTCCGCCGACGCCCTGTGGAGCGATGCCACCACCACCGGCGCCGGGGGCTACGCGCCCGGCACCCGCTTCGTCCACGAGATCACCGCCCGCACCGGCCCGGTGAAGCTCGATTCCGTCCCTCACACCCGCTGGACGTGCGACCCGCCGCCGGGAACCACCGTCGTCTACGGGACGCAGCTGGTCCACGGCGTCCTGCCGGTCGTGGAGGGCAGGGTGCGCAAACTCATCACGAACCTGCTCGCCTGACCGCCCGCAGAGCCCGCACGCCCCGGGTGAGCTGGGTGACCGCCTCGTCCGGGGAGTTCAGCGGCACGCCGGGCGGCAGGGCCCGCAACCAGTCACCCACCGGCTCCGTGGGGAGGCCCGCCGGGACACCGAGCACGGCCCGCTGGACCCCGCCGTGGGCGGGGCCCGGATTGCCGGGGTTCCCCGGGTACGGCGTCAGCTCGGTGCCCGGCGGGGCGGGCGGCAGGACGACGCCGGGGCGCACGGGGAGCTCGAGCGCGACCCGGTGGGCCTCCGGCTGTCGCGGAAGCCCACCGCCGAGCACGGTGCCGGCGTACGCCGCGTGCGGGTCCAGGCCGGTGGCGGCCCGGCTCATATTGGACACGCCGCCCAGCCTGCCGTTGAGCTCGATCACCCGGAGCCCGCCCTCGTCGTCGACGGCGAAGTCCATCTGCCACGGTCCGCACGGCTCGTACGTCGCCACGATGTCACCGAGCACCGCGGACAGTTCCGTACGCGCCCGGGCGGGCAGCGCCGCCGGAGCGACCCGCACCCGTCTGCCCGGGGCGCAGTCGCCGTCGAGCCGCCCGAGGGAGGCCACCGGCCAGGCGATCGTGCGCCCGGGCAGGGACAGCAGCTCGACCGCGAACTCCTCGCCGGTCACCGCCCGCTGGACCAGCACCGGATACGTCGTCCCGCCGCACACCGGGCCCAGCCGCGCCTCGTCCCGCACATGGTGCCGCCCCGCGTGGAACTCGCTGCGGGCCTCCTTCACCAGGACCGGGAACCCCAGCTCCCGCGCGGCCGCGCGCACCGCCTCCGGCCGTGCGCAGACCACTCCGCGAGGGATGGGCCAGCCCCGCCGCTCCGCCGTCCGGTGCAAGGTCACCTTGTCGCTCGCCAGCGCCGCGAACTCCTCCGCGTGCCCATGGAGGCGGCGGCCCTTACCGCGCAGCAGGGAGCGGACGCGGGCGTAGACGGGCAGGAACTGCTCCTGGCCGGGACAGCCCGGGTTGGGCACGGCGACGTCCGCGTCGTGGTCGTCGAGCAGCCGCAGCAGCACCGGCTCGCTCAAGGTCGCTGGCAGTCCGCCGCACACCACGTCGGGCCCCAGGAACCCGTCGAGTTCCGCGAACCCCAGGACGACCACCTCGGCACCGGCCCGCCGCAGTCTCGGCACCAGCCGGTCCGCACGGAACTCGCCCAGCACGACCACGCGCGTCGCTCGCATCCCGCCCACGCGAGCGAGCGTACGAGAACGGCGGTGCCCGTGTCCCGGGCACCGCCGCACGGTTCCGCTTACTGGCGGGCGGCCAGCGCCGCCTGCTTGACGGCCGAGGCCACCGCCTCGGTCGCCTTCGCGTTGAAGACGCTGGGGATGATGTAGTTG
>NZ_JBTOLC010000031.1:0-71437 GCF_054551825.1 Streptomyces sp. L500
ACGAAAACCCCAGCCTCTCGCGTCACCGGCCTCCGACGCGGAGGCAGCGTCTGATGCTGTGCCCGCGGCTACCTACGGGCACAGCGAAGCCATCATGTAGCGAATTGCAAAGTTTTGCAATTCGTCATGCTTGCAGACCTCGCCATAGACTGTCCTGGTGAACGAGAACCTGCCCCCTTGCCCCGAGTGCTCCGGCGCCTACACCTACGAGATGGGCGCGCTGCTGGTCTGCCCGGAATGCGGCCACGAGTGGACGCCCGCCCCCGCCGAATCCGCGGGCGGTGCGGAGGAGGGCGTGATCCGGGACGCGGTCGGCAACGTCCTCGCCGACGGCGACACGGTCACCGTCGTCAAGACCCTGAAGGTCAAGGGCCACCCGACCGGCATCAAGGCGGGCACCAAGGTCCGCAACATCCGCCTCGTGGAGGGCGTGGCCGGGCACGACATCGACTGCAAGATCGAGGGCTTCGGCGCCATGCAGCTCAAGTCCAGCGTGGTCAAGAAGGCCTGACCCCAACAGGGCCGGGGGCCGCACGCGCGTGCGGCCCCCGTGAATACGGATCGGTCCGGGTCAGCTGAGCATCGAGGCGCAGGTGGCCGGGGTGGCGTGCTCGGGGTCGAGGGCGTTGACGGCCTCGTGGAAGGCGACGCGGTCGATGGTGCCGAGCGTCAGGTGCATGGAGATGTCGACCGGGCAGAGGTCCTGCACCAGCACGTTGCGGACGTTCGGGCCGTCGAGGAACCCGGACCGGTAGGGAGTGACGACCTCGTCGTAACGGGTCGCGATGACGGTGTAGCGGACGCCGGGGACGGTGTCGCCGCCCGCGTTGAGCTTCTTCATGAAGTCCGAGCCGACGACCTGGTCGGTCAGACCGGCGGCGGTGCCGCTGATGACCTTGCGGGCGCCCGGGACGACGTCCAGGAGCTTGGCGATCCCGGACAGGGTCGTGCCGTGGTTGTTGGGCGCGATGCCGACGAGGGCGTTCACCTTGGGTGCTCCGCCCAGGAACTTCAGGTAGTAGCGGGGCAGCATCCCACCCTGCGAGTGGCCGACGATGTCCACCTTGGCCGCGCCCGTGACCGCCAGCACCTTGTCGACGTACCGCGCCAGCTCCCCGGCGGACTTCTCGACCGGGCCGAGGCCGTACATGCCGGGGACGCCGATCTTGCCGTAATCGAAGGAGAAGACGCAGTAGCCGCGCGCGGTCAGATAGGGCGCGAAGGACCACCAGTTGTTGGTGCCGTTCTCCAGGGTGCCGTGGACGAGCACGACGGGGCGGGGGTGGGCGGCGGAAGGCCTGCACGAGTCGTCGTTCCAGCCGCTGCTGACGGTACCGGCACTGCCGACGGCGGACGACGAGGCCGTGGCGGCGGACGCGGTGGTGGGCATCGCGACCGCCGCCACGGCCAGGCCGAGCGCGGGCAGCAGGGATCTGACGGCTCTCCAGACGCGGCGACGCTGCTTCATCTGAACTCCTCGCGGGTGGGGGGTGGGTACGCCGAACAGCGCCGGCAACAGCTGTTACGGGCGTGTGAAAAAGTCGTGAACTTACTTGCGGGTAGATTGCGGGCGATCTTTGCTTGCGTCAAGCAAAATCACAAAGATCGCAATGACTTGCTCAAGTCACGCCATCTCTTCACGCCACGTCTTCATGCCACGTCGTCATGCCGGTCCAGGGCCGCGGCGGGGCCCACCACCCCCGGCCCGAAGCGCGCCCGCGCCCGGTCGATCACGGCCTCGACGCGCCGCGCCTTCTCGTCGGCGGGATCGAACGACAACTGGTGCGCGGCGGCCCCGCCGTCGCGCAGCCGCTCCGCGCGCAGTGCCACGGACCGCACCCTGGCCCGCTGGAGGGCGAGCGCGGCGTGCAGCGCGTACGCCGCGGCGATCAGGTCGGGCGAGTGCGCGGTCGGTTCGGCGAAGGACTTGGCGCGGGTGCTCGACGAGCCGTCCGCGTAGCGGACGGTGAGCTTCAGCCCCTGGGCGACCTGGCCGCTCCCCCGCAGCCGGGCGCCCAGCCCGTCGGCGAGCGCGAGCAGCGCGCGGCGCCGGTGGTCGGGGTCCAGCTCGTCGGTGGCGAAGCGGTGCTCCGCCCCCATCGACCGCGCCCGGGCGTCCGGGGTGACGGGCGTCGGGTCGATGCCTCGCGCCCGCTCGTGGACCCGCCGCCCGGCGGCCGCGCCGAGGATCCGCTCCAGGGTGTGGAGCGGCGCCCCGGCGACCCGGCCGACGCTGTCGAGCCCGTACGCGCAGAGCGCGCGGGCGGTGGCGGGCCCCACGCCCGGCAGCGCGGCGACCGGCTTGCGGGCCATGAAGCCGGCGACGGCGTCCGGCTCGTCGGGGAACGTGCGGACGGCGCCGGGCGGGCCGTCGCGGGCGACCATCCGGGCGAGGGTGGGGTTGCTCGCGATGCCGACGGTGCAGTCGGCGCCGTATCGCGCCAGGGCGCGGACGCGCAGCAGTGTGGCCAGCTCGGCCGGGTCGTGCCCGAAGTAGCGCACGGCGCCGCGCACTTCCGCGAGCGCGGCGTCGGGAGGCAGGGCCTCCACGACGGGCGTCACCTCGGCGAGCAGCGCGAGCAGGCCGTCGTACACCTCCTCGCCGAGGGCGCCTTCGGGCGCGTGGAAGTGCACGTACAGGACGGTCGTCCGCACACCCGGTTGTGGGCAATCGTTCCGCAGGGCGGAACGGGTGGGCACAACCCGGCCCACCGGCCCGCACCGACGCCCTCGCACACTCATCCCGCACTCCCGGAACTCGCGTGCCACAGCTTCCGGCCCGTCGGGGCGCCCTCACCCGCCGGTTGCAGATCCGCCCACGGGTTCATGGCATAGCCGGTGGACAGCCGGACCCGCCGGGAAACCGGCGCCCCCGCCGGCCCCGCCGGCGCTGCCAGAACGGCGGCCACCGCCCCCAGTCCCCCCTCCGCACGGAGCGCCGCCAGCTCCCCCAGGTCCCACGCCGCCGCCCCCACCACGCTCAGGCTGCGCGGCCCGCGTCGCTGGACCACGCCGCGGACGAGCAGCAGCCAGGAGTGGAAGACGACGTGCGCGCACGCCGCGTGGCTGTCGTCGAAGAAGGCGCAGTCCACGAGGCCCGTGCCGTCGTCGAGGGTGGTGAAGATGACCCGTCGCCCCGACCGCACCGGAGGTGTCTGCGTGGCGGCCTTGGCGCCCGCCACCAGAACGGTCTCGCCGTGGCGGGCGTCGCGCAGCCGGCGGGCCGGGATGGCGCCCAGTTCGGTCAGGAAGGCGCGGTGATCGGTCATCAGGTGGCGGGAGGCGTCCATGCCGAGCACGGACAGCTCGGCGCCGAGCCGTTCGGCCGCGTCCAGGTCGGGCAGGCCGGCGGGCTCGGTGCGGGCGCTGTCGATCAGCGTGGGCTGGGCGGCGGACACCCGCCGCTGCCCGCGGTGGAGTTCGGCGATGTGCAGCAGCAGGTCCCGGCGGTTGGCGCCGAAGGCGTCCAGCGCCCCGACCCGCGCCAGCCGTTCGGTCACGGGCCGCCCCGGGCGGGCGCGCTGCCACAGGTCCTGGAGCGAGGTGTACGGGCGCCCGGCGACGATCCGGCGCGCCTCGGCCTCGCTGATGCCCTGCACCTCGGAGAGCGCGAGCCGCACCCCGAGCATGCCACCGGAGGCGCCATCGGACACCAGTTCGATCGAATAGGCCGTTCCCGAGCGGTTGACGTCCAGCGGCAGGATCGGCACCCCGCGCCGCCGCGCGTCGGCGAGCAGCAGCCGTTTGGGATACATCCCGGGGTCGTGGGTGAGCAGCCCGGCGTAGAAGGCCGCCGGGTGGTGGGCCTTGAGCCAGGCCGACTGGTAGGTCGGCACGGCGAACGCCACCGCGTGCGCCTTGCAGAAGCCGTAGCTGCCGAACGCCTCGACGATCTCCCAGGTGCGGCGGACGACGTCCGGCGCGTACCCGCGCGCTTCCGCCGCCGAGGCGAACCAGGCCCGTACCCGGCCGACCCGCGCCGGGTCGGAGAGCGCGCGGCGCGTCTCGTCGGCACGGCCCCGGTCACAACCGGTCATGATCCGCAGGATTTCGATGATCTGCTCGTGGAAGACGACCACGCCGTGGGTCTCGGCCAGCACCTCCTCCAGGTCCGGGTGGGGGTAGCGCGCGGGGGCGCGGCCGTGGCGGGCCTCGATGAAGGGCCGGACCATGTCGGCGGCGACCGGGCCGGGCCGGAAGAGCGAGATGTCGACGACGAGGTCGTGGAAGGTCGAGGGCTGCAGCCGTCCGATCAGGTCCCGCTGTCCGGGCGATTCGATCTGGAAGCAGCCGAGGGTCTCGGTGGAGCGGATCAGCGCGTACGTCCGCCGGTCGCCGGGCGGCACCTGCGCGGGGTCGTCGAGGTCGATCCGGCGCCCGGTGGCCCGTTCGATCTCCCCGACGGCGTGGGCCATGGCGGACTGCATCCGCACGCCCAGCACGTCGAGCTTGAGCAGGCCGAGGTCCTCCACGTCGTCCTTGTCGAACTGCGACATCGCGAACCCCTCGCCGCTGGTGGGCACGACGGGGGTGCGGGCGCGCAGCGTGGCGTCCGAGAGCAGCACCCCGCACGGGTGCATGGCGATCCCGCGCGGCAGCGCGTCCAGCGCCTCGACCAGCTCCCACAGCCGGGTGTTGCCGGGCCCGAGGGGCCCGGCGGCGATCTCCCGCAGCTCGGGCAGCTCGGCGAGCGCGGCGCGGGCGTCCCGGGCGCGGATGTGCGGGAAGGACTTGGCGAGCCGGTCCACGACGTCCGGTGCCATGCCGAGGGCGGCGCCCACGTCCCGTACGGCGTGGCGGATGCGGTAGGTCTCGGGCATGGCGACGGTGGCGACGCGCTCCGCGCCGAAGCGGTCGAAGATCGCGCGGTAGACGTCCAGGCGGCGGGCGGACTCGACATCGATGTCGATGTCGGGGAGCGCGGTCCGCCGCGTGGACAGGAAGCGCTCCATCAGCAGGCCGTGTTCGACGGGGTCGGCGTGGGCGATGCCGAGCAGGTGGTTGACGAGGGAGCCCGCGCCGGAGCCCCGTGCCGTGACCCGGACGCCGAGGGCGCGGGTGTCGTCGACGACCTGGGCGACGGTGAGGAAGTAGGAGGCGAGGCCGCGCTGTTCGACGATGCGCAGTTCCTCGTCCAGCCGGTCCCAGTAGCGGCGGTCGCGGTCGCGTCCGCGCAGCACCAGGGCGGCGGCGCAGCGGGAGCGCAGCACACGGGCGGCGGTGCGGGGGCCGGTGCCGACGAGGTGGGGCTCGGGGAAGTGGACGGAGCCCAGGCCCAGGTGGTCCTGGGGGTCGACGAGGCACTCGGCCGCGGTGTCCTCGGTGGTGGCGAGCAGCCGGTGGGCGCCGGTCCGGCCGAGGCCGGCGGCCTCGGCGATCCGCGCGGCGGCGGCCGTCATGGCGGCCGGGTCCTTGAGCCAGCGTTCGCCGCTGTCGAGGGCCTCGGGCCGACGGCGGTCGACGGGCACGAGCCGGCGGGCGGCGTCGAGGACGTCGGCGACGGGCCCCTGGCCGGGGTCGGCGTAGCGGACGGCGTTGCTGAGGACGGCGCGCACGCCCTGGTCGGCGGCGAAGCCGACGGTACGGGCGGCGAGCCGCAGCGAGCCGGGTCCGATGCCGGTGCGGCCGTGCCAGACGGCCTCCAGCCGCAGCCCGTCACCGAACATTTCGCGCCAGGGCCGCAGCAGTCGTGCGGCGCGGTCGGGGCGTCCGGCGGCGAGCGCGCGGCCGATCTCCGAGTCCGGTCCGAGCAGGACGGTCAGCGGGGCGCGGATGCCGGTGGCGGCGCGGGCCAGCTCCTCCCGGGGCACCTCGGGCCGCTCGGCGCCGCTCACGTGGGCGGCGGAGACCAGCCCGCACAGCGCGGCCCAGGCGGGCGCGCCGTCACGGGCGAGGAAGACCGCGCGGGGCGCGGACTCGTCGACGAAGGCGCCGCCGCGGGCGGGGGCGCGGTGGCGCACGGTGGGGCCGTCGGCGGGCGGCGGTCCGGAGACGGCCAGGTCCACGCCGAACAGCGGGCGTACGCCCGCCCCGGCCGCGGCCTTGGCGAACCGGACCGCGCCGGCGAGGCTGTCGCGGTCGGTGAGGGCGAGGGCGTCCATGCCGCGCTCGGCGGCCCGCTCGGCCAGCCGCTCGGGGTGCGCGGCCCCGTAGCGCGCCGAGAAGCCGGACGCGACGCGCAGGTGTGTGAACCCGGAGCCCGGGGTCGCCCGGAACGCCTCCATCGCACCTCCTGCCGCTCGCGATCACCCTCCCCTTGGCCGATTCTTTTCGCCCCTCCTGTCTCCACCATAAACCACGACTCGAACGTTCGTGCGAACATAAGTGCGAACACCTCCTCCTGTCACCCGGCCGGACCGCACCGACTGCGCCCGCCGCCGGGGCCCCGCAGGCTCGGGGCATGGTCAGCACACCCGGCGGCGGCGCCCGCTTCGTCCAGGAGGTCCGGGACGCCGTGACGGGCCGGGCGGCGGCCCTGGTGATCGGCGTGCTGGTGCTCCAGCTCGCCTTCGTCGCCTCTTACGTCGGCGCCTTCCACAGCCCGAAGCCCAAGGACATCGCGATCGGCGTGGTCGCGCCCGGCCCGCTCGGCGACCAGCTGGTGAAGAAGCTCGACGCGCTGCCCGGCCACCCCCTGGACCCGCGCACGGTCCCCGACGAGGCGCGGGCCCGCGCGGAGATCGGCACCCGGGACCTGGACGCGGCCCTGGTCGTCCATCCACGCGGCACCACCGACACCCTGCTCGTCGCCGGGGGCGCGGGCGCCTCGCTCGCGCAGGCCACCGAAGCGGTCCTCACCCGCGCCGAACGGGCCGAGGGGCGCACCCTGCGGGTCGTCGACATCGCCCCGGCCGCCGCCGGGGACGCCCGTGGCCTCAGCGCGTTCTACCTGGTCGTGGGCTGGTGCGTGGGCGGCTACCTGTGCGCCGCGATCCTCGCCATCAGCGCGGGCGCCCGCCCCGCGAACGCCCACCGGGCCGTCATCCGGCTGGCCGCGCTCGCCGCCTACGCGCTGGCGGCGGGCCTGCTCGGCACGGTGATCGCGGGCCCGGTGCTGGGCGCACTGCCGGGCGGGATCCTCGGCCTGTGGGGGCTGGGCGCGCTGGTCGTCTTCGCCGTCGGCTCCCTGACGCTGGCCCTCCAGGGGCTGGCCGGCGTCGTCGGCATCGGGCTGGCGATCGCGATCGTCGTGGTCCTGGGCAACCCCAGCGCGGGCGGGGCCTACCCCTACCCGCTGCTGCCGCCCTTCTGGCGGGCCATCGGCCCGGCCCTCCCGCCGGGCGCGGGCACCTGGTCGGCCCGCTCCCTCGCCTACTTCCGGGGCAACGCGCTGACCGGCCCGCTGCTGGTGCTCTCCGCGTGGGCCGTGGCGGGCACGGCGGCCACCCTGCTCTCGGCGGCGCTCCGGCGCGGGCGCCCGGTCCCGACGGACTGACGGCTGTCACGACCCCCGTCAGGCAACAGACCGAACGGTCGGTCTGAGTGGTCTTCGGCCATTGCTGCGACGCTCCGGGCTCGGCGTGGCCGCCGCGCGGCCACGGTGCGAGCCCCTTTTCGGCCGGGCGGCGGGGGCCGCCCGAACCGGCTCGGGGATCCTTGGATCCCACGATTCAACGACCCGTAAACAACACTTCCGAAGGCTCTCTTGAGATTCCGTCAACGAAAACAAGGTGTCCTCGCTGGTCAACATTGCTGAAACATTAAATCCCTCCATATCCCGCCGATCCGGACTCGCTTCTTCACCCGGCACTCCCGTGGCGCCGCCGAGGGGGCCCGCCCCGCGCGAGATCCGGCCACCGCGCTCCGCTACACAGTGCTTT
This sequence comes from Streptomyces sp. L500, assembly GCF_054551825.1. Lineage (NCBI taxonomy): Bacteria > Bacillati > Actinomycetota > Actinomycetes > Kitasatosporales > Streptomycetaceae > Streptomyces > Streptomyces sp. L500. The sequence continues at coordinate 7,821 of NZ_JBTOLC010000031.1, forward strand.
CGGGTGACGACCGAAAGTGCTCGCCCAGGGTGCGTTCATGCGCGAGTTGGGCCAGACTGCCGTCCGTTATCTGCACCGACGAACAAGGGAGTGTTCGGAATGCGGTACATCACTGGGGGGATCGCGCTGGGAGCCGCGCTCGCGCTGGGCAGCCTGGCGGGAGCGGGAACGACGGCGACCGCCTCGCCCTCGCCCATACCCGCGGCGCAGACGCAGAGTCTGTACGCGCCCTCAGCGCTCGTACTCACCATCGGCCAGGGCGACTCGGCGGCGACCTCGGGCGTTCAGCGCGCGGTGACGCTCACCTGTACGCCGAAGGCCGCAGGCACCCACCCGAACACGCGTGGCGCCTGCGCCCAGCTGCGCCTCAGCGACGGCGACTTCGACAAGCTCGTCAAGATCAAGGACGGCACCATGTGCACGCGGGAGTGGAACCCCTCCACCGTCACCGCGGAAGGCGTCTGGGAAGGCCGCCGGGTCAGCTTCGAGCACACGTTCGCCAACCCGTGCGAAATGAAGGCGGGCAAGGGCACGGTCTTCGAGTTCTGAGCCGGGCCGGAAAACCGGCCCGGCTCCGACCGGAGCGCGCCCTCGCGCGAAAAGCGGCCCCCGGACACCGTGGAGGTGTGTCCGGGGGCCGCGGTCCGTGGCGGGGTCAGCCGATGGCCGCCCCGGTGGCCGCCAGCGCCCCCGGCACCGGCTGGTAGTACGTCTTCGCGCCCGGGGCCTTGCAGTCCCCGCTGCCGCCCGAGGTCAGGCCGATCGCCGCGTCGCCGTCGAACAGGGGACCGCCGCTGTCGCCGGGCTCGGCGCACACCGTCGTCTCGATCAGCCCGGTGACCTGGCCCTCCTGGTAGTTGACGGTCGCGTCGACACCGGTGACCCGCCCGCCGCGCACCCCGGTGGTGGAGCCGCTGCGCCGCACGGACTCGCCGTTGTAGGCGGGTGCGGCATGGGTGATGGGCTGGGCCTGGCCGCCGTTGAGGGTCACCGCGCTGGGGTGCTCGACTCCGGGCGCGTACTTCGCGAGGGAGTAGTCGTGGCCGGGGAAGACGGAGGTCTGGGTGGTGGCGACCACCGGCCCGCCCTTCTCCGCCGACCAGTTCGCCACGACGTTGCCGCAATGCCCGGCGGTCAGCAGATACGGCTGTCCGTCCTTGACGACGTTGAAGCCCAGCGAACAGCGGGCGGAGCCGCCCCGGATCGCGTCGCCGCCGGCGATCATCCGGGTGAGCCGGGTGCCGATCCTCCGAACGGTCACGGTGTCGCCGAGTTCCGAGGTGACCTCGTTCAGCCGGGCCAGCCTCTCCCCCTTGACCGTGCTGTCGGCGGTCACGACGACCCGGTTGACTCTGGGATCCGTCACCCACGCGGTGCCGGGGATCGCCGCCCGGTCGTCCAGCAGCCGCCGGGTCGCGTCCAGCCGCGCCTGCGAGAACCGGGCCTGCCTGGGCAGCGCGCCCGCCGCCCGGACGATCTCCTCGGCGTCCCGCCCGAGCACGTTGACCACGAGCCGCCCGGTCCCCTCGTCGTAGTACGACCCCGCGGCCGTCAGCGCCGTGAGCCCCGCGAGGGCGGCGGTGGGGACGAGCGGACCCGGCACGGCCTGGGCCTGCTGCGGGGCGAGCGTCATCACGGCGAGGGCGGCGGCCGCCGCGACGGCCGGCACGGCACGCACGGACACCCGACGGATCTTCAACTCGGCACCTCCAGTGGGGGGTTGAGCCCAGGGTCGGGATGCGGCGCCCGGGGCCCGGAGGACGAACGACACAGCCGCACCCCCGAGAGGAGGTCGCGTCCATGCCAAGTTGGTCCGTCGAGTGTCCCGATCGGGTGAGGGACTGCACAAGGGCGAATTTCAGAAGCGCGCATTTCCATGCGCGCGCCCCCTCTTGTCCTCAAGCGCCGGACGGGCTGTTCAGCCCGTCCGGCGCCCCCGGACCGGGGGTCCGGGGGCGGAGCCCCCGGGAAACGGAGAAAGGGCGGGACCGGGGCCAGCCCCCCTACCCGTGTCCGATACCGGCCTCCCCGTCACCGGTATCCGGAATGGCGGGCGGAACATCCGGCGTACCCGAAGCTTCCGGAGCCTCCGGCTCCGCAGGCGCCCCGGCCCGTTCCAGGAACCGCAGCAGCTCCACCGGGAACGGCAGCACGAGCGTCGAGTTCTTCTCCGCCGCCACCGCCACGATCGTCTGGAGCAGCCGGAGTTGCAGCGCGGCGGGCTGCGCCGCCATCGTCCCCGCCGCCTCCGCGAGCTTCTTCGACGCCAGCAGCTCCGCGTCCGCGTTGATCACCCGGGCCCGGCGCTCGCGCTCGGCCTCCGCCTGGCGCGACATCGAGCGCTTCATCGTCTCCGGCAGCGAGACGTCCTTGATCTCGACCCGGTCGATCTGCACGCCCCAGCCGATGGCCGGGCTGTCGAGCATCAGCTCCAGCCCCTGGTTGAGCTTCTCCCGGTTGGAGAGCAGATCGTCCAGATCGCTCTTGCCGATGATCGAGCGCAGCGAGGTCTGGGCCATCTGCGAGACGGCGAAGCGGTAGTCCTCGACCGCGATCACGGCCTCGGCGGGGTTGACGACCTTGAAGTAGACGACCGCGTCCACCCGGACGGTGACGTTGTCGCGGGTGATGCCCTCCTGGGCCGGGACGGGCATCGTGACGATCTGCATGTTCACCTTGCGCAGCCGGTCGACGCCCGGAACGATCATGGTGTATCCCGGCTGCCGGACGTTCGGCAGCAGCCGGCCCAGCCGCAGCACCACACCGCGCTCGTACTGCTTGACCACCCGGGACGACGCGGCCAGGTACACCGCCCCGGCCGACCCGGCGGCCACCGCCGCCGCCACGAGGTCTTCGAGCATCATGACCCCCTGCCGTTACCGTCGGGTGATACATCTCCACGGTATGCCCGCGCCAGGGTGTGGTCGAGCCCCCGGCCCAGGGGGGCCGGGGGCTCGTGTGCTGCTGGCCGCAGGCGTGGGGAAGGGCGGAGCGCGCTCGCGGTCAGGCGCTTGGAGGAGTGCCGGGCGGGTGGGTCAGAAGACGGTCACCCCGTAGGCGGCGAGCGCCTTGGTGACCGGCTGGAAGAAGGTCGTGCCGCCGGAGGAGCAGTTGCCGCTGCCGCCGGAGGTGAGGCCGAGGGCGGTGGAGCCGGCGAAGAGCGCGCCGCCGCTGTCGCCCGGCTCCGCGCAGACATCGGTCTTGATCAGGCCGCGGACGACCTGGCCGTTGCCGTAGTTGACCGTGGCGTTCAGGCCGGTGACGGTGCCGCCGTGGACCCCGGTCGTGGAGCCGCTGCGCTGGACGCGCTGGCCGACGGTGGCGTTGCCGGCGGTGGTGATGCGCTGCGATCCGCCGTTGTAGAGGTCGACCGCGCTGGGATGCGGGATCGAGCCGTTGGTGTACTGGACGATGCCGTAGTCGTTGCCCGGGAAGCTGGTGCCGGTGGTGGGGCCGATGCTCGTGGTGTGGCTGGAGTCGGTGTAGTACTGCGGCTTGCCCTGGGTGCAGTGGCCGGCGGTCAGGAAGTAGTAGGTGTTGCCCTTGCGCACGTTGAAGCCGACCGAGCAGCGCCAGGTCGGCGCGTAGATCGCGTCACCGCCGGCGAGCAGCTTCCGGAAGGTGCCGGGGGTGCGCTCGACGCGTATCGCGTCCGCGTCGTCCCCGGCCGAGCGTCTGATGCTCTCGATGGCCTCGTCGGAGACGGTGGAGTCGGCGGTGACCACGACGGATCCGGCGGCCCGGTCGACGACCCACGCGGTGCCGGGGACGTCGGCGGACTCCACGGCCGTGCTCAGCGAGGCCAGCCGGGCCGCGGATGAGGCGGACGAGGCGGCCTGCGCGCCCGGCTCGGCCCGGGCGACGCCGGTGACGAGGGCGGAGGCGGCCAGGAGTCCGGTCGTCACGGCCAGGGCCCTGCGGTGTCCGGTGGTGCCGCTGCGGGGGGTGGTGCGCTTGATCCTCACGTTCTTCCTCCCGAGGGGGGTCGGGGGTCCACGTGGTGGGCGCGGACCCGTGAGGCGCAGCCAAAAAGGCACACCGGATTCCACTTTCGCCGTGCCCCTGACAAGCGCTGTTCGGGAGTATTCGGGCCATCGACGGCATGGCGCAAGGGCTCCTTTCGGACGCGCCCCCGCGCACCACGAACCGCCCCGGCGGCTCTCCGGCCGCCGGGGTCACCGCCCGGTCTTCATCCGGACATTGCTTTGAGTAGACACTGTGACGCGTCAGCGGGCGAGGAGGTTCCGCTCCCCCGCCTGGACGTCGAAGGGCAGCCGGTTGCCCGGCGGCGGGAAGGGGCAGATGAAGTGCTCGGCGAAGGCGCACGGCGGCAGCAGCGCCCGGTTGAAGTCGACGGTCAGCCGCCCCTCGGCGTCCGGCGCCCCGGGCTTGAGGAAGCGGAAGCGATAGCTGGAGACGCCGCTGGTGCCGTCGGCGACGACGGCCCACAGCGAGCCGTCGGCCTCCGCCGAGACCCGCAGCGCGTACTCCTCCCCGTCCTTGACGAAGGCCAGTTCACCCGCGACGCCCAGGCCGCGCGTCCGCCCGTCGGCGTTCTCCACCGCGACCGTCCGGTCACGGTCGTACGGGCGGAACACCCCGGGCAGCACCCAGCTCGCGTCGTACGCGAAGGCGTCGATCCCGGCGAACGCCCGGCGGCCCGGGGCGGCCGGGTCGAACACCCGGACCGCCCACTGCCCTTCGCGGCACAGGACGACCAGCTTCCGCTCCCCGTGCCCGACCCGGGCCGAGCCCGGCCCGGCGTCGGCGGTGAGCACCGTGGCGCCCTCGAACGGCCGCCCGTCCAGGGTGAGCCCGTCGCCGGCGGAAGCGGTCAGCAGGACCCCGGCGCCGTCCGGGGCCCCGGTCCAGCGCCCGGGAGTGTCCGGGATTCGCCCCTCCGGAAGCCCGGACAGCCAGTGCGTACCCGTCAGGGCGAGCGGGCCGTAGGGGGCCGAGGCCGCCTCGGCGCGCTCCTCGCGCCACTCTTTCCACCGCTGTCGCGCGTCACTCGTGCTCATGGCGGTCAACCCTTCCATACGGGCAGCGGAAGCCCGAGGTGGTCCCGGAGTGTCGACCCCGAGTACTCCGCACGGAACGCGCCACGCTCCTGGAGCAGGGGGACGACCCGCTCGACGAAGTCGTCGAGCCCGCCGGGGGTGAGATGGGGGACGAGGATGAAGCCGTCCGCGGCCTCCTCGGTGACGAACTCCTCCATCCGCGCGGCCACTTGACGTGGAGTGCCGATGAAGGACTGCCGCCCGGTCGCCTCGATCACGGTCTGCCGGATGGACAGGCCCTTGGCCTCCGACAGGGCGCGCCACTTGGCGGCGACGGCGAACGGATCGCCCAGCGGCACCCTGCCCTGGGTCAGCCGCCCCTCCGGGTCGGGGTCGACGTCGGGCAGCGGCCCGTCGGGGTCGTAGCCGGACAGGTCCCGGCCCCAGACCTGTTCCAGGGTGAGGATCGCGGTCTGCGGGGAGACCTGCTGTTCGCGGATGACGTCCGCTCTCTCCTGCGCCTCGGCGGCGGTGTCGCCCAGCACGAAGGTGACCCCGGGCATGATCTTCAGCTCCTCGGGCCGCCGCCCGTGCGCCGCCAGCCGCCCCTTGACGTCGGCGTAGAAGGCGCGGCCCGCCTCCAGGGTGCCGTGCCGGGTGAAGACGACGTCGGCGGCGGACGCGGCGAACTCCCGGCCCTCCTCGGAGTCCCCCGCCTGGATCACCACGGGGTGGCCCTGCGGGCTGCGGGGCACGTCGAAGGTCCCGGAGACGGAGAAGTGCCGCCCTCGGTGGACGAAGGGGCGAGGGGTGCCGTCGGCCCCCGACGAATGTGGCAGCCAGGAGTCCCACAACTCCCGGGCCGTGGCGACGAACTCGGCGGCCCGGGTGTAGCGGTCGGCCCGGTCGAGGTAGCCGCCGCGCCGGAAGTTCTCGCCGGTGAAGGCGTCGGAGGAGGTGACGACGTTCCAGGCCGCGCGCCCGCCGCTGAGGTGGTCGAGGGAGGCGAGGCGCCGGGCGAGCTCGTAGGGCTCGTTGAAGGTGGCGTTGACGGTGGCGGCGAGGCCCAGCCGCTCGGTGACGGCGGCCAGCGCGTTCAGCACGGTGACCGACTCGGGCCGGCCGACGACGTCCAGGTCGTGCAGCCGCCCCTTGTGCTCGCGCAGCCGCAGCCCCTCGGCGAGGAAGAAGAAGTCGAAGAGCCCGCGCTCGGCGACGCGCGCGAGGTGCTCGAAGGAGGAGAAGTCGATCTGGCTGCCCGCCCTGGGGTCGGACCAGACGGTGGTGTTGTTGACGCCGGGGAAGTGCGCGGCGAGGTGCATCCGCTTGCGGCTGGTCATGCGGTCTCCCTGACAGTGGTCTCCTGGGCCGTGGTCTCCCGGACGGTGGCGTAGCGGTTGGCGGGGCGGGCGAGACACAGGTGCTCGCGGAGGGTGGAGCCGGGGTAGAAGCCGCGCGGCAGGCCCCGGTGCTGGAGCACGGGCACGGTGCCGTCGACGAGCAGCGCGAGGTCCCGGTCGGGGTCCTGCGGGCGGAAGTGGAAGCCGTCGGCGACGCCGTCGGTGTACCAGCGGTCGACGAGATCGGCGAGCGCCACCGCGTCGGCGGCCGCGTGGAGCGCGACCGGCAGCGAGGCGAGCACGACGAGCCGGCCGTCGTGGCCGCCGGGGTCGCGGCCGTGGGCCCGGGCGCGTTGCCGTAAGTCGCCGCGCGCGGCGCGGACGGCGTGCGCGGCCCGGGGGTCGTCCGGGTTCCCGACGCGGACGTAGGCGACGTCCGCGTGGCGGGCGGCGGTGGCCTGGGCGGCCGGCGCGGTGGCGTCCACGGCGACCACGGGCCGGCCCTGCGGCGGCCGGGGCACGATGGAGGGGCCGCGCACGCTGAAGCCGGGGCCCTCGAAGTCGACGTGGTGGAGCTTGTCGCGGTCGACGAACCGCCCGGAGGCGACGTCCCGGATCTCGGCGTCGTCCTCCCAGCTGTCCCACAGCCGGGCGACGACGTCGGCGACGGCCTCGGCCTCCCGCCAGGCGGCCCAGGCGTCCGGCGCCTCGCGCCGCCCGAAGACCGCCGCCTCGCGGTCGTCCGTGGACACCTCGACGGTCCAGCCGGCGCGGCCCCGGCTCGCCCAGTCGAGGGTGGCCAGGGCGGAGGAGACGTGGAACGGCTCGGTGTGGGTGGTGGTGACGGTGGGCACGAGCCCGATCCGCTCCGTGGCGGGCGCGACCCGGGCGAGTACGGCGAGCGCGTCGAGCCGCCCCCGCCCCCGCCCGGGCGGCCCGAACGAGTCGCCGAGCGTGACGAAGTCGAACCGCCCCCGCTCGGCGAGCCGGGCGGCCTCGACGTAAGGCTCGGCGGCGTAGGCACCGACCCCGTCGAGAGCGACGGCGAGATGAAGCGGACGAGTAGGTTCAGGCATGGGATCTCCCTAAGAGGTTGTGGGCAGGCGTTCCGCAGGGCTGGGGGCACCTCCCAGCGGTAGCTGGGGGAGGGTGGGCACAACCGGCCCGCGGCCGCGAACCGGCCTCAGCGCACACCGGCGCACAGCGCAAGAAGCGCCCGCGCAGCGGCATCGTTCTGCCGAAAGGCAGGCGCGTTGGTACCCGGCCGCGCAAAGGCACCCGAGGACCGCGCGTCCGTATGCGGCCCGAGCGCGAACCGCCGAGGATGCGGCACCCCGTCGGTCCCGAGGACCCGCCCGTCCTCGGGGTGGACGGCGAGCAGCCCGGCGGGGGTGACGCGCACCTCTCGCCGCAGCTCCCGTAACAGCGGGTCGCGCGACCGGTCGACGGACGGCTCGGGCAACCGCGCCTCCACCAGCGCCCGCGCCTCGACGCCGAGGCCGGGCGCGCTGACGCTCCGCGCCCGGAACACCCCGCGTTCCGCGTCCGTCTCGTAGGCCGTGTCGGCGCCGAGGAACCGGACGACGCCCGCGCGGGAGAGCGCGAGCAGTTGCCGCAGCCGGGGGCCGGGCGGCCCGGAGGCGAGATAGCTGAAGAAGCCGTGCCACTCCGTGCCGATGTCGCCGAGCGCGGCGAGCTGCCCGTAGACCGAGAGAAGTCCGAGGAAGACGGCGAGGTCCGGGCTGTGGCAGGGGTTGTGGCGGCGGGCGAGGTCGGCCTCGATGTGGGCGCGCAGGCCCTCCTGGAGGGCCTCCCCGTCGGGGAAGCGCAGCCCGGCGAGCGGGCGGTCGAGCACCTCCAGGTCGAGCCGGTCGGCGGGGTCGGGCACGGACGCGGAGACCAGCGCGTCGAGTTCGGCGCTGCCGGGTGCGCAGACGGCGTACTTCTCCTCGAAGACCTGCCAGTCGACGGCCGTCCGCGCCGGATGGGCGGTGAACAGCCGGTGGTAGTGGGCGAAGCCGAGCTCCTTCTCCACCAGCGGCCGGATGTCGCGGTGATAGTCGAGCCGGCCGGGGCGGGCGCGGAGTTCCTCGATCTCGGCGGGGCCCAGGAAGCGCGGCAGCGGGGGCGGTTCGCCGTGCCAGCCGTAGCCGATCTTGGCGCGGTAGGGGACGCCGCGCCGGGATCCGACGTGGAGGACGGGCTCGCGCCCGGAGGGGCGGTAGGTGAGCGCGCCCTTGGCGTCGGTGGTGAACCGGCCTCCTCTGCCCTCGGTCAGCAGGGACATGAGGTCGACGAAGGCGAGGCCGAAGCCGCGGACGAGGACGGGCTCGCCGGGGCGCAGGGCGTCCAGGTCGCTGTCGGCGGTGAACTCGGGGGGCAGGTAGGTCAGTCCGTGGTCGGTGGCGAAGGAGGCGAGGGCCCGCTCGCCGGGGCCGGGGTCGGCGTCGAGGTGGCCGAGGGCGAGGACGACGGCGTCGGCGAGGAGCGGCTGTCCCCGGCCCTCCAGCCACACCCGTTGCCGGCCGTCGCGGGGACCGGAGAGCCGTACGGCCCGGCGGCGGTGTTCGTGGACGGTGATCCCGGCGGGCAGGGTGGCGACCGCGCGGTCGTACACCCAGGACAGATAGGCGCTCTGGAGCCGTCGGCCGGCGAAGCTCCGGGGCGTCAGCTCCCGGGCCTCGGCGGCCGTTCCTGGGTCGAGGTGGATCGTTTCGGCGCCGTCGCGGACGCGGGCCGCCCACTCGGCGAGCGAGGGGCCGTGGCGCACCGGGCCGGCGCATTCGACGGAGTCGTCGGTGTACATCGTGACGTCCTCGGCCATGGAGTTCATCCACAGCAGCGGGGACTGGTCGTGCCGCCAGACCCGGCCGCCGCCCGGTGGGTGGGGGTCGACGAGGTGGAGGTCGAGGCGGGCGCCCGCGAGGAGTTCGGGGGCGTTGGCGGCGATGCGCTCGACGAGGCCGGTGCCACGCGGGCCCGCGCCGACGACGACGAGGGAGGGGACGGGACGGGGGTGGGACGAGGGGCGCGGGTGCGCGGGCATGCGAAGGCTCCGTGGATGCGGTGATCGAACACGGGATGGTGCCGCCTTCACCGGACGCGCCCCTCAGCACGGCCGGACGTCGAGGCTAAGCCGGGGCCTCGGTGCGCTGTCAACCCTGTCCAGAACGGCGTCCACAGTGTGGGCAGCTCGTCTCAACTCGGTTGACGGAACAACCGGATGGCTGCTCCACTTACCTCATGCGTCCTGGGCAGCGGCTCGTCACCCGCGACCACATCGACTTCGGCCGGGTGTGGTCCGCCTCCTGTACGAGCTGACCGCGCGTCCTCGTACCGCCGAGACACGACGCGCGCCGTGGCGCCCGCGCGCCCCGGCGCCCGCTGCCTTCACCAGCGCGGCAGTTCTGCCGCACCCTCCCCTCGCACGTCCACGCACCGCCCCTTCGCCCGGCCCTTCGGGCCGTGCGGTTCAGCAGTCACAGCCGCAATCGCAACCGTCACAGCAGTCGCATCCATCGCAGCACTTACTGCAACAGTCACAGCAATTGCAGCAGTCACCACAGTCGCCGCAATCGCCACCATCACAGTTGTCACAGCACTTGGCGCACCAGCCCTCACGCGGCCGCCCGTCCCAGGGGTCCGAGTAGGGGTCCTTGCAACAGACCTGGCCGGTGCAGAACATGCCGGTCCAGACCGCGCAGCCCGCGATGAGCCCCCGCCGTCGCCGGCGGCCGCCCCTCGGCGGCTCCGGCGGCGCGGTCGGCGGCATCACGGGCGGCGGCCCGAAGGCGCCCTCGGGCGCGGTGTGCCCGTGGGTCGCGCAGCCGCCGGTCGCGAACGCCCGGTCCACGGAACGTTCCAGCTCGTGCGCCAGCAGGAGGTGGGCCAGCCTGCCCTGGGACTTGCTCGCGAACGCGACGTCGCGCAGCGCCAGCCGCACCCCGCGCACCGCGTCGTCGCACAGCCGCCGCGCCTCGTCGAGGCCGGTGCCGGTGGCGGTGATGGGGTTCCAGGACCCGGTGCGGGCGTCCTCCTCCAGGTCCTCGACGGCGTCGAGGAGATGGGCGAGCCGGCCGAAGAGCCGGCCCGCCTCCTCCAGCGCCGGCCGGTTGGCGGGCCTGCCCGCGAGCACGGCCGTGTATCCGAAGGCCATGGCGGTGGCCGTCTCGGTGGGCTCGGTGACCTCCAGCAGCGGGGTGCCCGGACCGGCCAGCGCCTCGACGCCCGCCTGCCGTTCGACGGCGTCGACCAGAACGGCCGTGTCGAAGCCGAGTTCCGCCCCTGTACGGGCACCCGCCCCCTCCCAGCGGGCGGCGATGCCGCGCGCTGCCGCCGCGACCGGACGGCGCGCCAACAGCCCGTCGCCGTCGGCGACATGGTCGCGCATCTTCGCGGAGGCCAGGACGAGCGAGACCGTGGCGGCCAGCCGGGCGCCCTCACCGTGGGCCACGGACGCGGAGCGCATCCCCCGGAGCGGGCAGGGGCCGGCGGTGCGCCGCCAGGCGCCGGACTCCTTCGTGTCCGCGGACTGCGCCTCGACCAGCACCGATATGACGAGACCGTCATAGTTGGTTGCTATTCGAGCGAATTGCCCGTGATCACCCCTCAACGCCAGACAGAGTCCGCAGAGATGCGCCATCCACTCCGCTCGCATGCGCTCCGAGAGTCTGTGACGGCATGGCCTGATGATCCCGAACAAAACGTGTCCCCGTGTGTGGTGTCGATGTGCCCGGGCATCCTAGTCAGCGGGGACAATCGAGCTGGGCCGGAGGCCGTCCACTCCGGTCCATGCCGCATATGCCCAGGTCCGGCGCCTAAGGTCGGCTCATAGGAGTTTCTGACGCACCGCCACCCACTTTGCACCAGATGCGTCACGAAATCCCCGCATGGCCGCCATCCACTTGGCACATCATCCGCATCATGGACGACCATAGAGGAGCGGGCGGAACACACCGCGTGTGAGAGGAGGCGTCCATGGGATCGGTGCGCAAGGCGAGTGCGTGGCTTGGCCTCGTCGACGACAACGATGACGAGCGCTACTACGGCGGCTACGAAGAGGACTCGGACGAGGGGACCGAGCCCGGCGACTCCTGGGTGACCAACCCCAAGGTCCGTGTGGCCGACGAGGTCGCGCAGGAACAGGGCACCCGTATCGCCACGGTGACCCCGGACGGCTTCCGGGACGCCCGCGGCATCGGCGAGCTGTTCCGGGACGGCGTACCGGTCATCGTCAACCTCACGGGCATGGAGCCCAGCGACGCCAAGCGGGTGGTGGACTTCGCCGCCGGGTTGACCTTCGGCCTCCGCGGCTCGATCGAACGCGTGGCGAACAGGGTCTTCCTGCTCACCCCCGCCGACTACAAGGTCGTCAGCGGGGAGGGGGGCCGCGCGCAGGGCGGCTTCTTCAACCAGAGCTGATGCGGGCTCGGGGTCAGCGGCCGGGGGTCCGGGGGGTGTCCCCCGGGACAGCACAGCAACCAGAGCTGACGCACGGGCAGGGCCCGGTGCTCACCGGAACGCGTCGAGGCCGGTGAGCGCCTTGCCCAGCACCAGCTGGTGCATCTCCACGGTGCCCTCGTAGGTCAGCACCGACTCCAGGTTCGTCGCGTGGCGCATCACGGGGTACTCGAGCGAGATCCCGTTGGCACCCAGGACCGTCCGGGCGGTACGGCAGATCTCGATCGCCTCCCGCACGTTGTTGAGCTTCCCGAAGCTCACCTGCTCCGGCCGCAGCCGCCCCGCGTCCATCCGCCGGCCCAGATGGTGGGCCAGCAGTACGCCCTTGTGGAGCTCCAGCGCCATGTCGGCCAGCTTGGCCTGGGTGAGCTGGAAGCCGCCGATGGGCCGGCCGAACTGCTCGCGCGTGCGCGCGTAGTCCAGGGCCGTCTCGAAGCAGGTGCGCGCGGCGCCCATCGCGCCCCAGACGATGCCGTACCGGGCGTGGTTGAGACAGCCGAGCGGGCCGCCCAGCCCCTTCGCCCCGGGCAGCACCGCGTCGGCGGGCAGCCGCACCTCGTCCAGGACCAGCTCGCTGGTGACGGAGGCGCGCAGCGACCACTTGTGCTTGATCTCGGGCGCGGAGAAGCCGGGGCTGTCGGTGGGGACGACGAATCCCCTGATCCCCTCGTCCGTCCGGGCCCAGACGACCGCGACGCCGGCCACCGAGCCGTTGGTGATCCACATCTTGCGGCCCGTCAGCAGCCAGTCGCCGCCCGCGTCGCGCTTGGCGTACGTCCGCATCCCGCCGGGGTCCGAGCCGTGGTCGGGCTCGGTCAGCCCGAAGCAGCCGATGATCTCGCCGGCCGCCATCCCGGGCAGCCAGCGCCGCTTCTGCTCCTCGGAGCCGAAGCGGTGGATGGCGTACATCGCGAGGGAACCCTGCACGGAGACGAGGGAACGGATGCCGGAGTCGGCCGCCTCCACCTCCAGGCACGCCAGCCCGTACTGCACGGCGCTCGCGCCCGCGCAGCCGTAGCCGGTGAGCTGCATGCCGAGGGCGCCCATGGCGCCGAGCTCCCGGGCGAGCTCGCGCACGGGGACCTCGCCGCTCTCGTACCACTCCGCGATGTGCGGCAGGACACGGTCGCGCGCCCAGCTCCTGACGGAGTCCCGGATGGCCCGGTCCTCGTCGGTGAGCAGGTCGTCGATGCCGAGCGGATCATGTGGGTCGAACACGGTCAGCCTCCGGCTCGGTTCGGGGTGATCATCGCCTGCCCAGAACGCTACGGGTGGGTAACCCCCGGCGTCCAGACCTGGCCGGTGTGGCTTCGGCCCCGCCGGGCCGGCCTCAGCCCTCCGCCGGCTCCAGCCCGCGCGGCAGCCGCAGCGCCGCCACCGCGCCCAGCGCGAGCAACCCCGCGCTCACCACGAGCGTCACGTGCAGGCCGTGCACGAACGCGTCCCGCGCGGCCGCCCGCAGCGCGGCGCCCGCCGGGCCGTCGAGGCGGTCGGCGATCTCGTACGCCTCGCCCAGCGAGTGGCTCGCGGCCCGGCCCGCCGCGCTCGGGACGCCGGGGACGGCGTCGACGCCCGGCGCGTACGCCGCGTTCATGACGCTGCCGAGGAGCGCGATGCCAATGCCCGCGCCGAGCTGGTACGACGTCTCGCCGATCGCGGCCGCGCCGCCCGCCGCCCGCGCGGGGGCCTCGCTCAGCATCGACTCGTACGCTCCGAAGAGCGTGGTCTCCAGGCCGAAGCCGAGCAGGACGAAGCCGGCGATCAGCGCGTAGGGGCGGTCCTCCGGGCCCATGACGGTCAGCGAGAGCACCGCCATCGCGGTGAGCACGAAGCCCGCCGAGACCATCGCGCGCGGCCCGAACCGCTGGAGCACTCGCGAGCCGGCGAGGCCCGCGGCCATCGCGGCGAGGGTGAGGGGCAGCAGGCGCAGTCCCGTTTCCAGCGGGGTGAGGCCGAGGACGAGCTGGAGGTACTGGGCGGCGATGAGTTCCAGGCCGACCAGCGCCAGCATGGCCAGCACGATGCAGCCGACGGAGGTGCCGAAGGCGGGACGTGAGAACAGCGTCAGGTCGACGAGCGGATGGGCCCGCCGCCTCTGCCGGCGGACGAAGAGGACGAGCAGGGCGGCGCCCACGGCGGCCGGGACGACCGTGCCCAGCGAGAGCGCCTCCGCGCCGCCCACCCGCTTGACGCCGTAGACGACGCCGAACAGGCCGAACGCCGCCATCAGCGCGCCGAGGACGTCCCACGGGCCGTCGTGGTCGCCGGTCGACTCGGGCAGCAGCCAGCGGCCGACGGGGAGACTGACGGCCATGAGCGGGATGTTGATGAGGAAGACGGAGCCCCACCAGAAGTGCTCCAGCAGGAATCCCCCGAGCAGCGGCCCGACGGCCGCGCCCACCGCTGCCACCGCGCTCCACACCCCGATGGCCAGGGCGCGCTCCCGGCGGTCGGGGAAGACCTGCCGGAGGATCGAGAGCGTCGCCGGCATGATCATCGCGCCGCCGGCGCCGAGCAGCGCCCGGGCGGCGATCAGGATCTCCGGTGTCGGCGCGACGGCGGCGAGCCCGGAGGCCACGCCGAAGAGGGCGTAGCCGAGGAGCAGTACCCGGCGGCGGCCGACCCGGTCGCCGAGGGTGCCGAAGAGGATGAGCAGCGAGGCGCAGACGAGGGGGTAGACGTCGACGATCCACAGCAGCTGTATCGCGCCCGGGCGCAGGTCCTCCGTGACGGCCGGGACCGCGACGTGCAGCACGGTGGCGTCGACGGCGACCAGGAGCAGGCTGACGCAGAGGACGACGAGCACGGTCCACCGGCTCGTCGAGGCGGCACCCGGCCCTTCCGCGCGGCGCGGCCGAAGCCGCTGCCGGGGAACGCCGACCGGCCTTCTGGTGCCGGCGGTGGTCGTCCCGGACATCCACACACCTCCGTGTCATGCGCTCGCGGCCAGGGGGCCGGGGAAACCAGTTGGGGACCAATGAGCCCCGGCGGTATCAGGGGGCGAGTGAGTCGACAGCGTACGCGAACCCCGCCGGAACCCACGTGGCCCCTCTCGCGTCGCCGGGCTGGGACAATCGATCGGTGACCGTTCGCGCTTCCTCCGCCTCCGCCGGCATGTCCGCCGGCGGGCCCACCGGCATATCCGCCGGCGTCCCCGTCGGCGGCCGGCCCGCGCGGGCGCGTGCCGCGCTGCGCCGGGCGGCGCCCGCGCTGCTGCTGTACGCGGCGGTGCGGGTGCTGGGCGTGCTGGCGCTGGCGCTGTGGGGGCTGACGGACGGCAAGGAGGCGCGTCATCTGCTCTCGGCGCGCTGGGACTCGATCTGGTACGCGCGGATCGCCGAGCAGGGCTACGGCTACACGCTCCAGCTGGCGGGCGGCAAGGTCCATTCCGATCTGGCCTTCTTCCCGCTGCTGCCCTGGCTGGAGCGGTCGCTGTCGGCGGTCCTGCCGCTGTCGGCGGGGGACGCGGGCCTGGTGGTCTCGGCGGTCGCCTCGCTCGCCGCCGCGTGGGGGATCTTCGCGGTCGGCGCGCTGCGGTACGGGCGGCGGGCCGGGGTGGCGCTGGCGGTGCTGTGGGCGGCACTGCCGGTGGGCGTCGTCGAGTCGATGGCGTATTCGGAGTCGCTGTTCACGGCGCTGGCGGCGTGGGGTCTGTACTGCGTGCTGACCGGCCGGTGGGCGTGGGCGGGCGCGCTGGCGGCGCTGGCCGGGCTGACCCGGCCGGTGGGAGCCGCCGTGGTGGCGGCGGTCTGGCTGACGGCGGCGGTCGTCCTGGTCCGGGCCCGCCGCCGGGGCGGGACGCCGCCGTTCGCCCGGGTGCTGCCGGGAGTGGTGCTCGCGCCGCTGGGGTGGCTGGCGTATGTCGCCTGGGTGGGGGTGCGCACCGGTTCCGCCACCGGTTATCTCGATGTCCAGGGCGGCTGGGGCAATGGTTTCGACGGCGGGCTGGCCTTCGGCTCGTTCATCCGGGAGCGGCTGACGGGCCCGGCCTGGCCGGCGGGGGTGGCGCTGCTGCTCGGGGTGGCCCTGGTGATCCGGCTGTATCTGGCCGGAGTGCGTCAGGGGCAGCCGCTGCCGCTGCTCGTCTATACGGGCACGGTGTTGCTGCTGGCGCTCACGGCCAAGGGGTACTTCGGGTCCAAGCCACGGCTGATGCTGCCGGCCTTTCCCCTGCTGCTGCCCCTGGCGGTGGCCCTGGCCCGGCTACGCACGGTACGCGCGGTGACGGTGATGACGGCTGTCGCGCTCGCGTCGGCGGCCTATGGCGCGTTCTGGCTGCACGGTTCCGGCCCACCATGATCGTAATTCCCTTCCCGGCCGGCGGCCCGCCGGGAAACGGCGCGGAACCCCTCGGCCACACACCGATAAACGGGGTCCCACGAAAAGGAATTAATGCCTCGCCAGGCTTTGACCAAAGCCGCTCGGCACTTCTTTAGCCGATTCTTATTCCGCCGTTTCAAACATGCGGCGAGCCACGATTGAGACGCATTCCACATCACATCGTCATCACAAAGAGCCTCGATCGGCCGAACCCTCCTGTCACGCAATGTAACGTCGATTGAGTGCGTACCAACGACGAGCTCGTCCCTGCGGAGGAGCGCTCCCAACCCGTGCGGCCGCGGATGACCCGGACCCGCCTGGGCATCTTCGTGGCGACCTCCGTGGTCTACGTGGCGATCGTGGTCGGCGTGCTCACCACGTCCTGGCCGGTGCGCTTCGACTGGCAGGTCATGCTCTTCCGGCCCTACAAGCAGTGGCCGGAGATCCACGCCTTCCTCGACTACTTCGTGGTCCTGGGCCAGCGCGGCCCGACCGCCGTGGCCGTCGCGGCCTGGCTCGGCTGGTGTACGTACAGGCAGAAGACCCTGCGCCCGCTGCTGGTGCTGGGCACGTCGCTGCTGCTGCTCAACGCGACGGTGGGCGCCGCCAAGATCGGCATGGGCCGGCTCGGTCCGCACTACGCCACCGCCATCGGCTCGAACGAGATGTTCGCCGGCGGCGACATATTCCCCTCGGGCCACACCGCGAACGCGGTGGTGACCTGGGGCGTCCTCGCCTATCTGGCCACCACTCCGCGCACCCGGCGGATCTCCTCGGTGTGCGCCGCGATGCTGGCGCTCGGCGTCGGGATGACCACGGTCTACCTGGGCACGCACTGGATGAGCGACGTCACCCTGGGCTGGACCGCCGGTCTGCTGGTGCTGCTGGCCCTGCCCTGGTTCGAGCCGCTGATGGCACGTGCCGAGGGCTGGCTGCTGGGCGTCTGGCTGCGGCTGCGCAGCGGCCGGCTGCTCACCGCGGTGCCCGTGCCCGCGCCGGTCGCGGCGTCCGTGCCGCTGGGCGCGCCGCGCGCCCCGGCCGACGACGAGCTGCCGGTCCGCGAGCCCGTGGGCGCCGGCAGCCGCTCGGGCGGCGGGTCGGCCACCCGGGTCGCCGAGGGCAGGCCGCATCTGGTGCCCCGGCCGCACACGGTCCGCTCCGAGCGGAGCCCGGTCACCCCGGCCGGCAGCCGTCGGCCGCCGCACGCCGACCGGATGCCGCGCGGCACGTCGTTCGGCCCGTCGGCCGGGCGCGGCCGGGCCTGAGACCGCCGGCACCGGCCGGTCACGCACCACGCGAAGGCGGCCCCGGAACTCTTCCGGGGCCGCCTTCGCGCGCGTCCGGGCCGTCAGCCCTTCCAGCAGCGCCGTACGGTGCCGTGCTCGACCTCGAGGTTCAGCCGGCCGGCACGGTACTCCATGGTGACGACCGTGCCGGGCGGCAGCGTCCGCACGTCCGTCCAGCCGCGGGCACGGGCGCGGGCGGTGGCCTCGTCGGCGGGGAGGCCGACGTAGTCGGCGGGGTCGTCGTCGGGATCGGCGGGGAGTCCGGGGAGGGTTGCCATGGCAGTCACCGTAGGCGGCCGGGCGGGGCGTCGCCCAGCCTCCCGTCGCCGCAGGGTCCGCCACTGGTCACACTTCTGTCACAGTGACCCCGAGGGGGTTTACGCCGAATTCCCTCACCCCCACGGGGTGTTCCTTTTCCCTCGCGACGCCTCCACAAAAACTCGCCGGTGAATTCACCACTCCTTCCCGGACGCCCCTCCGGCAACTCCCCCGGAGCCCCGGCGAATTCCCGCCCCGCACCCCTGCCCGGCATTGATCCACGGGAATTACCAGGGGTACGGCCCTATCGGCGCGAGAGCCATCGGAATTTCGTGTTCCGGAACGTCCCGGGGGTGAGGCACCCTCGCGCGCGCGGCGCCACCGGAGCATCATGGCGGGTGCCCGCGAGGACACTCGCGTATCCGAGAGCACCACAAGCGAGGGGGCACGGATGGGGACCGACACCGCGCAGGCCGCCGCGGCCGGACCGGCCGGGCCGGCCGGGGAGCGCAGCCCCGGCCGGATCATCGTGGACTGGCTGACGACCACCGACCACAAGAAGATCGGGAACCTCTACCTGATCACATCGTTCGGCTTCTTCCTCATCGGCGGGCTGCTCGCCATGCTGATGCGGGCCGAGCTGGCCCGCCCCGGGCTCCAGCTGATGACCAACGAGCAGTTCAACGAGGCGTTCACCGCGCACGGCACGATCATGCTGCTGCTGTTCGCCACCCCGGCCTTCGCCGGCTTCGCCAACGCGATCATGCCGCTGCAGATCGGCTCGCCGGACGTGGCCTTCCCCCGGCTGAACATGTTCGCCTACTGGCTCTATCTCTTCGGCGGGCTGATCGTGGTCTCCAGCCTGCTGATGCCCGAGGGCGGCGCCGCCTTCGGCTGGACCGCCTACGCCCCGCTGAACAGCGCGGTCCGCTCACCGGGCATGGGCGCCGACATGTGGATCATGGGGCTGGCCCTCTCCGGCTTCGGCACCATCCTCGGCGCGGTCAACTTCCTGACCACGGTCATCGGGATGCGCGCCCCCGGGATGACGATGTTCCGGATGCCGGTCTTCACCTGGAACGTGCTCTTCACCTCGATCCTCATCCTCCTCGCCTTCCCCGTGCTGGCGGCTGCGCTGCTCAGCCTGGAGGCGGATCGGCGGTTCGGGGCCCTGGTCTTCGAACCCCAGTGGGGCGGGGCGCTGCTGTGGCAGCACCTGTTCTGGTTCTTCGGCCACCCCGAGGTGTACATCATCGCGCTGCCGTTCTTCGGCATCATCACCGAGATCATCCCGGTGTTCTCCCGCAAGCCGATCTTCGGCTACCTGACGCTGATCGGCGCCACCATGACCATCACGGCCCTGTCGGTGGTGGTCTGGGCGCACCACATGTTCGCCACCGGAGCGGTGCTGCTGCCCTTCTTCTCGTTCATGTCGTTCCTGATCGCGGTGCCGACCGGGGTGAAGTTCTTCAACTGGATCGGCACGATGTGGAAGGGCTCGCTGTCCTTCGAGACGCCCATGCTGTGGGCGGTGGGCTTCCTGGTGAGCTTCCTCTTCGGCGGCCTGACCGGGGTGATCCTCGCCTCGCCGCCGCTGGACTTCCACGTCACCGACACCTACTTCGTCGTGGCCCACTTCCACTACGTGGTCTTCGGCACGGTGGTCTTCGCGACGTTCGCCGGCTTCTACTTCTGGTGGCCGAAGCTCACCGGCAAGATGCTGGACGAGCGGCTGGGGAAGATGCACTTCTGGACCCTGTTCACCGGCTTCCACCTCACCTTCCTCGTCCAGCACTGGCTGGGCGCCGAGGGGATGCCCCGCCGCTACGCCGACTACCTGGCGGCCGACGGCTTCACCGCGCTCAACACCGTCTCCTCCATCGGGGCGTTCCTGCTGGGCCTGTCCAATCTGCCCTTCTTCCACAACGTCTGGAAGACCGCCAGGTACGGGAAGAAGATCGAGGTGGACGACCCCTGGGGCTTCGGGCGCTCCCTGGAGTGGGCGACCTCCTGCCCGCCGCCCCGGCACAACTTCACCCGCATCCCGCGCATCCGCTCCGAGTCCCCGGCCTTCGACCTCCACCACCCGGAGACCGCCCGGCCTGAACGGCCGCACGCCCCGGCCGGGTCCGCCGGCTGAGCCCGGCCGCTACCGGCCGGCCGTCGGCGGGCGCTCGACGACGCGCACCGAAAGGTCGTTGTCGGCGGTGTAGTACGGGCCCGCCTGGGCAGGGGCACGCGGGGAGGTCACGTCCCGCGCCGGATAGACGAAGACGTGCTTCTTGTCGGCGACGTCGTCCAGGATGCGGGCCAGGCGGACCGGGGTCCCCTCCGGTCCGCGCAGCCACAGGTCCCACACCTGCGGGCCGCCCCGCCACTCCTCGCACAGCCCGGCGAAGGGGAGGGCGAAGGCGAACTCCTGCCCCTCGGCGGCGGTGAGCGGGACCGTGACGGTCGGGCCCGTCCGCCGGCAGCGGGCCTCCACGACCGCGCCCGCCAGCCAGGCCCCGGGGTCCTCCACCCGGTAGAGGGTGCCCCGGACGGTTATGCCCTCGGGGTCGACGAGCACGTCCCCGGCCTCCGCGTGGGGGGCGCGCTGCCAGCTGCGCAGCGAGAGGTTGCCGTGCTTGGTGGCGTAGGGGATGCGCACGGCCAGCGGGGAGGTGCTGGGGCCGGGCCGGCGGTCGATCAGGGAGCGCAGATCGGCGAGGCCGGGCAGCAGCCGGAGCGTCGTCTCCTCGCCGCAGGCCAGATGGACGTCCCAGCGGCCCTCGGGCAGGGCGACGGTGCTGGGCAGCACGGCCCGCAGCCGGCCGGTCCCGTTGGGGGTGAGCGGCAGCCGGACCTCCTCGTCCTCCTCCCCGCCGCGCGGGCGCAGCACGAGCGCGGCGGACCAGTGGGCGTCGGCGGCGCGGCCGGGGGCGTCGAGGTCGAAGGTGAGCCCGCCCGCGGAGTCCGCGATGCAGTCGGCGCTGGGGTTCCCCGCGCCGGCGGACAGGGGAGGGGCAGACACGATGACGCACTCCTCGGAAGTGGTGGTCGGGGCCGGCGGGGCGGCCTCGGTGGACGGGCGGTCCCCGGCCCGCTCAGGCACGGTGGGCTGGGTCGGCGTCATGCGGCGCGTACTTTCCGCAGTGCGGAGCGGCCCCGGTCCTTGGCCTGGAAGGCCGTGCTGAGCAGGGCGCCCCGGGTGCGGTGGAGCCCGCCCCGGAGGCCGCCGCGGGTGCGCAGCCCGGCGAACAGGGACTCGTAGCGGGCGGCGACGGCCGCGGGGTCGAAGCGCGCCGAGCTCGCCAGCGCCGCCGCGCCCATGCGCCGGCGCAGCTCGTCGTCGCCGATCAGCCGCAGCAGCCCGGCGGCGATGGCCTCGGTCCTCCCGACGGGCACCAGCAGGCCGTCGGTGCCGTCGGTGATGATCTCGCCGGGCCCGTGCGGGCAGTCGGTGGCGACCACCGGCAGCCCGCAGCGCATGGCCTCGACGATCGTCATGCCGAAGGACTCCAGGCTGGAGGTGACCGCGCCGATGGACCCCTTGACCCACTCGGCTTCCAGGGGGTTGGCGGGGCCCATGAGGTAGACGTGGTTGTAGAGGCCGAGCTTCTCGATCAGTGCCCGCAGCCGGGCGCGCTCGGCACCGGCGCCGTAGATCCGCAGCCGCCAGTCGGGGCGCTCGGCCACGACCAGGGCGAAGGCCCGGACGAGCACGTCGTAGCGCTTGACGGGGGCCAGCCGCCCGGCCGCGATCACCCATTTTCCGCTGCCGTCGGCGGGCGCGACCGCCGGGACGGGCACCCCGTTGGGCACCGCCTCGACGCGCACTCCGGGCAGCCGCATCAGCCGCCGGTAGGTGCGCGCGTCCGCCTCGGTCACGGTGGTGACGGCGTCGAGGCGCGGATAGTGCGCCCGCAGCACGCGCTTGAGCCGCTCGGAGTGGGTGCCGAGCGTCAGGTGCTCCTGGCCCACGCGGACCGGGCCGCGCCGGGCCTGCTGGGCGATGTGGACGTTGAGGCCGGGCCGGGTGCCGACGACCACGTCGCAGTCCAGGCGGCGCAGGTGCTCGGCGATCCGGCGGTCCGTCAGGGCGCTGTACTGCCCGTGGCGTCCCTCGGCGGCGGGGAAGACGACGGCGGGGCGCCCGTGCTCCGGGTCGTCGCCCTCGTAGCCGGGGCCGCCTCTGCGCAGATCCACCAGGTGCCTCAGCCGCACCTTGCCGCCGGGGGCGAGAACGGGCTGCTCGCGGTGCCGGAAGACGGAGACGATCTCCACGTCGTGCTGCTCGGCGAGGGTGCCGGCGAGGGTGGAGGTGGTCCGGACCGTGCCGCCGATCCCGTACGCGTTGTGGATCAGGAATGAGATGCGCATTCGTCCCCATGCCGCCGTATGCCGCGGATCCGTCCCGGGCCCGCCTCTACCGAGAGGTTAGACCGTGGGCGGGGGCCCGGGGTTGGCCTTGATCGCCAAGTCGTGCCGCAAGCGTTGCCCCATCGGTAGTCGCGTCCGGGAACTTTTCCGGAGCGTGACCCATGCCATGGATCCTCCGTTGTCTCCTTACGAGCCGGGAACCGCCCGGCTCGACCGCGCCCTGCGATGAGAACAACCGACCTACCTAGGTTTCGAGGAGCCCCCGTGCCGCGCATGCTCGATGTCAGCGACGAGGTACGTGCCGAGATCGGCGACGAAGAGGCGGAGCGACTGCTCGGCGGCGAGAACGCCCCGGATGTGTACGACTGCACCTCCTGCCGTACCCCCGGCCACACCGGCCAGGTGCCCACCAGCACCGTGCTGTTCGTCGGCGAGGAGACGGCCGTGCTGGCCTTCGCCCACGCCAGTTGCATTCCCTCCCAGGTCGTCCCGGTCGCCGAGGCGCAGCTCCAGGGCGCCGTCGCCTCCATCACGGCCGAGGGCGGCGCGACGGGCGTCCCCCGCGAGATCCCGCTCCAGGCCGAGCTCGGGGTGACGAGCGGGCTGGTGCTGGTCGGCGGCGAGGTGCAGCCGGCGCTGGTGGTCGAGCCGCTGGGGCCGATCGCCCGCCCGGGCACCACCGGGCCGGTGGACGTCTTCCTGGAGCTGCTCCACGAGCAGGGCTTCGCCCCGGTCACCGACGTCGAGCAGGCCCCGGCGGCGCTGCCGGGCTGGTCGGTGCTGCTCGCCATGGGCCGGCTGCACGCGGTCCTCCAGCCGCCGGCCGGCGGCACCGCGCCCCAGGCGTGGTGGCAGGCGCACCAGGCGATGCAGGTCGCCGACGGCTGGCGGGCAGCCGTCAACAAGACGCGCCGGGTGCTGGTCTACTGCGCCCCGGCGGGGACGATCGGCTCCCAGCCCCGGGAGGACCTGCTGCGGGAGGCACTGGACCGGGCCGCGGCGTCCGGGCGTCTGGTGGGGGCGGCCATGCCGCTCGCGGGCACATGAACGGGGGGCGCGTGAACGGGCACGGGGCGGACGAGCCGGAGTCGCACTCCTCGGTAAACCAGGACTTTTATCCTGTAGTCCACCCGGGCGGGATGCTCCCCGCCATCCATTCGCCGCGTGGACCGCATCCGACGGGCCTTGAGGTCGTTGGCAGGGATGTGTACTCATACGAACCCGCACGGACCTCGTACAACCACATCCCCGGCATGCGGCCACCCCGCGACGCCTCCTCGGAGAGTCACCCCGCCTCGGTCACCCCGATCTTCGACGCCCTCTGCTCCGAATACCGGCGGGCCTTCCGGGCCCTGCCCGGTGACCGCTCCGGCGAGGAGGAGCTGACCTTCAAGGCCTTCGGCCACCGCGGCACCTACGGCTACGCGGGTCAGCTCACCGGCCCGGCCGCGTACCCCGGTTCCTCGGGGTACAACGCGGTCTGGGATTCGTACTACGGACGGCAGCGCGGTGGTCAGCTGCCCGCGCTGCCCCCGGGGCAGCGGGACGGCCGCGGCCGGGGCTTCTGACCCGACGGCCCCGGGCCCCGAGCCGCCCCGGCGTGCTCCGCGTCACTTCTTCCTGCCGCGCTTCTCCCGGCTGTGCCCATCCGGGGGGTGACCCCCGGACCCCCAGCCGCCCCGGGGCACCCGGCGTTACTTCTTCTTGCCGCGCTTCTCCCGGACGCGCACCGAGATGTGGATCGGCGTGCCCTCGAAGCCGAACTCCTCGCGCAGTCGGCGCTCGACGAAGCGGCGGTAACCGGCCTCCAGGAAGCCGGAGGCGAAGAGCACGAAACGCGGCGGCTTGGTGCCCGCCTGCGTACCGAAGAGGATGCGCGGCTGCTTGCCGCCCCGGATCGGGTGCGGGTGGGCCGCGACGAGCTCACCGAGGAAGGCGTTCAGCCGACCGGTGGGGACCCGGGTCTCCCAGCCCGCCAGCGCCGTCTCGATCGCCGGGACGAGCTTCTCCATGTGCCGGCCGGTACGGGCCGAGACATTGACCCGCGGCGCCCACGCGACCTGCTGGAGCTCGGTCTCGATCTCCCGCTCCAGGTAGTAGCGGCGCTCCTCGTCGAGGTTGTCCCACTTGTTGTAGGCGATGACCATGGCACGGCCGGCCTCGACGGCCATGGTGATGATGCGCTGGTCCTGGACCGAGATGCTCTCGCTCGCGTCGATCAGGATGACCGCGACCTCGGCCTTCTCGACGGCGGCCGCCGTCCGCAGGGAGGCGTAGTAGTCGGCGCCCTCCTGGAGGTGGACGCGCTTGCGGATGCCCGCCGTGTCCACGAACTTCCAGGTGGTGCCGCCCAGCTCGATCAGCTCGTCGACCGGGTCACGGGTGGTGCCGGCCAGCTCGTTGACGACGACCCGCTCCTCGCCCGCGACCTTGTTCAGCAGGGAGGACTTGCCGACGTTCGGACGGCCGATCAGCGCGATGCGGCGCGGCCCGCCGAGCACCCCGCCGAAGGTCTGGGCCGGGGCCTCGGGCAGCGCCTTGAGGACCTCGTCGAGCATGTCGCCGGTGCCACGGCCGTGCAGCGCGGAGACCGGCATCGGCTCGCCCAGGCCCAGCGACCACAGCATGGCGGCGTCGGCCTCGGCGGAGGGGCCGTCGACCTTGTTGGCGCACAGCACGACGGGCTTGCCGGCCCGGCGCAGCAGCTTCACCACGGCCTCGTCGGTGTCGGTGGCGCCGACGGAGGAGTCCACGACGAAGACCACCGCGTCGGCGGCCTCGATCGCGTACTCCGCCTGGGCGGCGACGGACGCGTCGATGCCGAGGACGTCCTGCTCCCAGCCGCCGGTGTCGACGACCTTGAAGCGGCGGCCGGCCCACTCGGCCTCGTAGGTGACGCGGTCGCGGGTGACGCCGGGCTTGTCCTCGACGACGGCCTCGCGGCGGCCGATGATGCGGTTCACCAGCGTCGACTTGCCGACGTTGGGGCGGCCGACGACGGCGAGCACGGGCAGCGGGCCGTGCCCGGCCTCGCCGAGCGCGCCCTCGATCTCCTCGGCGTCGAAGCCCTCCTGCGCCGCGAGCTCCATGAACTCCGCGTACTCGGCGTCGCCAAGCTCACCGTGCTCGTCGCCGGTGTGGATCTGGTCGTCCATGAAGTCCGTTCCTCGTTCTTCTGTATCGTCGGCGGACCCTTACGGCCCGCTACTTCAAGTCTCGGTCAGCGGCCGGTCAGCCGCTTGGCGTCCGCCAGGTGGGCGCCCAGGCGCTCCTGGATGCGCGTGGTCGCCTCGTCCAGCGCCTTGCGGGTGCGCCTGCCGCTGCCGTCGCCCGCCTCGAACGGGTCTCCGAAGACCACGTCGACGCGACTACGCAGGGGCGGCAGCCCCGGAACGGCCCGGCTCTTCGCCTCGCCGCTGCCCAGCACCGCCACCGGGACGATCGGCGCGCCCGACCGTACGGCGAAGTAGGCCAGGCCCGCGCGGAGCGAGGCGAAGTCGCCCTCGCCCCGGGTGCCCTCGGGGAAGATGCCCAGGACCCCGCCGTCCTCCAGCACGCCCAGCGCGCCGGCGATGGCCGTGCGGTCGGTGCCCGTGCGGTCGACCTCCAGCTGGCCGATGCCGCGCAGGAAGGCGCCGAGCGGGCCCACGAACGCTTCCTTCTTGATCAGGAAGTGCACGGGCCGGGGGGCGGTACCCATGATCATCGGGCCGTCGACGTTATGGGTGTGGTTGACGGCCAGTATGCAGGGCCCGGTGGCGGGCACCCGCCAGGCGCCCAGCACCCGGGGCTTCCACAGCCCGTACATCAGGCCGATGCCGATCCGCCGCCCGACGGCGGCACCGGAGGAGGTCACGCCGACCGCTTCTCCTCCACCAGGGTCACCACGCACTCGATGACCTGCTCCAACGTCAGCTCGGTAGTGTCCACCTCGACGGCGTCGGCGGCCTTCGCCAGCGGCGACGTCTTCCGGCCGGAGTCGGCCGCGTCCCGCTTGACCAGGGCGGCCTGCGTGGCGGCCAGGTCGGTGGACTCCTTGCCCTTGAGCTCACCGCTGCGGCGGGCGGCCCGCGCCTCCGGGGAGGCGGTGAGGAAGATCTTGACGTCGGCGTCCGGCAGCACGGTGGTGCCGATGTCCCGGCCCTCGACGACGATGCCGTACGGCGCCTCGGCGGCGATGGCGCGCTGCAGCTCGGTCATCCGGGTGCGCACCTCGGGCACGGCGCTGACCGCGCTGACGGCCCCGGTGACCTCCTGGGTGCGGATGGGCGCCGAGGCGTCCGCGCCGTCGACCGTGATCGTGGGCGCGGACGGGTCGGTACCGGAGACGATCTCCGGCTTGCCCGCGGCGTCGGCCACGGCGGCCGGGTCGTTCACATCGATGCCGTTGCTCAGCATCCACCAGGTGATCGCCCGGTACTGGGCGCCGGTGTCCAGGTAGCGCAGGCCGAGCTTGGCGGCCACGGCCTTGGACGTGCTGGACTTGCCCGTGCCGGAGGGGCCGTCGATGCCGACGACGACTGCTGCCGGAGCGGTCCGGGCGGCGGTTTCCACGGTGTTGGGCACCTTCCTCGTACACGGGGCGTTTCCTGGCGGATCGCCTTGATGGCTCACTCAAGGTTACTGGCTCGCCGGACCGCCCCGCGCCGCCCTGCGGCCCCCGGGCCGTACGGGCCCTACTGGCGGACCGCCCAGCCCCGGTCGCGCAGCGTCGCGGCCAGGCCCGCCGCGGCGGAGGGCTCGACCATCAGCTGGATCAGACCCGACTGCTGGCCCGTGGCGTGCTCGATGCGGACGTCCTCGATGTTGACGCCCGCGCGGCCCGCGTCCGCGAAGATCCGGGCCAGCTCGCCCGGCTGGTCGCCGATGAGGACGATCACCGTCTCGTAGGTGGCCGGGGCCGCGCCGTGCTTGCCCGGCACCCGGGCCCGGCCGTCGTTGCCGCGCCGCAGCACGTCCTCGATGCCGGCCACGCCGCCCGCCCGCTTGTCCTCGTCGGCGGACTCCAGGGCGCGCAGCGCCCGTACGGTCTCGTCGAGGTCGGCGGCGACGCCCGCGAGGACGTCGGCCACCGGGCCGGGGTTGGCCGAGAGGATGTCGAGCCACATCCGGGGGTCGGAGGCGGCGATCCGGGTGACGTCGCGGATGCCCTGGCCGCACAGGCGCACGGCCGTGTCGTCGGCGTTCCGCAGCCGGGCGGCGACCATGCTGGAGATCAGCTGCGGGGTGTGGGAGACCAGCGCGACGGCCCGGTCGTGGGCGTCGGCGTCCATCACCACGGGCACCGCCCGGCACAGGGCGACCAGCTCGAGGGCGAGGTTGAGGACCTCGGTGTCGGTCTCGCGGGTCGGGGTGAGCACCCAGGGCCGGCCCTCGAACAGGTCGGCGATGGCCGCCATGGGCCCGGAGCGCTCCCGGCCGGCCATCGGGTGGGTGCCCAGGTAGCCGCTGAGGTCGCAGCCGAGCGCCTCCAGCTCGCGGCGGGGGCCGCCCTTGACGCTGGCGACGTCGAGATAGGCCCGGGCGAGACCGCCCCGGATCGCCTCGGCGAGGGTCGCCGCGACGTGCGCGGGGGGCACGGCCACGATGGCGAGGTCCACGGGCCCGTCGGGCGCCTGGTCCGTGCCGGCGCCGCGCGCCGCGGCCGTTCGGGCCTGGGCGGGGTCGTGGTCCATCAGGTGCACCCGCACACCGCGGCCCGCGAGGGCGAGGGCGGCGGACGTGCCGATCAGTCCGGTTCCGATGACGAGGGCGGTTCTCACGCCCCCAGCCTAGTGGGGCGGCCGGGGCGGCATGATCGGAAAGGCCCCGTCGGGTAGAACGATGTCCATGATCTATCACGTGGTGCCCCTGGACGACTGGCTCGCCGTGCCCGACCGTCCCTACTCCCCCGCCTCCCTCTCCGAGGAGGGCTTCGTCCACTGCTCGCCCGACGAGGAGACCACGCTGGCCGTGGCGACGGCGTTCTACCGCGAGGTGCCGGGACCACTGATGGTGCTGCTGATCGACGAGCACAAGCTGGACGTGATGGTCCGCTGGGAGGCCGCCGCCCCCGCCCCGCCGCCCGGCGTGGCCCCCGGCACCCTTTTCCCTCACGTCTTCGGCCGGATCACGCGTGACGCGGTCGAGGGGATGATGGAGATCCAGCGCGACGAGGAGGGCCGGGCGACGGGCCTGACGGTGTGGTCGTGACCCCGGTTTAACCGGATGACGGGCGGGTCGAGCACGTGGACGCGACGGGGCGCGAGCTTCCGCGATCTGCTGCGCACGGGGGCGCTGACGCTGGACGTCGGGGAGGGCCGGGAGGGGCTGCTGGCGGTGCGGCGCGGCGAGGTGCCGTGGGTGCGCGTCGAGGCGTGGGCGGCCCGGCTCTTCGAGGAGTGCGAGGAGGCCCTGCGGGGCACGCCGCTGCCGGAGGAGCCGGACACGGCCCGTGTGGAGGACTTCCTCGTACGCGTCCGCCGGACTGGCGTTGTGCCTTGTCCTCAAGCGCCGGACGGGCCTGAGTAGCCCGTCCGGCGTTCGAGGACCGGGGTCCGGGGCGGAGCCCCGGGAGAACGCGACCTACAGGTCGACCTCGCGCATCAGCATGCCGACCTCCGTGTTGGTCAGGCGGCGCAGCCAGCCCGACTTCTGGTCGCCCAGGGCGATGGGGCCGAAGGAGGTGCGGACGAGCTTCTCGACCGGGAAGCCCGCCTCGGCGAGCATCCGGCGGACGATGTGCTTGCGGCCCTCGTGGAGGGTGACCTCGACGAGGTAGTTCTTGCCGGTCTGCTGGATGACGCGGAAGTTGTCCGCGCGGGCCCAGCCGTCCTCCAGCTGGATGCCGCTCTTGAGCTGCTTGCCGATGTCGCGCGGCAGCGGGCCCGTGATGGCGGCCAGGTACGTCTTCTGCACGCCGTACTTGGGGTGCGTGAGGCGATGGGCCAGCTCACCGTGGTTGGTGAGCAGGATGATTCCCTCGGTCTCCGTGTCGAGCCGGCCCACGTGGAAGAGGCGGGTCTCCCGGTTGGTGACGTAGTCGCCGAGGCACTGGCGGCCGTCCGGGTCCTCCATGGTGGAGACGACGCCGGCCGGCTTGTTCAGCGCGAAGAACAGGTACGACTGGGTGGCGACCGTCAGGCCGTCGACCTTGATCTCGTCCTTCTCCGGGTCGACGCGCATGCCCTGCTCGGTGACGATCTCGCCGTTGACCTCGACGCGGGCCATCTCGATCAGCTCTTCGCAGGCGCGGCGCGAGCCCATGCCGGCACGGGCCAGCACCTTCTGCAGCCGCTCGCCCTCCTGCTCGGCGCCGGGGAAGGTCTTGGGCGTCTTCACCTGCGGCTTGTTGTGCCGCTCCCGGTTGCGCTCCTCGATCTTGGCGTCGAGCTCGCGCGGGCGGGCGGGGGCGTAGCCGTGGCCGCGGGCGGGCCCGCTGCTGCGGCCGCCGGAGCCGGCCGTGGAGCTCCGCTTGGGGCCGCCCTTGGCACCGCCACGGGCCGCCGCGCCGCGGCCGCTCGTGGGACCGCTCTGACGGCCGCTGGTGGCACCGCCACGGGTGCGCTCGGCGTCGGGACCCACGTCGTAGCGGCGCTCCTCGGGGCGCGGACGGCGCGGACGCTCCTGCTGCCGGTCGTCACGACGGTCGTCGCGGCGGTCGTCACGACGGTCCCCGCCGCGACCGCCCTCGTAGCGCCCGCCCTCGGAGCGACCGCCGTAGCCGCCACCGCCGTAGCCGCCGGAGCGGCCGCCGCTCTCGGGGCGTCCGCCACCGGAGCGGCCGCCGCCCGGGCGCCCGCCACCGGACCCCGGACGGGGGGACCCTCCTCGGGCACCCCGGTTGTCCCGGTCGCCGCTTCCGCTGTTCCTGCCGCTGCTTCGCATCAAAGTTCCGTCTTGTCGTCCGCTTCGGTGTCCGGGGCATCCGGATCGAATGACGGCACCCCTTCCGGGGAGTCGCCCTCGACCGCTTCCGCCTCGGGGAGGAACGGGGCGAGCTCGGGGAGCTCGTCCAGGCCGCGCAGGCCCATCCGCTCCAGAAAGTAGTTCGTCGTCCTGTACAGGATCGCACCTGTTTCGGGTTCCGTCCCCGCCTCCTCCACCAGGCCTCGCTGGAGGAGGGTGCGCATGACGCCGTCGCAGTTCACTCCGCGTACGGCCGAGACCCGCGAACGGCTGACCGGCTGACGGTACGCGACCACGGCCAGAGTCTCCAGCGCGGCCTGGGTGAGCCGGGCCTGCTGGCCGTCGAGGACGAATGCCTCGACGGCGTCGGCGTACTCGGGACGGGTGAAGAAGCGCCAGCCGCCCGCCACCTGGCGCAGCTCGAAGCCGCGCCCCTGGATCGTGTACTCGTCGGCCAGCTCGCGCAGCGCGTCGGCGATCTCGCGGCGGGGCCGGTCGAGGACCTTCGCGAGGTGCTCGTCGGTGGCCGGCTCGTCGACGACCATCAGGACGGCCTCCAGCGCGGGCTTCAGGGCGAGCCCCGCCACGCCCTCGGGGTACGTCGTGCTCTCGGTCACCGTGCGCTCTCCTCCGGGTCGGTCTCCGGGTCGGTCCCGGAACCGGTCTCCCGATCCGTCTCCGGATCCGTCTCCGGCTCGCGGTCGAACTCGTCGGTCACCAGCGGGGCGGCGTCGGCCGTGCCGCCCGTCCAGCGGACCGTCAGGGCCCCCAGGGCCTCGCCCTGGTCCAGGGCGACGGCCTTCTCGCGGTAGAGCTCCAGCAGGGCCAGGAAGCGCGCCACGACGGTGAGGGTGTCCGCGGCGTCGGCGGTGAGCTGGGCGAAGGTCGCCTCGCCCGCCGTCCGGAGCCGGGCCACGACGACCTCGGCCTGCTCCCGGACGCTGACCAGGGGCGCGTGGATGTGGTCGACGTAGACCTGCGGCGGGGGCTTGGGCCGCATGGCCTTGGCGGCCAGCTCGGCCAGCCGCTCGGGGCCGATGCCGAGGACGACCTCGGGCAGCAGCTCCGCGTGGTGGGGCTCCAGGCCGACCGTACGGGGGTACCGACGGCCCTCGTGGGCCAGCCGGCCGCTGAAGATCTCCGCGATGCGCTTGTACGCCCGGTACTGGAGCAGCCGGGCGAAGAGCAGGTCGCGGGCCTCCAGCAGGGCGAGGTCCGCCTCGTCCTCGACCTCGGCGGCGGGCAGCAGCCGGGCCGCCTTGAGGTCGAGGAGCGTGGCCGCGACGACCAGGAACTCGGTGGTCTGGTCGAGATCGAAGTCGGGGCCCATGGCACGGATGTGCGCCATGAACTCGTCGGTGACCTTGGACAGGGCCACCTCGGTGACGTCGAGCTTGTGCTTGGCGATCAGCTGCAGCAGCAGATCGAAGGGCCCTTCGAAATTCGCCAGCCGAACGGTGAACCGCCCCTCGGCGGGGCCCGGCGTGGGCTCCTCGGGCTCGGGGGCGGCGCTCGGCGGCACCGGCTCGGTGGCAAGGTGTTCGTCGGGGGTGCCGGCGCCGCCGGGGTGAGCCGGCCGGGGCCGGGGGCCCGGGCCGGGGCCCAGGGGTCGGCGGGCCGGGGAGGAGGCGGCGGCTGCGGGCATCGGGTTTCCAGGGTGGGGCGGAGCGGGCCGTACGGCCAGGGACCAGCGAGGCTAGCGCAGCGAAAGCGCTCAGCGGCCGCGCAGGCGCCGTACGAGGATGCTCGCGTCGCCGCGCTGCTCCAGGTCGGCCAGGACGACCGCGACGGCCTCCCGGACGATCCTGCCCCGGTCGACGGCGAGCCCGTGCTCGCCGCGCAGCACCAGCCGGGCGTGTTCGAGGTCCATGAGCTCCTCGGCGGAGACATAGACGGTGATCTTCTCGTCGTGCCGCTCCCGACCGCTGGGGCGGCGTCCGGACGCGCGGCCGCGGCGCTTGGGCTGGGCGGCGGGCTCGACCGTGCGGGCGGCCGGGGGCTGGGGGGCGGCGGTGCGCCGCTCGGCATCCGGCTCCTGCCCCGCGGCGGCCGGCTGCACGGTGGCGGTGCGGCCCTCGGGGACGGCCGCGGCCGTCTTCCCCGGCCGCTCGCCGTCGGGCGCGTCACCCGGGCCCGGCACCCTCGGCGGCGTCTCGCCGTTCGCCTTGCGGCGCGGGGAGGATGCCTGGAGGCCCATCCCGCCGGTGGTGCGGAACAGTTCGTCGGCGCCGGGCAGGCTCACTCGGCGTGACAACGGGCGAGCACCTCCCTGGCCAGCTGCCGGTACGCGGCGGCACCCACGGAGTTGGACGCGTAGGTGGTGATGGGCTCGCCCGCGACCGTGGTCTCGGGGAAGCGGACCGTACGGCCGATGACCGTGTGGTAGACGTGGTCGTCGAACGCCTCGACCACCCGCGCGAGGACCTCGCGGCTGTGCACGGTGCGCGAGTCGTACATCGTGGCGAGGATGCCGTCGAGCTCCAGGTCCGGGTTGAGCCGCTCCTGGACCTTCTCGATGGTCTCGGTGAGCAGGGCGACACCGCGCAGCGCGAAGAACTCGCACTCCAGGGGGACGATCACCTTGTGAGCCGCCGTCAGCGCGTTGACGGTGAGCAGACCCAGCGAGGGCTGACAGTCGATCACGATGTAGTCGTAGTCGGCCATCAGGGGCTTCAGGGCCCGCTGGAGGGTGGACTCGCGGGCCACCTCGCTGACCAGCTGGACCTCGGCCGCTGACAAATCGATATTGCTGGGCAGCAGGTCCATGTTGGGGACCGCCGTCTTCAGCAGCACCTCGTCGGCCTGCATGCCCCGCTCCATGAGCAGGTTGTAGACCGTCAGGTCCAGCTCCATCGGGTTGACTCCGAGGCCCACGGAGAGCGCGCCCTGCGGGTCGAAGTCGACGAGGAGCACCCGGCGGCCGTACTCCGCGAGCGCCGCGCCCAGATTGATGGTCGAGGTGGTCTTGCCGACCCCGCCCTTCTGGTTGCACATGGCAATGATCTTGGCCGGGCCGTGGTCGGCCAGCGGTCCGGGGATCGGGAAGTACGGCAGGGGACGCCCGGTGGGGCCGATGCGCTCGCGGCGCTGGCGGGCGGCGTCCGGCGCGAGGGTGGCCGCGTACTCGGGGTCGGGCTCGTACTCCGCGTCGGGGTCGTAGAAGTGCCCCTCGGGAACGTTCTCGTAGTCGGCGAGACGGGTGGACTCCGCCCCGTCGCCGGCCATGGCGTTCATGTGGTGACCGTCCATGCTCTGGTGGGCTGTCGTCATGCTCTGGATGTCCTGGTGCGCTGCGAGTGCTGAGTAGGTGTGGACAGCGACGGAGCCGACAGCGTGGAGTCCCACGGGACTCTGGCCCAGCGCAGACATTCCTGGGTGACCACCCCCGGGAGCAAATGTCGACTCATTCACAAGTCGTCCTACCTCCTTGGTGACCAGGAAACATCTAGATACGTCAGCGTGGCACCATGCCGACGGTTGGCGACTCTATGGCGTGTCGGCGGTCCGCAGCAACACAATCCGCCGGAGACGGCACGATGTGTCGGCAATCGAACACCCTTCTGTCAAGGGTGTGCGGCGGATAACCCGGAAGAATCACGGGCGGGTCAAACCATGGCGAAACGCCCCGGCCGGGCCTTGCTGCGCAAGGCCCGGCCGGGTATGTGCTCTTCGCCGATCGGCTGCTCTACGGTCAGCCGAGCAGGGTGCTCAGTTCGACGTGCGGCAGTCCGTGCGCCTCGGCGACCGGGCCGTAAACGACCTGACCCTCATGCGTGTTGAGACCCTTGGCCAGCGCGGCGTCGCGACGCAGCGCCTCCTGCCAGCCGCGGTTCGCCAGCTCCACGATGTAGGGCAGCGTGGCGTTGGTGAGCGCGTAGGTGGAGGTGTTCGGCACCGCGCCCGGCATGTTGGCGACGCAGTAGAAGACGGAGTCGTGGACCTGGAAGGTCGGCTCCGCGTGGGTGGTGGGACGCGAGTCCTCGAAGCAGCCGCCCTGGTCGATCGCAATGTCGACAAGTACACTTCCGGGCTTCATCTTGGCGACGAGCTCGTTGGTGACCAGCTTGGGGGCCTTGGCGCCCGGGATGAGGACGGCGCCGATGACGAGGTCGGCCTCGACGACGGCCTTCTCCAGCTCGTAGGCGTTGGAGACGACCGTCTGCACCTTGGTGCCGAAGACCTTGTCGGCCTCGCGGAGCTTGTTGATGTCACGGTCGAGCAGGGTCACGTGGAAGCCCATGCCGACGGCGATCTGCGCGGCGTTCCAGCCGGAGACGCCGCCGCCGATGACGACGGCCTTGCCGGCGTGGGTGCCCGGGACGCCGCCCGGGAGCACGCCGCGGCCGCCGACCGAGCGCATCAGGTGGTAGGCGCCGACCTGCGGGGCCAGCCGGCCCGCGACCTCGGACATCGGGGCGAGCAGCGGCAGCGCGCGGTTGGCGAGCTCGACCGTCTCGTACGCGATGGCGGTGGTGCCGGACTCCAGCAGCGCGTCCGTGCACTCGCGGGAGGCGGCCAGGTGGAGGTAGGTGAAGAGGGTCTGGCCCTTGCGGAGGCGGTGGTACTCCTCGGCGATGGGCTCCTTGACCTTCAGCAGCAGGTCGGCCGTGGCCCAGACCTCGTCGGCCGAGTCCAGGATGGCCGCGCCGGCCGCGACGTACTCGGCGTCGGTGATCGAGGAGCCGGTACCGGCCCCCTTCTCGACGAAGACCTGGTGGCCGTTGCGCACCAGCTCGAGCACGCCCGCGGGGGTGATGGCCACGCGGAATTCGTTGTTCTTGACCTCGCGGGGGATGCCGACCTTCACGTCGATCACGGTCCTTGAATCAGAGAATGACAGGCTAATCCTGATATGCCGGGCACACCAGAGCAGACCGCGTCGAACGCGGCCCAGCCAGTCTATTGAAGGATTGCGCGTTGTCTAGCCTTGCAATGCACCAATCTTTGCGCGATGCGCCACTGATTTCTTAGGTAGAAGATCCGTTACCCTGCGGTACCCCCTACTGGACCCCGGGTGGCTCCACCCCCTCGTCCGCAGCCCCCGGACCACCGGCGGGGCCGGGCGCGCCCGGCCCGTCCAGCAGCCGCTCCGCACAGCCCCGGTGCCGCAGCGCCCCCGCCGCGTCACCCAGCCGCTCCAGGGTCTCCGCCAGCAGCAGCCGCAGCGCCGCCTCCAGCCGGGCGTCCCCGGCGGCCTGCGCGGACTCCACCGCCTCCAGCGCGGTGCGCGCCGCCTCGCGCGGCCGGCCCGTGTGCTCCTGCGCCCGGGCGGCCTCGCCCAGCGCCCGGGCGTGCCCGGCGTGATCGCGCAGCCTGCGGTGGGCGGCGGCCGCCGCGCGCCAGTCGCGCAGGGCCTCCGGCCACTGGCCCGCGTAGCCGTGGACCGTGCCCAGCCGCCCGTACAGCCGCGCCTCGTCCGCCAGTTCCCCGCGCGTCAGCCGCAGCTCCAGGCCGCGCCGGTACCAGTCGGCGGCCCGCTGGAAGTCGCCCAGCTCCTGGTGCGCGGCCCCGATGGACTCCAGCGCCCGGCTGGTGGCGTACGGGTCCCCGGCCTCGCGCGCCGACGCGAGGGCCTGGCGGTAGCGGTCCAGCGCCTCCGGCGTCCGGCCGGCCCGGGCGTCGAGGTCGCCGAGGTTGAGCAGCGCGGCGGCCTTCTCCAGCGGCATCTCGCAGCGCCGGGCCACGTCCAGGACGAGCTGGTGCAGCCCGTAGAGCTCGGGCGCCGCCGCCTCCGGCCCCAGATGGGCCGTCAGGGCGCGGGTCAGGGCGGAGACCAGCCGCCGGGCGAGGGTGTCCAGCCGGCCGTCCTCCACCGCCAGCCGGGCCGCCGCGAGCAGCGCGGGCAGCCGGGCCAGCAGCCACTCCTCGGCGGCGCGGCGGGAGGGGAAGCGCAGCGGCCGGGGCAGCTGCTCGATCCTGCGGCGGACCGCCGGATCGTTCCGCTCCGTGGTGGCGCGGCAGGAGTGGAGCTGGCGGACGGTCCGCTCCAGCATCCGCGCCCGGGCCAGCTCGATCTCGCCGGGCCGCTCCTGGGCGTGCAGCAGCGTGCCGAGCAGGGGCGCCAGGCAGGTCGGCACCCGGTACTGCGGAGGCAGCCCGTCCGGGCCCTCGCCGGGCGTCTCCAGGCGCAGCAGGCCCCGGGCGGTCAGATCCTCCAGCACGGACTGGGCGGTGGTCAGGGAGGTGCCCGCGAGCGCGGAGGCGGTGTGGGCGTCGGCCAGTCCGGCGGGGGCCAGCGCGAGCAGGTGGAGCAGCCGGGCGGTGGGCGCGGGCAGGGCCTCGTAGGCCAGCCAGAAGGCCCTGGCCAGCAGCCGGCCGCCCTTGTCGTGGCCGTCGGCGGGCGGCAGCTCGCGCAGCCGCTTGGCCGCGTCGACGACCGTCGTCTTGGGCTGGGCGGCGAGCCAGCCGCCGACCAGCACCAGCGCGGCGGGCTGGCCGCCGCACTCCTCGACGACCGTCTTGGCGGCCACCGGGTCGCAGGTGATCCGGGTGGGGCCGGCGAACCACTCCAGCAGTTCGACGGCCGCCGGGGCGTCCAGGCCGCCCAGGGCGCAGGGCCGGACGTCCGGCACGCCGGTCAGCGGGCCCCGGGAGACGGCCACGATGAGGCACTCG
This sequence comes from Streptomyces sp. L500, assembly GCF_054551825.1. Lineage (NCBI taxonomy): Bacteria > Bacillati > Actinomycetota > Actinomycetes > Kitasatosporales > Streptomycetaceae > Streptomyces > Streptomyces sp. L500. The sequence goes on from NZ_JBTOLC010000031.1 coordinate 44,349, forward strand.
GGCTCGTCGGGCAGCAGCGGGTCCACCTGTTCGGCGCCCGCCGCGTCGTCCAGGACGAGCAGCACCCGCCGCCCGTGGAGGGCGTCGCGCAGGGCCTGGGTGAGCTGGTCCTCCTCGGCGCCGGCCGGTACGGGGGCGCCGAGCTCGGCCAGCAGGGCGCGCGCGGTCCGCTCGGTGGGCACGGGCGCCCCGTCGGCGCCCGTCAGCCGGGCGCGCAGTACTCCGTCCGGGTAGTCCACGGCGAGCTGCCGGGCGAGCTCCTCGGCGAGGGCGGTGCGGCCGGAGCCGGGCCGTCCGGCGATGAGCAGCACCCGGCCGCGCGGCTTCTTGCGGCCGGAGAGGGTGTCGAGGCCCGCGCGCACGATGTCGGCGCGCAGCTCCTTGAGCTCGCGCTGCCGGCCGACGAACAGCTCGGTGCGCTGGGTCGTGAAGGAGGGTGTGCGAGCGGGCCGCTGACGGGGGCTCACCACGGGAGCGGCGCCCGCCGGCCGCCGCTCGGGCGGGACCACCGCCGGTCCGCCGGTCTCCACCGTCCGCTCCGCCACGGGTCCACTCCCTTCCCCTGCCCGCGGTGGAGGGATCCCCCGACCCGCACGCACGGGAACCTGCTGCACGCTCAACCCCCGCCGCGGCCGCGGTGGGGGACGCGTCGAGCCTAGTTCACCACCCACCGCACTCCGGGTAACGCGGTACCGCGTTGCTGAAGATCACCTATTCGGGTTGACCGATGGTCGGACCGCAGGGCCCGGCCGGACCAGCGGCCCGACGGGCCGTCAGACCTCGAAGGGGCGGGCCGGCCAGGGTGCGTCGGCCGGGCGCAGCGCCTCCAGCCCGTCCCCCGCGAGCGCGGCCATGGTGGACAGGACGCCGACGACCAGGCAGTTGTTGTGGAGCTCGCCCTTGAGGACGCCGCGCGCCAGCAGCGCCAGCGGAATCCGCGCGACCTCCATGTCGAGCTCCTCGTGCTCGACGGCGAAGCGCTCGCCCTCGGCGTCGGAGAGCCCGCGCGCCAGGAAGATCCGCACGGCCTCGTCGCAGCCGCCCGGCGTGGTGTAGACGTCGGTCAGCACCCGCCAGTCCTCGGCCTTGACGTGGGCCTCCTCGTAGAGCTCGCGCTGCGCGGCGCGCAGCGGGTTCTCCCCGGGGACGTCCAGCAGGCCGGCCGGGATCTCCCACAGCCGCTGCCGGACGGGGTGGCGGTACTGGTTGAGGACGAGCACCCGGTCCTGCTCGTCGAGGGCGAGGACGGCGACGGAGCCGGGGTGCGTCTGGTAGTCCCGCTCGGCCGTGGAGCCGTCGGGCATGACGACGGTGTCCGTGCGGACGCCGGTCTTGTTGCCGGTGAACGGGGTCTCGCTGGCGATGACCCGCCACTCCTCGGCGGTGTCCTTGATGGGCTCGTCGACGGACTCGTGCGCCATGGTTACGTCCTCCAGGAATACGGAAACCGGGGCGGGCGCCTCTCGTGCGAGAGGCGCTCACCCCGGTCAACCGTATAGGCCGGACGGATCAGCCCTGCTGCTGGCGCTCGACGGCCGCCTTCACCAGGCCCGCGAAGAGCGGGTGGGGGCGGGTCGGGCGGGAGCGCAGCTCCGGGTGGGCCTGGGTGGCCACCAGGTAGGGGTGGATCTCGCGCGGGTACTCGACGTACTCGACGAGCTTGTTGTCCGGGGAGGTGCCGGAGAAGACGATGCCGGCCTTCTTCTCGAGCTCCGCGCGGTAGGCGTTGTTCACCTCGTAGCGGTGGCGGTGGCGCTCCTCCACGTAGGCGGCGTCGCCGTAGACCTCGCGAACGATGGAGCCCTCGGCGAGCTTGGCCGGGTACATGCCCAGGCGCATCGTTCCGCCCATGTCGCCCTCACCGGCGACGATGTCCATCTGCTCGGCCATGGTGGAGATGACCGGGTGGGCGGTGGCGGGGTCGAACTCGGTGGAGTTGGCGCCCTCGATGCCGGCCAGGTTGCGGGCGGCCTCGACGACCACGCACTGCAGGCCCAGGCACAGGCCCAGCAGCGGGATCTTGTTCTCACGGGCGTAGGTGATGGCGCCGACCTTGCCGTTGACACCGCGGTCGCCGAAGCCGCCGGGGACGCAGATGGCGTCCACGTCGGAGAGCTGGGCGGCGGCGCCCTCGGGGGTCTTGCAGTCGTCCGAGGTCACCCACTTGATCTTGACCTTGGCGCGGTTGGCGAAACCGCCCGCGCGGATGGCCTCGGTCACCGACAGGTAGGCGTCGGGCAGGTCGATGTACTTGCCGACCAGCGCGACGGTCACCTCGTGGGAGGGGTTGTGGACGCGGTCCAGCAGGTCCTCCCACTGGGTCCAGTTCACATCGCGGAAGGGCAGGTCGAGCTTGCGCACGACGTACGCGTCCAGGCCCTCGGCGTGGAGCACCTTGGGGATGTCGTAGATCGACGGGGCGTCGATCGCGGCGACCACCGCGGCCTCGTCCACGTCGCACATCAGCGAGATCTTGCGCTTGATCGCGGTGGGCACCTCGCGGTCGGCGCGCAGCACGATCGCGTCCGGCTGGATGCCGATGTTGCGCAGCGCGGCCACCGAGTGCTGGGTGGGCTTGGTCTTCAGCTCGCCGGAGGGGCCGATGTAGGGCAGCAGCGAGATGTGGACGACGAAGACGTTGTCCCGGCCGACCTCGTGGCGCACCTGGCGGACGGTCTCCAGGAACGGCAGCGACTCGATGTCGCCGACCGTGCCGCCGACCTCGGTGATGACGACGTCGACGTCCTCGGTGGCCATGCGGCGGATGCGGTGCTTGATCTCGTTGGTGATGTGGGGGATCACCTGCACCGTGTCGCCCAGGTACTCGCCGCGGCGCTCCTTGGCGATCACCGTGGAGTACACCTGGCCGGTGGTCACGTTGGCCGAGCCGTCCAGGTCGACGTCGAGGAAGCGCTCGTAGTGGCCGATGTCCAGGTCGGTCTCGGCGCCGTCGTTGGTGACGAACACCTCACCGTGCTGGAACGGGTTCATCGTGCCCGGGTCGACGTTCAGGTACGGGTCGAGCTTCTGCATCGTCACCCGCAGGCCCCGCGCCTTGAGCAGCGCGCCCAGGCTGGAGGCCGTCAGGCCCTTGCCGAGCGAGGAGGCGACACCCCCGGTGACGAAGAGGTGCTTGGTCGTCGTGGGCTTTGCGGCAATGGCCAAAGGGGGGCTCCCGTGGTCGCGAGGTGAAGGTGCGTACCGGCGATCACCCGGTCGATTCCGGGGGTGCCGTCGCTGCGGTTGGGGGGTCTTGCACCCACCGGTCCACGGGGTACCAGGGTATCAGCGCCCGGGCCCGGACGCGTCCGGTGACGCGTCCGGCGACATCGCCCGAGGCCCGTCGTGACGGGGCGCGACGCCTCCGTGGGCGCTGTGTCACCGCGCGCCTCGGGAGCCCGTCACGGGCCGCGCGCCCGGCGCGCACCGGGCCACCCATTCGGCACATGTTCCCCCGCGAACCGTCGCGCGTGTCCCAACTCCGCGTCGTATCCTGCTCGGACACACGCAGCGAGCCGGCCGGCGCGGCACCACCCGGGCGCCCCTCCCAGCTACCGCTGGAAGGCACCCTCACCTCCGGAACAAGAGCTCGTCGAAGATCGCTTCACCATCAATCGCTTCACCGTCATACGGACCCCACCATGGGGATGGGGTCCTGGTTGCCGTTCGACCCCCAGGGGTCCTGGATGCCGTTCGACTGGAGATGACCGTGGCCGGGCGTATCGAGGATTACGCACTCATCGGCGATATGCAGACCGCCGCACTGATCTGCCGGGACGGTACGGCCGACTGGCTGTGCCTGCCCCGCTTCGATTCGCACGCGGCCTTCGCCGGGCTCCTCGGCACGGAGGAACACGGCTTCTGGCGGATCGGCCCGGCGCACCCCTCGGGGGCCGCCCCGCCGGCCGCCGACCGCCGCCGGTACCGGGGGGACTCCCTCGTGCTCGAATCCGAGTGGGACACCCCGCGCGGCACCGTCCGCGTCATCGACTTCATGCCCCCGCGCGACGGCGCCCCCCAGCTGATCCGCATCGTCGAGGGCGTCAGCGGCCGGGTGCCGATGCGCTCCGCGCTGCGGATGCGCTTCTCCTACGGGCGCGTGGTGCCCTGGGTGCACAAGCGGGGCGAGCGCACGGTGGCCGTCGCGGGCCCCGACTCCGTGTGGCTGGACACCACCGCCGACACCTTCGGCAAGGACCTGACCACCTACTCCGACTTCACCGTCTCCCCCGGCGAGCGCATCGCCTTCACCATCAGCTGGCAGCCCTCCCACGGCGAGCCGCCCGCCCTGCCCGATCCCGAGGGCTCGCTCGCGGCCACGGAGGAGTTCTGGCGGGAGTGGGTCGGCCACTGTACGTACCACGGCCCCTACCGGGACGCCGTGGTCCGCTCGCTGATCACCCTCAAGGCGCTGACGTACGCCCCCACGGGCGGCATCGTCGCCGCCCCGACGACCTCGCTGCCCGAGGAGATCGGCGGCGTCCGCAACTGGGACTACCGCTACACCTGGCTGCGCGACGCCGCCATCACCCTCTCCTCGCTGCTGCGCACCGGCTACCGCGAGGAGGCCCGCGCCTGGCGCGAGTGGCTGCTGCGCGCGGTCGCCGGCGACCCCGAGAACCTCCAGATCATGTACGGCATCGCGGGCGAGCGCGAGCTCGGCGAGGCGGAGCTGCCCTGGCTGCCGGGCTATGAGAACTCCACCCCGGTGCGGGTCGGCAACGGCGCCGCCGGCCAGCTCCAGCTCGACGTCTACGGCGAGGTCACCGAGGCCCTCCACCTGGCCCATATGACCGGGCTCGCCCGCAACGACTACGCCTCGGTGCTCCAGCTGCGCCTCATCGGCTATCTGGAGGACCACTGGAACGAGCCCGACGAGGGCATCTGGGAGGTCCGCGGCCCGCGCCGGCACTTCGTCCACTCCAAGGTCATGGCGTGGGTCGCCGTCGACCGGACCATCAAGCTCATCGAGTCCGGCGACGTCGACGGCCCCCTGGAGCGGTGGCGCGAGCTGCGCGAGGACATCCACCGGGACGTCTGCGAGAAGGGTTACGACAAGGAGCGCAACACCTTCACCCAGTCCTACGGATCCCGGGAGCTGGACGCCTCCCTGCTGCTCATCCCGCAGATGGGCTTCCTGCCGCCCGACGACAAGCGCGTCATCGGCACCATCGAGGCGATCCAGCGGGAGCTGTCCACCCCGGACGGGTTCGTGCTGCGCTACCCGACGGCCGGCCACGAGGCGGGCGTCGACGGGCTGGAGGGCGACGAGGGCGCGTTCCTCGCCTGCTCCTTCTGGCTCGCGGACGACCTCGCGATGATCGGCCGGGTCGACGAGGCCCGCCAGCTCTTCGAGAAGCTGCTCGCCCTGCGGAACGATCTGGGGCTACTGGCGGAGGAGTGGGACCCGCGGCTCCAGCGGCAGGTGGGCAACTTCCCCCAGGCCTTCAGCCACGTGCCGCTGATCGACACGGCGCTGCGACTGACGGCCTCCAGCGCGTTCGGCGGCTAGCCGACCCCGCGCCCCGCAAGGGGCGCGGGGAACTGCGCGACCAGCCACGACGGGCCCGCAGTCGTACGCTCAGCCGCGCCGTCGGACGGCGAAGACGAGCGCCAACGCGCTCACCGGCACGACGAGCGCGGCCGCGGCGACGTTGAGCCCTCCGTACCCGTACCCCGCCAGGACCACCCCCGACAGCGCCGCCCCCGCCGCCCCCACCAGATTCATCAGCATGTCCGACAGGCCCTGCACCTCGGAGCGGTGCTCCCCCGCCACCGACTCGCTGAGCAGCGCCGACCCGGCGACCGTCGCGCACGACCACCCCACACCCAGCAGGAACAGCCCCGCCGTCACCGGCCACTGCCGGCCGCCCGACGTCCCCGCCAGCACCGTGGCCGCCGTGAAGACCACCTGCCCCGCGAGGATCACCGGTATCCGGCCCAGCCGGTCGGCCGCCCGGCCCACCAGCGGGGACAGCCCGTACATGCCCAGGATGTGAAGGCTGATCGTGAAGCCGACCACGCTCAGCGAGGCCCCGTGATGGGCCAGGTGGACCGGCGTCATCGTCATCACCGACACCATCACGGCATGGCCGACGACCAGCGCGCCGAGGCCCGTCAGGGCCGCGGGCGACGCGAGGACGTGACGGGTCGCCTCGCGCATCCGGGTGCGGAAGCGGCGGGTTTCGACGCCTTCGGCCGCCGTCCCGGGCACGGGCGCCGCACGCGTCAGCAGCAGCGGGTCCGGGCGCAGCCCCTTGTGGATCACCGCCCAGCCCGCGAGGAACGCCCCCACCGAGAAGACGAACGTCCCCGCCGCGTCCGGCAGCCCCAGCGGGCGGGCCACCGCCTCCCCCGGCCCGCTCAGGTTGGGGCCCAGCACGCTGCCCGCCGTCGTGGCCCACACGACCAGCGAGAGCGCCCCCGCCCTCGCGTCCGGCCCCGCCAGATCGGTGGCCGCGTAGCGGGACTGGAGGTTCGCGGCCGAGGCCGCGCCGATGAGGAGCATCCCCAGCAGCGTGGGCCCCAGCAGCCCCAGCCCCGCCCCCACCGGCACGACCACCGCGCCGGCCGCCGCCACCAGCCAGCCCACGCCCAGCCCGGCCCGCCGGCCCCGGGCACGGGAGAGGGCCGCCAGCGGCACGGACATCAGCGCGGCGCCCAGCGTGGTGAGCGTCGTGGCGAGGCCCGCCACCGAGCGGGAACCCGTCAGGTGCTCCACCAGCAGGCCGCCCGAGGAGAGCATCGAGCCCATGCCGATCCCGGCGACGACCTGAGCCGTCATCAGGACGCGGACGGTGTGGCGCTGCACCGCCGCGAGGTCGGGTCCGCCGGGTATGCCCGGGGCGGCGGAGGAGCGGGATTCGGCGGCTGACGTCATGCGGGACAGGGTAGGGGCGCCGGGCCCTCGCGGTCGTGGCATAAATTCCCGCCATGGACGCCATGGAACCTTACGCTCCGTCCTCCGCCGCCCCCGGGGACGTCCCGGGGAACGCCCTGGGGAACGTCCCCGGGAACGCCCCCGCGGGCGTCCAGGGGGCCGTCACCGTGGCCCGCGCCCTGGAGCTGCCCGCCCTGCGCCGGGGTCTGCCCGAGGTGATGGCGGCCGGCGACCGGCTGCACCGGCCGGTGCGCTGGGTGCACGCGGGCGAGGTGCCCCACATCGCCGACCTGCTCAAGGGCGGCGAGCTGCTGCTGACCACCGGCCTGGGGCTCGGCGGCCGCCCCGCCGAGCAGCGGGCCTTCGTCCGGCGGCTCGCCGAGCGGGACATCGCGGCGCTCGTCGTCGAGCTCGGTTCGCGCCTGCCGACCCTGCCCGCCGCGGTCGTGGACACCGCGCGCTCGTGCGGGCTGCCGCTGGTGCAGCTGCACCGGGAGGTGCCGTTCGTGGCGGTCACCGAGGAGATCCACACCGAGCTCGTCAACGAGCACTACGCGCTGCTGCGGCGGGCCGAGGACGTCCACCGGCGCTGCACGGAGGTGCTGCTCGGCGGGGGTGGCGTCCCCGAAGTGCTGCGGCTCTTCGCCGACTTCACGGGCAACCCGGTCTTCCTCCAGACCCCGGAAGGGCGGCTGCTCTACGCCGCCGGGCCCTCCCCCGCGCCGCCGGGGGCCGCCGAGCCCCTCCAGGTCTGGGACGGGCTGGGGGCCGCCGGGCTGCCCGGCGGCGTCGTCGTGGACGTCCCCGGGCACGGTCCCGCCGTGCGGGCCCGGCTGTCCGTCCCGCCGGTGAACGCGCCGCTCGCCCCCGTCCACCGGATCGCCGCCGACCGGGCCGCCGGGCTGCTGGCGGTCGTCCTCCTCCAGGCCCGGCAGGAGGAGGAGCTGGCGGCGCGCGGGCGCGGCGACTTCCTCACCGACCTCGCCGAGGGGCGGCTGGAGGTCGCGGACGCCCCCGCCCAGGCGCGTGTCCTGGGCTTCCGGCCGGGGCCGGGGCCGCTGCTCCCGGTCGTGATGCGGCTGCCCGTCGAGCTCGTACCGGCCGACGGCTGGTCCGCGCTGGCCGGCGCGGTGCGGCAGGAGCTGGCGGGGGTGGGGGCGCCGGTGCTGGTGGGCGTCCGGCTGCCGGAGGGGAGGGTTCCGCTGCTTGTGGGGTTGCGCGGGGAGGACGAACGGGAGGCCGTGGCGGGGCGGGTGGCGGCGGCGTTGCGGGCGGGGGCGGCACGGGCGGGACTGCGGCCGCCGGTGGTGGTCGTGGGCGGGACGGCGACGTGGGCGACGGCGGGGGCGGAGCTGCGGCACGCGGCGGAGGCGGCGGAGGCGGCGCGTTCGGACCGTCCGTGGCACGACGTGCGGCGGCTGGCGGTCGACGTCCTGCTGTGGCGGTTGCGCTCGCACGGCGACGGGGAGCTGGCGGCGTTCGTGGACCGGGTCATCGGGCCGCTCCTGGCCCACGAGCTGCTGCCGACGTTGGAGGTGTATCTCGCCTGTGGCGGGCGGAAGGCGGAGACGGCACGGGAGCTGCATGTGAACCGGCAGACGCTGTACGACCGGCTGGGCCGGATCGGGCGGCTGCTGGGGGTGGACCTGGAGGATCCGGAGACGGCGCTGGCGCTGGGGCTGGCGTTGCGGGCACGGCGGCATGTGGGTGGTCGGGGGCGGGATGGGGCGGACGGGCCCTTACGGGGCTGAGCTCTTCGCGGCCCCTGGTATCACGGTGCTGGTTGCCCCGCCCGTGTCCCTAGCGGCGAAGAGCTCCTTACGCCCCTACCAGGGCCCGTCCACCCCACCCCGCCCCCTCACGTCACCCCAGGCGTGGGTACCCCCGGGAAGCCCCCGACCCCCGCCTCCTACCCGGGCAATCCGCGCCGGGCAATCGGGCGGGCGGGTGGGGTAGAACCCGCGCCGAAGGCGCGGAAAAACCACCGGCGGGCAGCCGGAAAGCTACGGGCGCCCGGAACTACCGGGCGCTGAGCTCGTCGTAGACGGCGAGGACGTGCGCCACCGTCTCGTCCTCCGACGGCCACCCCGCCGCCCGCACCCGCCCCGCCGCCGCGAGCCGCGCACACCGCATCGGATCCGCCAGCAGGCGAGCGACCGCCCCCGCGAGGGCGGTCGCGTCCCCATACGGGACCAATTCGGCCGCGTCCCCGACGAAATCAGGGACACCCCCCACCGACGTGGCGACCAGCGGCACCCCCGCCAGCAGCGCCTCCTGCGCCAGCAGGGAGCTGCCCTCCCAGCGGCTGGGCAGGATCGCCACGTCCGCCGCCGCCAGCAGCTCGGGGACGTCGTCCCGCCGCCCCACGAGCAGCACCGGGAGTTCCTCCTCCGTGATGCGCCGCTGCAGAGCGGGCCGTTCGCCGCCCTCGCCCGCCATGATGAGCAGGGGTTCGGGGTCGAGGTCCCGCCAGAGCCGGGCGGCGTCCAGGAGGGGGCCGTGGCCCTGGTCCGGCTCCAGGCGGCCGACGGTGACGAGCAGGGGGCGGGCCACCGCGCCCAGTTCGGCGCGGGCCTTGAAGCGCAGGTACTCGTCGTCCTCGGTCGGCGGCGGCGCCCGGCGCGGCGCAGGGAGGGCCACCGGGGCCAGCCGGGCGTCCCGCGCGCCGCGCCGCCGGGCCCGGTCGACGAGATCGGGCGTGGCGCCGAGCAGCACGGCCGCCCCCCGCGCGGCCTGACGCTCCATCAGCCGGAGCAGGAACCCCTCCGTGCGGGCCCGCGCGTGCCAGGTGACCACCAGCGGCGTGGGCCGCCCGCGCAGGGCCAGCGCCGCGAGCGTCCCGGAGCGCAGCCCGTGCGCGTGCACCACGTCGGCGCCCTCGCTCGCGGCGCGGATCCCCGCCACCGCCTGGGCGCTCGCCTCCGGGTCCAGCGGGGAGAAGGCCGCCCCCGACTCCGGGATTCCGTACCGCTCCCCCGTCGTCGACGGCCCGCACACCGTCACCCGCAGGCCCCGGGCCACCAGCCCGCCCGCCAGCGACCGCACGTGCGCCCCGCTGCCCGCGCTCCCGCTGCCCAGGACCTGAACGGCATGCAGCGGCGGCCGCCCGTGCGAGGGAACGGGTGTACTGCTCACGCGGGGGAAGCTCCTGGGTCGACGTCGGGCGGGGCGTACGGCGAGGTGCTCAGGCCAGGATGCCAGCCCTCGCCGGTGTCGGGGCACCACTGGCGCGAGGTCGGCCCGTCCTACCTCGCCCGTAGTTCCCCGGATTCACCCGCTTTGGGGATTCCGTACGTCGGCGGCGATGGTCGCGGCCGCCAGTACGGCGGCGTGGAGGGCCAGCCCCGCACGGCCGTTGGCCCCCACGACGGCCAGGCCCAGCCCCGCTCCGAGCGCGTGCGCGCCGGAGTCGCCCAGCATCGTGCGCCCGGCCGCGTCGTCGGCCAGCAGGGCCGCCGCGGCGCCCACGGGGGCGGCGGCCAGGGCGGCGCCGGGGCCGCCGCGCAGCAGCCCGCCCGCGCCGAGCGCCAGCGTCGCGCCGGCGGCCCGGCCGGGGCGGACGTCCAGCAGGTTGACCGCGTGGGCCGAACCGGCGATCACCACTCCGGCCAGCAACCGGTCGAGGGGCCGCTCCTTGAGCGCCGCCCCGGCGGCGAGGCCCGCCGCGCCGATGCCGAGGAGTTTGACCGCGCCGCTGGTGACCTCGCCCCGGCGCAGCGCCGACAGATGGGCGCGGAAGCCGCGCCGGTCGTCCCCGGCGACGTCGTCGTACGCCCCGCAGGCCCCGGCCGCCAGCACGGTCAGCGCGCCGGCCAGGCGGTGCCGGGCCGGCAGGGCGCGGACGGCGGCGGTGGCCACCGCCGTGCCGAGCGCGGCCGCCGGCCCGGCGCAGAGGGTCACGGTGCGGCCGGCGTGGTTCGTCCGGTTCCACAGGGTGTACCCGCCGGGGCGGGTGCGGCGCAGCGTCTCGTACGTTCCCCGGGCCACCGCGGCAGCCGTGGTCAGGGTCCTCTTCACGCGAGCAGGCCGCGGAGGGACTTGGCGAACCGGTCGACGAAGGCGTCCCGGGTCGGGGCGTCGAGGAGGTCCAGGGAGAGGTAGGGGTTGAGGTCCTCCAGCTCGACGAGGAGGAGGCCGCCTTCGGGCGTGCGGCAGGCGTCGACGCGCTGGATGCCGTGCTCGATGTCGTTCCAGGCGATGAAGCGCCGGGCGAAGTCCAGGTCCTCGGCCGTGGGCTCGTAGCGTTCGAGGGCCCAGCGGCGGTCGGGGTGGGGCGCGTACAGCGCGTACTGGAAGTCGTGGTCGACGAAGTAGAACGACACCTCGTAGCGGAAGTCGATACGCGGCTGGGCGAGGACGTCGCCGGTCAGGTCGGCCGGCTCGACGCGGGGGACGAAGCGCAGTCCTATGGAGTCCGCGCCCGCCTTGGGCTTGAGCACGTACCCGGCGGCTCCGGGGAGGCGGTGGAGGTCCTCGGCGCGGTCGACGGTCGGGATGACCGGGTACCCGGCGGCGGTCAGGTCGAGCAGGTACCGCTTGCCGCGCATGTCGGCCTTGCCGGTGAGCTGGTTGTGGACGGGCTTGCCGGTCTCGAGGGCGCGGGCGCGGAAGGCGTCGTACTGCTCCTGGTGGGTGAGCACGGGGCCGCTGTTGCGGACGACGACGGCGTCGAAGGCGTCCATGAGGGCGAGCGCGTCCCCGGGGTGGCACAGCGCGATGTCGAAGTCCGCGCGGAGCCGGGAGGTGAGGAAGATGTCCTCGTCGCAGTACCGCCGTCCCTTGGCCTCGTAGGCGAGGTCGGTGACATAGAGGACGCGGGGCCGGGCAGTCATGGCGCTCCTGAAGATCGTTCCGGTGCGTGCCAACCTACCCGGCCCGGGTGCTCAGCTTCCCGCCCGGGCCGCCTGGAGCAGTTCCTCCGCGTGTGCCCGGGCCAGCTGGGAGTCCTCCTGGCCCGCCAGCATCCGGGAGAGCTCGCGGATGCGGTCCTCGCCCTCCATGGCCTTCACCCCGCTGCGGGTGACGGCGCCGTCGACGGTCTTCTCCACGACGAGGTGGCGGTCGGCGAACGCGGCCACCTGCGGCAAGTGGGTGACGACCACGACCTGGGCGGTGCGCGCCAGCTTGGCCAGCCGCCGGCCGACCTCGACGGCGGCCTTGCCGCCGACACCGGCGTCGACCTCGTCGAAGAGGTACGTCGGCACGGGATCGGAGCCCGCGAAGACGACCTCGACGGCGAGCATCACCCGGGAGAGCTCACCACCGGAGGCGCCCTTGGCGATGGGCCGGGGCTGCGCCCCGGGGTGGGGAGCGAGCAGGAGTTCCACGTCGTCGACACCGTGCGGCCCGTAGGCGACGGCGCGCCCCCCGACCTCGACGCCCGACTCCGGGTCGGCCGTCTCATTCTGCCGGATGGCGAAGGTCACCCGGGCGTGCGGCATGGCGAGCGAGGCGAGCTCGGCGGTGACGGCGTCGGCGAATCGCTTCGCCGCCTCGGTACGGGCGTCGGTCAGCTCCTGGGCGAGCCCGCCGAGTTCGGCGCGGAGCGCGTCGCGCTCGGCGGTGAGCTCGCCGATGCGGTCGTCGTCGCCGTCGAGCTCGGCGAGCCGGGCGGCGCTCGTCCGGGCCCAGGCCAGGACCCCGGCGATGTCCTCGCCGTACTTGCGGGTGAGGTGGGCGAGCGAGGCGCGGCGCTCCTCGACGGTGGCGAGGCGGCGGGGGTCGGCGTCCAGGCCGGAGGCGTACGAGGCGAGCTCGCCCGCCACGTCGGCGAGGAGGATGCCCAGCTCGGCGAGCCGGTCGGCCAGGGCGGCGAGGGCCGGGTCGTGGGAGCGCACGGCGGCGAGGGCCCGGTGGGCGCCCGCCACGAGAGTGCCGGCGTCGACGCCCTCGGGGTCCTCGGGGTCGCCCGCGAGCGCGGCGTGCGCGGCGGTGGCGGCGGAGGCGAGGGACTCGGCGTGGCCGAGCCGCTCGGCCTCGGCGGCGAGCTCGGCGTCCTCCCCGGGCAGGGGCTCCGTCGCGGCGATCTCGTCGAGCCCGAACCGCAGCAGATCGGCCTCCTGGGCCCGCTCCCGCGCCCGCTCGGTGATCTCGCCCAGCTCGGCGGAGACGGCCCGCAGCCGCCGGTACGCGTCGGCGTACTTGGCCAGCGGGGCGGCCACGGCGTCACCGGCGTACCGGTCGAGGGCCTGCCGCTGCCGGGCGGGCCGCAGGAGCCCCTGCTGGTCGGTCTGCCCGTGCACGGCCACCAGCTCGTCGGCCAGCTCGCCCAGCAGCCCGACGGGCACGCTCCGCCCGCCCAGGTGGGCGCGGGAGCGCCCCTCGGCGGACAGGGTGCGGCTGACGAGCAGCGTCCCGTCGTCCAGCTCGGCGCCGGCCTCCTCGGCCCGCACGGCCACGGACGACCGGCCGCCGACGGCGAGCCGCCCCTCGACCACGGCCGCCTTGGCGCCCACCCGCACCAGCGCGGGGTCGGCGCGCCCGCCGAGCAGCAGCCCGAGGCTGGTGACGACCATGGTCTTGCCGGCACCGGTCTCGCCGGTCACCGCCGTGAAACCGGGCGACAGCTCGACCACCGCGTCGTCAATGACGCCCAAGGACCGGATCCGCATCTCCTCCAACACGGATACGACCATACGAGGTTCCGGGGGCGGCTCGCGACGGCCTCCCCCACCGATCGCCCCGGGGGAGAACCCCACCACCGTTCCGGGTGACGGCCCCATGGGCACGGGGACCCTTGCGGCATCAGGCTTACATCATGATCAAAAGCGTTTCCCTCGCCCTCCTGGCCTCGTCCGTGGTCCTCACCGCCACGCCGACGGCGACCGCCCGCCCCACAGCCTCCCTCGACGGGGTGTGGCGGACGGACGGCTACGGCACGGTCGTCTCGGTCGAGAACGGGGGCCGGCTCCTGCGCGCATACGAGACGACGTCCGTCGGCTGCCTGCCCGGCGAGGTCACCGCGCTCGGGGAGGCCACCGCCACGGTCGCCCCCGACGGCCCGGGCCGGGCCCGGCTGAGCTACGCGAGCAGCGTCGGCCACCGCGTCCTGCGGCGCCTCCCCGCGCTGCCGGACGCGTGCCGCGCCCCGCGCCCGGCGAAGGACCCCCGGGCGGTCTTCGACGTCTTCTGGCAGACGTACGCGGAGAATTACCCCTTCTTCGCCATGAAGCACATCGACTGGCGGGCCGTCCGCGACCACTACCGGCCGATGGTCACCGACCGGACCACCGACCAGGAGCTGTTCGGCATCCTGCGAGCGATGATCGAGCCGCTGCACGACGGCCACACGTACCTGGTCAAGGGCGAGGGCCCGGAGGACCGTTTCGGAGGCCACCGCGAGGACACCCCGTTCCCGACGGGCGAGCTGATCCGCCGCATCGACACGTCGATCGCCCACAGCGTCGGGGAAGACCACCTCCAGCGATGGGGCAAGGGCAAGATCTCCTTCGCCGAGCTCCCGGACGGCGTCGGCTACCTCCGCCTGACCGGCTTCCTGAACTACACCGACGACGAGACCTTCGCGGCGGACCGCGCCGAGCTCGACCGCGCCCTCGACGCCGTCCTCACCCGCGAGCGGACCACCGGCCCGAAGGCCCTGCGCGGCCTTGTCCTCGACCTCCGCTTCAACGGCGGCGGCTCGGACCGCCTCGGCCTCCACGTGGCCGAACGGCTGACGGACCGGCCGTACACGGCGTACCTGAAGCAGGCGCGCGACGACGCCAAGGACCCCCGGAAGTTCACCCCGGCCGAACCGGTCCGGGTGCTCCCGCACCGCGGCGGTCCGGTCTACACCGGCCCGCTGGCCGTCCTCACCGGCCGCCTGACGATCAGCGCGGGGGAAACCACGACCCAGGCCCTCATGGGCCGCCCCTCCCGGCCCACACGCATCGGCGCGAACACGAACGGCTCGTTCTCCGACGTCATGGAACGCCGGCTGCCCAACGGCTGGACGTTCGGGCTGCCGAACGAGGAGTTCCGCGACCCGCGGACGGGGGTGTCGTACGACGGGGACGGCATCGCGCCGGACGTTCGCACGCCGGTCTTCACGGACGACGAGCTGGCGTCGGGCCGCGACTCCGCTCTCGCGGAGGCGCGGGCACGCCTGACGTCCGGCTGACCGCCGGTGGGGGTCTCCCGCGCCCGGCGGCGCGGGATGGGGGGTACGGCCCGGCGGCCTAGTGCGGCGCCCCCCGCCACCCCGCCACGGGAAGGGCGAACTTCGCGACCAGACGGTCCGTGAACGAGGCATGGTGGAGCCGCGCCAGCCGAACCGGCACGGCTCCCCGCCGCACCTCCACCCGCGCCCCCGCCGGCAGCTCCACACTCCGCCGCCCGTCGCACCACAGCACGCCCTTCGGCGTCTGCGGCTGCACCTCCACCGCCAGCACCGAGTCCGGCGCCGTCACCAGCGGCTTGGCGAAAAGAGCGTGGGCACTGATCGGCACCATCAGCAGCGCCTCGACCTCCGGCCACACCACGGGCCCACCCGCCGAGAAGGCGTAGGCCGTCGACCCGGTGGGCGTGGCGCACACCACCCCGTCCCCGCCGAAACGGGAAACCGGCCGCCCGTCCACCTCGGTCACGACCTCCAGCAGCCGCTCCCGCGCCGCCTTCTCCACCGACGCCTCGTTCAGCGCCCAGTCGGTGTGCACGACGCGCCCGTCCGTACGGACCAGCACGTCGAGGGTCATCCGCTCCTCGACCTCGTAGGCACAGGTGACCACCCGGTCGACGACCTTGTCGAGGTCGTCGCGCTCGGCCTCCGCGAGGAAGCCGACCCGCCCGAGGTTGACGCCCAGCATGGGCACCCCCGAGCTGCGCGCGAACTCCGCGCCCCGCAGCAGCGTGCCATCGCCGCCGAGCACGACCAACAGCTCACAGCCCGCCAGAACGTCGCCGCACCCCGGCCCGGCCTCGACGCGCTCGACCGCGGCCGGCAGCGGCAGGTCCGCGGCCTCCTCGGCGAGCACCCGCACGCCGATGCCGCAGCGCAGCAGCCCCTGGACGACGAGTTCGGCGCTGCGGATCGCCGCCGGGCGCCCGGTGTGGGCGAGCAGGAAGACAGTACGTCCGGATGGTGCTTCTGAAGTGGTCAACGGGGCCCCTCCGCCACTGCACGGTCGACATCCGCCGGGTCCAGTTGAGGCGCACCGGCGCGCAGCCACAGAAAGTACTCGACGTTGCCGGACGGCCCGGGCAGCGGGCTCGCGGTAACCCCGAGTACGCCGAGCCCGAGCTCGGCCGCGCGCCCGGCGACCGCGCGCACCGCCTCGGCCCGCAGCTCGGCGCTGCGCACCACGCCGCCGGCGCCGAGGCGTTCCTTGCCGACCTCGAACTGCGGCTTGACCATGAGGACGAGGTCCGCGTCGGGCGCGGAGCAGCGCACGAGCGCGGGCAGCACCAGTCCGAGCGGAATGAAGGACAGGTCACCGACGACCAGATCGACTGGCTGGTCGTCGATCTGCTCCAGCGTCAATTCGCGTACGTTCGTACGGTCCTTCACGGTGACGCGCTCGTCGCTCTGCAGGGACCAGGCGAGCTGCCCGTAACCGACGTCGACGGCGACGACGTGCGCGGCACCGGACCGCAGCAGCACGTCGGTGAACCCGCCGGTGGAGGCGCCGGCGTCGAGCGCGCGGCGCCCCTCGACCTTCAGGCCGAGCGGCACGAAGGCCGCCAGCGCGCCGGCGAGCTTGTGGCCGCCGCGCGAGACGTAGTCGGGGTCGCTGTCGTCCTGGGAGACGACGATGGCGGCGGCGGTCTCCACCTGGGTGGCGGCCTTGGTCGCCGTCGTCCCTCCTACGGTCACCCGGCCGGCGGCGATCAGCTGGCTCGCGTGCTCGCGGGAACGGGCCAGCTTGCGGCGCACCAGCTCCGCGTCGAGTCGGCGGCGGGTCACTGCCACGGGCGGTTCAGCTCCTGTTGTCGTACGGACGTGCGGGGCCGGGCGGCGGCCCCGGGGGCCGGTCGAGCGCGCCGAGCGCGTCGCGCAGCCCCTGGTGTACATCCTCGTACACCGCGAGGTGACCGCTCGCGTCGAGGTGGTCGGCGTCCGCGAGCCGGGCCAGGTGGGCGTCCACGCCGGGGTCGCCGGTGGGGACGCGCTCGACGCCGAGCGGCTGAGGCTCCGGGGCCTCCGGTGCCTGCACGGCGGCCCCAGGAGTCTCCGGATCCCCCAGGGACTCCAGGGCCTCCAGAGGCTCCGGAGAGAGCGGTGTCGAGTCGGTCATGAACCCGACGCTACCCGGTCGCGGGTGTTACTCCTGCGTTCCCGCCCGCCTGGGGTACCGTCCATGGCGATGGCGACGATCGATGAGTGCCGGGGCGCACTCGACCGGCTGGCGGAGCACCTCGCGGGCGCGAGCGGCGAGCTCCGGGCCGCCGCCACGCCCGACCGCTCGCTCAGCTGCCATGTGACGGACCTGGACGTCACCTTCGTGGGACATCTCCGGGAAGGGCACCTCAAGGAGGTGCGGACCGTGGAGGGCGTCCCGGAGCGGCGGGCGGAGATCGCCCTGGAGATGACCGGGGACGATCTGGTGGCCCTGGTCGACGGAAAGCTGAACTTCGCGCGGGCGTGGGCCGGTGGCCGGGTCAGGCTGAAGGCGGGCCTGCGGGACGTGCTGCGGCTGCGCTCGATCCTGTAGCCCCCGTCGGCACCCGCCGCGCCGCCGGCACGACGAGCGGGGTACCGGTCTGCGGGTCGTCGATGACCTGGCAGCGCAGCCCGAAGACCCGTTCCACGAGCTCGGCCGTCACGATGTCGCCGGGCGCTCCCTCGGCGACGACGCGCCCGTCGCGCATGGCTATCAGGTGGGTGGCGTAGCGGGCCGCGTGGTTGAGGTCGTGCAGAACGGCCACAAGGGTCCGGCCCTGGTTCTCGTGGAGTTCGGCGCACAGGTCGAGGATCTCGATCTGGTGCTGGATGTCGAGGAAGGTCGTCGGCTCGTCGAGGAGCAGCAGCGGGGTGCGCTGGGCGAGGGCCATGGCGATCCACACGCGCTGGCGCTGGCCGCCGGAGAGTTCGTCGACGTACCGGTCGGCGAGGGCGGCGACGCCGGTGGCGGCCATCGACTCCTGGACGATCCGCTCGTCCTCGGGCGACCACTGCCGCAGCAGCCCCTGGTGGGGGTGGCGGCCGCGGGCGACGAGGTCGGCGACGGTGATGCCGTCGGGCGCGACCGAGGACTGCGGCAGCAGGCCGAGCGTACGGGCGACCTTGCGGGCCGGGTACGAGCCGATGGCGGCGCCGTCGAGCAGGACGGCGCCGGCCCGCGGCTTGAGCATCCGGGACAGGGCGCGCAGCAGGGTGGACTTGCCGCAGGCGTTGGGGCCGACGATGACGGTGAAGGAGTTGTCGGGGACGGCGACGGAGAGGTCCTCCGCGATGACCCGCCCGTCGTAGGCGAGGGTGACGGATTCGGCGGACAGCCGGCTCATGGGGTTCTCTCCTTGTGCGTACGTGCTCATACCCGTCCCGCCCTGCGCTCGGTGTGGAGCAGCCACAGCAGGTAGCAGCCGCCGAGCATGCCGGTGAGCGCGCCGACGGGCAGTTGGTCGGCGCCGAAGAGGCGTTGGGCGGTCCAGTCGGCGCCGACCAGCAGGGCCGCGCCGGTGGAGGCGGCGGCGGTGAGGCTGGGGCCCGGTGAGCGGGTGAGGCGCCGGGCCAGCTGGGGCGCGGCGAGGGCGACGAAGGAGATGGGTCCGGCGGCGGCCGTGGCGACGGCGGTGAGCAGGACGGCGGCGCCCATGGTGACCAGCCGGGTCCGTTCGACGGGCACGCCGAGCGCGTAGGCGGAGTCGTCACCCATCTCCAGCATGCGCAGGCTCCGCCCGTGGCCGAGGACGGCGGGGACGAGCACGGCGCAGACGCCGAGCAGGGGCCAGACCTGGCCCCAGTCACGGCCGTTGAGGGAGCCGACCATCCAGACGGTGGCGCGGGCCGCGTCGGTGAGGTTGGCCTTGGTGAGCAGGTAGCCGATGACGGCGACGAGGACGGCGGACATGGCGATGCCGACGAGGACGAACCGGTGGCCGTGCACGCCGCGCTGCCAGGCCAGGGCGTAGATCGCGGCGCCGGAGAGCAGCCCGCCGGCGACGGCTCCGGCGGCGACGGCCGTGGGGTCGCCGTGGAAGAGGACGATGACGGTGAGCGCGCCCACGGAGGAGCCCTGGCCGAGGCCGATCACGTCGGGGCTGCCGAGCGGGTTGCGGGAGACGGACTGGAAGACGGCGCCGGCCAGTCCGAGGGCGGTGCCGACCAGGAGGCCGACGAGGACGCGCGGCAGCCGCAGGTCGTGGACGATGAACTCCTGCGCGTCGGTCCCGCCGCCCGTGAGGGTGCGGAGGACGTCGGCGAAGGTCATGGGGTAGTCGCCGGTGCCGATGAGGGCGACAGAGGCGGCGAGCGCGGCGGCCGCCAGCAGGGCCACGACGAGCACGGCGCGCGGCGCGACGCGCACGGAGAGACCGCCACGGGTGCGCAGCGCGCGGACCGGCCGCGGGGATTCGGGGACGTTCACAGCTGGGCCATCCTCCGGCGGCGTACGAGGTGGATGAAGACGGGTCCGCCGATCAGCGCGGTGACGATGCCGACCTGGAGTTCGGAGGGGCGGGTGAGGATCCGGCCCGCGATGTCCGAGCCGAGGAGGAGCACGGGTGCGAGGACGGCCGCGTAGGGCAGGACCCAGCGCAGGTCGGGGCCGGTGAAGGAGCGGACGACGTGCGGCACCATCAGGCCGATGAAGACGACGGGCCCGCAGGCGGCGGTCGCCGCGCCGCACAGGAGGGTGACGGTGAGCAGGGCGAGGACGCGGGTCGCGGTCAGCCGGGTGCCCAGGGCGCGGGCCTGGTCGTCGCCGAGGGCCATGGCGTTGAGCGGCCGTGCCAGGAGCAGGGCGAGCACGATGCCGACGACGGCGAAGGGGGCGATCTGCCGGACGACGGTGGCGTTGGCGGAGGCCAGGGAGCCGACGGTCCAGAAGCGCATCCGGTCCAGGGCGGCGGTGTCCATCAGCTGCACCGCGTAGACGTAGCCGTTGAGCGCGGCCGTCACGGCGGTGCCGGCGAGGGCGAGGCGTACGGGTGTGGCGCCCCGGCTGCCGCCCAGCGCGTACACCACGACGGAGACGGCGGCGGCGCCCAGGAAGGCGAACCACACATAGCCGGTGAGCGAGGTGACGCCGAGGAAGCTGACGCCGGAGACGACGGCGGCCGCGGCCCCGGCGTTGATGCCGAACAGCCCGGGGTCGGCGAGGGGGTTGCGGGTGAGGGCCTGCATCACCGTGCCGGCGAGGCCGAGTCCGGCGCCGACGAGCAGCCCGAGGGCGGTGCGGGGGACGCGGACGTCGCGGACGACCACGTCGGCGTCGGCGCCGGTGTAGTGGAACAGCCCGTGCCAGACCTGGTCGACGGGGATCTGCTTGGCGCCGACGGCCAGGGACGCGACGACGACCAGCAGGAGCACGCCCGTCGAGACGACCAGCCCGGCGAGGCGCCGGGCGCCTCTGCCGCGGGGTACGGCCTCGGGGGCGGTACCGGTTTGGGGAGAAGTGTCAGCCAACACCTGGTTAGGTTAGCCTACCCTCACACTCTTGATCCTCACGGAGAGAAGCACCACCCATGAGCACCCCCCGCATCGCGAACCCCTCCCGCCGAGGACTCCTGGCCGCCGGCGGCGCCCTGGGCCTCGGCGCCCTCGTCACCGCCTGCGGGGGCGGCGGATCGTCGGACTCCGGTGAGGAGAGCGGACAGGCGGCCGGCAAGAAGGGCCCCTGGACCTTCAAGGACGACCGCGGACAGACCGTCAGGAAGGACCGGACGCCGCGCCGCATCGTCGCCTTCACCGGCACCGCGGCCGCCCTCCACGACTTCGGCGTCGCATGCGTCGGCGTCTTCGGCCCCACCAAGCTCAAGGACGGCAAGCCCGACCCCCAGGCCGGCGACCTCGCCGTCGACAAGCTCACCGTCCTCGGCAACGCCTGGGGCGAGTTCAACGTCGAGAAGTACGCCGGGCTGAACCCCGACCTGCTCGTCACCAACATGTACGAGCCGGACGCGCTCTGGTACGTGCCCGACGACAGCAAGAAGAAGATCCTGGCCCTCGCCCCCAGCGTCGCCCTCACCGCCTCCCGCGTCCCCATGCTGGAGATCGTCAAGCGCTACGCGGCCCTCGCCGGATCCCTCGGCGCGGACCTGAAGGACCGCAAGGTCACCGACGCCAAGGCCCGCTTCGAGAAGGCCGCCGAGACCCTGCGCAAGGCCGCCAAGGGCAACCCCGTCAAGGTCATGGCCGCCTCCGGCAGCGCCGACCTCTTCTACGTCTCCAACCCGGCCGTCAACGCCGACCTCATGTACTTCCGCGAGCTCGGCGTCGACTTCGTCGTCCCCGAGAAGACCGACCAGGGCGGCTACTTCGAGAGCCTCAGCTGGGAGAACGCCGACAAGTACCGGCCCGACGTGATCCTGCTGGACAGCCGCACCTCCGCCCTCCAGCCCAAGGACCTCGCCGCCAAGCCCACCTGGGAACGGCTCCCCGCCGTCAAGGCCGGCCAGGTCACCCCCTGGCTCAGCGAGCCCCGCTTCTCCTACGCCGGCTGCGCGCCGCTCCTCGAGGGCCTCGCCGCGGCCGTCGAGAAGGCCAAGAAGACCTCCTGACCCCGCCCCCGGAAAGGACCGCCCCCGCGATGAGCGACGCCGCCCCCACCCCGCCCTACCGCTGGTTCGACCTCCACGTCATACGGACCGAGCGGGTCAGCCCCTCGCTCGTCCGCGTCACCCTGGGCGGGGACCGCCTCGGCGACATGGTCACCGACGGCCGCGACCAGCGCTTCAAGCTCTTCCTGCCACAGCCCGGCCAGGACGCCCCCGTCCTCCCGGACGACCTGGGCACCGGCTGGTACGCGGAGTGGCGCCGCCAGGACCCGGCGGTCCGGGCCGTCATGCGCTCGTACACCGTGCGCGAGCTGCGCCACGACCCGGACGAGCTGGACGTCGACTTCGTCCAGCACGGGGACGGCGACGGCCACCGGGGCGGGCCCGCCTCGCTCTGGTCCCGCACGGCCCGCCCCGGCGACCGCGTCGCCGTCCTGGGCCCGGGGGCCGAGGACAACGGCGGCGCCGACTTCCAGCCGCCGGCCGGCACGGACTGGGTGCTGCTCACCGCCGACGAATCCGCGCTGCCCGCCGTCGCGGGCATCCTCGCCTGGCTCCCGGCGGGCACCCCGGCCCGCGTCTGGATCGAGGTCGGCCACCCGGACGACGTCCAGGACCTCAAGACGGAGGCCGACGCGGACATCACCTGGCTGATCCGCGGCACCCACCGCGAGGCGCCCACCCTGGACGCCGTCCGCGCCGCGGACCTGCCCCCGGGCACCCCCTACGCCTGGATCGCCGGCGAATCCGGCACCGTCCGCGCCCTCCGCCGCCACCTCGTGGGCGACCGCGGCATCGACCGCCGCGCGATCACCTTCACCGGCTACTGGCGCCGGGGCGCCACGGAGGAAGACCTCCTGGCGGAACTCACGGGCTGAGCGGATCTGGGGCCCGGGGACGGGGGCGAAGCCCCTCACCCCCGCCCGGACCCGCCCGCCCCCGCTACCAGCCCAGCCGCGCCAGCGCCTTCCCCGCGTCGAGGGCGCAGGAGCCCTCGCCCGCCGCCGTCCACGCGGCGGCGCACAGCGCCCGCAACGCGTCGATCCGCTCACCCTCGCCGTCGAGCGCGAGCTCACCGTCCTGGACGGACGCCGTCCACCCGCCACAGCGGAAACCCTCACCGGCGGAGCCGGAAACCGAGGGCTGCGGCTCCAACAACCCCCGCAGGTCCTCCGCCACGAACGTCGGCCGGTGCTCCGGCCGCGCCGCGAGCAGCGTCGCGGGCGTCGTCACCCCGGTCAGCACGAGCAGCGAGTCCACACCGCCGACGAACGCCCCCTCGATGTCCGTGTCGAGCCGGTCGCCGACCACCAGCGGCCGCTCCGCCCCGGTCCGCAGAATCGTCTCGCGGTGCATCGGCGGCTGCGGCTTCCCCGCCACCTGCGGCTCGGCCCCCGTGGCTATCCTCACGACCTCCACCGCGGAGCCGTTCCCCGGCGCGATACCGCGCGCGCTCGGAATGGTCAGGTCCGTGTTCGAGGCGAACCACGGCAGTCCCCGCGCCACCGCGTACGACGCCTCCATCAGCCGCGACCACGGCATGTCCGGCCCGCCGTACCCCTGCACGACCGCGGCCGGATCGTCGTCCAGCGACTCCACCGGCACCAGCCCGCGCTCCCGCAGCGCGACCCGCAGCCCCTCCGCGCCGATCACCAACACCCGGGCCCCGGACGGCAACTGATCGGACATCAGCCGCGCCACCGCCTGCGCCGAGGTGATCACATCACCCGGCTCCGCCGGAATGCCCAGCTCCGTCAGATGCCCGGCCACGGTCCCCGGCGTCCGCGCCGCGTTGTTCGTCACGTACGCGAGGTGCATCCCGCCGTCCCGCGCCGTGCCGAGCGACTCCACGGCGTGCGCGATCGCCTCACCACCGGCGTAGACCACGCCGTCGAGGTCGAGCAGGGCCGTGTCATAGGCCGTGCTCAGCGGCCGCTCGCTGCCGTCGGGCCGGGTCCGGACACTGTCGTTCATGGGGTGATCGCTCCTCTGTGCTGCATGTCTCTTCCCGGATCATTGCCGATCCGGCCCTGGGACATAACATTTCACAATGAGCACTCCAGGCCACGGCACCGGCGAATCCGCAGCACGCGGGCTCCGGCTCGCGCCCTTCCGAGGACTGCGCTACGTTCCCGAACGAGTGGGCAGTCTCGCGGCGGTGACCTCCCCGCCGTACGACGTCGTCGTCCGCCCCGACGGCCTGCGCCTCCTGGAGACCGCGGACCCGTACAACATCGTCCGGCTCATCCTCCCCCAGGCCGCCACCGCCGCCGACCGCCACCGCCAGGCCGCGGACACCCTGCGCCGCTGGCAGGACGAGCGGGTGCTCGCCCCCGACCCCGAACCCGCGCTCTACGTCTACGAGCAGCGCGGCGAGGGCATACTCCAGCGCGGCCTGATCGGGGCCCTGCGGCTCACCCCGCGCGAGGAGGGCGTCGTCCTGCCCCACGAGGACGTCATGCCGCACATCATCGAGGACCGCGCCGCGCTGATGCGCGACACCGCCGCCAACCTGGAGCCCCTGCTCTTCTCCTACCGCGGCGACGACGACGGCACCGAGAGCACGGCGGCCGTCATCGAGCGGGTGATCCTCACGGACCCCCTGTTCTCCACCACGACCGACGACGGCTACGCCCACCGCCTGTGGTCGATCACCGACGCCCGGGACCTCGCCCTCATCGACGAGGACCTCTCCCACCGGCACGCCCTCATCGCCGACGGCCACCACCGCTGGGCCACCTACCTGCGCCTGCGCTCCGAGCAACCCGCACCCGGCCCCTGGGACTTCGGCCTCGTCCTCCTCGTGGACACCGCCCGCTACCCCCTGCGTGTCCGGGCCATCCACCGGCTGCTCCACAAGCTCCCCGTCGGGACGGCCCTGGAGGCGCTGGGCGGCGCCTTCCGCGTCCGCACGATCGACGGCCCGCTGGAGGACGCCCTCGGCGCCCTCGCGGAGGCCGCCGCCGGACCGGGCAACGCCTTCGTCCTCGCCGGCGACGGCCGCTTCCACCTCCTGGACCGCCCGGACCCGGCCCTGCTCGAACGGACCGTCCCCGCCGACCGGCCCCGGGCCTGGCGCGAGCTGGACGCGACGGTGCTCCACTCACTGCTGCTGGAGCACATCTGGAACGTGCCGGACGACCCGGAGCACATCGGCTACATCCACGACACGTCGGCGGTCGTCCGGCAGGCCGTGCGCCACGGGGGGACGGCCGTGCTGATGCACCCCGTCCACGAGGACGTCGTGCGCGAGCTCGCCGAGCAGGGCGTGACGATGCCGCGCAAGTCGACGTCGTTCGGCCCCAAGCCGGCGACGGGCCTGGTGCTGCGGAGCCTGGCCCTGAACTGAGCGGATACGCGTGGAGGGCGGCACCCCGGGATGGGGTGCCGCCCTCCTTGTCGATCACGTCAGTGATCAGCCCTGGCTGCCGGACTCCTCGTCCTTGGCGTCCTTGGCCTCTTCGACGTCCTTGGCCTCGGCGGGCTCGGCCGCCTCGTCCTTGACCTCGACCTCGACCTCGGCCTTGGCCTCGGTCTCGGCGTCCTCCTCGAGGGCGTCCGTGAACTCCACGCCGTCCAGCTCGGCGAGCCGGTCGGAGGCGTTGGTCGTGCCGCCCTGGTCCGCCTCGAGAGCCTTGGCGAACCACTCACGGGCCTCGGTCTCACGACCGACCTCGAGCAGCGCGTCGGCGTAGGCGTACCGCAGGCGCGCGGTCCAGGGCTGGACGGCGTTCGACGCCAGCTCGGGGCTCTGGAGCGTGACCACGGCGGCCTCGGCCTGGCCCATGTCCTTACGGGCGCCGGCGGCGACCAGGCGCATCTCGACCTGACCCGCCTTGTCCAGCTTCTGGACCTCGGGCTCACCGGCCATGGCCAGGGCACGCTCCGGGCGGCCCATGCCGCGCTCGCAGTCGGCCATGATCGGCCACAGCTCGACGGAACCGGTCATGCGGCGCGCGGCACGGAACTCGGCGAGGGCCTCGGAGTACTGGCCGGTCGCGTAGGAGGCGAAGCCGGCGGCCTCGCGCACGGCGGCGACACGGGAGGCGAGCCGCAGGGCCACGCGGGAGTAGGCGTACGCCTGCTCGGGCTCCTCGTCGAGGAGGTTGGCGACCATGACGAGGTTGCGGGCGACGTCCTCGGCGAGCGTCTTGGGCAGGCTCATCAGCTCCTGCCGCACGTCGGCGTCGATCTCGTCGCCGGTCACGTCCTCGGGGATCGGCAGCCGCTTCACCGGCTCGCGGTCACCACGGTCCCGGTCCCGGTCGTCACGACGGCCGTAGCCACCGGAACGCTCGTCGCGGCCACGGTAGCCGCCGCCCTGGCGGTCGTCACGGAAGGAACGACGGGGGCCACGGTCGTCGCGACGGTCGTCGTCACGGCGCGGGCCACGGTCGTCACGGCGGAAACCGCCACGGTCATCGTCACGACGGGGACCACGGTCATCGCGGCGGAAGCCACCACGGTCGTCATCGCGACGCGGGCCACGGTCATCGCGGCGCTCGTCGCGACGGAAGGACGGGCGGTCGTCACGACGCTCATCGCGGCGGAAGCCACCACGGTCGTCATCGCGACGCGGGCCACGGTCATCGCGACGGTCGTCACGGCGGAAACCACCGCGCTCGTCGTCACGGCGGAAGGACGGGCGGTCGTCGCGGCGCTCGTCACGGCGGAAACCGCCACGGTCGTCATCACGGCGCGGGCCACGGTCATCGCGACGGTCGTCGCGACGGAAACCGCCACGGTCGTCGTCACGGCGGAAGGACGGGCGCTCGTCGCGGCGGTCATCGCGGCGGAAGCCACCACGGTCATCGTCACGACGGGGGCCACGGTCGTCACGGCGGAAACCGCCGCCGGCGCGGTCGTCACGGCGGGGACCGCGGTCATCGCGACGCTCGTCACGGCGGAAGGACGGGCGGTCGTCGCGGCGCTCATCGCGGCGGAAACCGCCACGGTCGTCATCACGGCGCGGGCCACGGTCATCGCGGCGCTCGTCGCGACGGAAACCGCCACGGTCGTCGTCGCGACGGCCGAAGCCGCCACTACCGGGACGACCACCACGGTCATCGCGGCGGAAACCGCCGCCAGTGCCGCCAGTGCCGCCAGTGCCGCCGGCGCGGTCGTCACGACGGGGACCGCGGTCGTCGCGGCGGAAGCCACCACGGTCGTCATCACGGCGCGGGCCACGGTCGTCACGGCGGTCGTCACGACGGAAAGGCGGACGGTCGTCACGACGCTCATCGCGGCGGAAACCACCACGGTCATCGTCACGACGGGGACCACGGTCGTCACGGCGGAAACCGCCGCCGGCGCGGTCGTCACGGCGACCGAAACCGCCGCCGCGCGGGCCGCGGGGGCCTCCACCGCGACGCGGCTCGCCGCCCGAGCGACCGTCGGGAGAGTTGGTGGACATCGACGTGACTCCTGTCTTGAGGTACCGCAGTCATTCTCACGCACCCTGATGGCGGGCGCGCTTCGGGGAAAAACAAAAAGGACCCTTGGTCCCAGCGTGAACGCTGGGACCAAGGGTCCTTGAAAGATTGTTCGGCGGCGT